>NZ_JBAJMW010000004.1:0-492621 GCF_036881825.1 Tersicoccus mangrovi | reverse complement strand
TGTGGAAGCGAGGACTGAAGACTCGTGAAGCTGACCGGTACTAATAGGCCAACAACTTACACCACACACCACCCAGGTAACTGGTGTGGTGGCCAGGATTACCCTGTTCGCGTCCACCATGCAGCTCCCGATCAACAAACCCCACCCCACACACGTCTCACGTGTGACTGGTGTTGGGGGAACATCAGGGAAAGATGACACCGACCAGCTGGTGTCCCACAGTTTCACCCCGGAAATGGGGGAATAGTGTTACGGCGGCCATAGCGTGGGGGAAACGCCCGGACCCATCCCGAACCCGGGAGCTAAGACCCACAGCGCCGATGGTACTGCACTCGTGAGGGTGTGGGAGAGTAGGACACCGCCGGACAACCCGTAACCGAGACGCCTCGGACCACACCCCGCAACGACGCAGGGCACGGTCCGAGGCCTCTCGCATTTAACAACCCGACCACCACACCATCCCGGCACTCCCCAATCGGCCGGCCCTTCGCATCGTGAATCCGGCGATGTGTGACGCCGCAGCGGATGGGCAGCCTGCTGCCGGATGATTCTGTCGGCGGTGTTCCCTACACTCCTGATCACAGGGCGGACGTGGGCGTCCGCCACGAGACAGTCAGGCTGAGGAGGGCGACCATGGCAGGAACCATCACGCTGACCGCGCAGACCGCACCGCTGGAGCGTGAGCCGGCAGTAGTCACCCGGCCCGCGACCGACGGCGACATCCCCGTGCTCGGTCAGCTCTACTACTCCTCGTACGCGGACAGCCGTCCGTGGACCCAGGAGGAGGCCACCGCCGATGTGCGGAAGGTATACGCCGACGAGTTCGGCCGTTTCCTGCCCGAGGCGTCCCTGGTGGTCCCCGATGAGCAGGACAACCCGCTGGCGGCCCTGCTCGTGGTCGACGGCTTCCCCGATTCGGGCCTGCCCGAGGCGCCGTTCGTCCTCGAGCTCTTCACCCACCCGGACCACCGACGCAAGGGCTATGCCGAGGAGCTGGTGCGCCAGGCCCTCGCCAGGCTCGCGGAAGCGGGCTACGAGCAGGTGGCACTGCGCATCAGTGAGAACAACGCGGCGGCCCTGGCGCTGTACCTGACGCTCGACTTCCAGCGCTGGGACCCGCCGACGGACGACGACATCGACTACTGACGCTCCTCGTCCGCCGTGGAGAAGGCGTGGCCTCCGTCAGTGGAAGTCGCGCGAGGTCAAGCGCAGGGACAGGGGCAGCTCCTCGAGCCGGTCGGCCACGAGATTGGTGACTCCCTCGGCGGAGCGTTCCAGGACCCCGCGCACGATCATCGCCTTCGCGTCGCGCGCCGTCCGCCGGTAGCGCGCCCAGACCCCGACGCTGCAGATCACGTTGAGGATCCCCGTCTCGTCCTCCAGGTTGAGGAACGTGATGCCCTGCGCGGTCTGCGGCCGCTGCCGGTGGGTGACGATCCCGCACACCTCGACCCGTCGGCCCGGCACCGCCTGCAGCAACCGGGCCACCCGGAGCACCTTCCGTTCGTCCAGCCGGGCGCGCAGGTGGGCGATGGGGTGGTCGTCGGTGCTCAGCCCGGTCGCCCACAGGTCGTCGGCCACCGTCTCGACGGCGGACGGCGCGTCGAACAACGGCAGCTGCAGGGGGACCGCCGTGCCCGGCAGCTGGCCTTCCCGCTCGCCCGCCGCGTGGCCGGCCTGCCAGAGCGCCTCGCGTCGGTTCAGCCCCCAGACGGCGAACGCCCCCGCGGTGGCGAGAGCCTCCAGCTGCTCGACGGTCATCGTCACCCGCCGTGCGAGGTCCGTCATGTCCCGGTAGGCGCCGTTCGCGTCGCGTTCGGTCACGATCCGCGCGGCCAGGTCCTTGCCGATGCCGCTGACACCGGCCAGGCCCAGCCGGACCGCCAGCGCCGCGTCGCGCCGGTGCTCGGCCGAGACGTCGGGAGCGTGCTGATCGAAGGGACCGACGGGCGGTTGGGTGAACGCCAGGCAGGCGTCCCGGCCACCCGGGCGCGAGCGGCCCGCCCGCGATCCACCCGGCCGTGGGCCGGATCCGTCGTCGAGCGGCTCCATCCCGGCGTCGACCCCTGAGCGGGCGATGTCCGGGCGCAGGAACCGGACCCCGTGCCGGCGGGCATCGGCCACCAGGGTGTGGGGGGAGTAGAACCCCATCGGCTGGGCCCGCAGCAGGGATGCCGCGAACACGCCCGGATAGTGCAGCTTGATCCAGGAGCTGGCGTACACCAGTACACCGAAGGAGAGGCTGTGGCTCTCCGCGAACCCGAAGTTCGCGAACGCCTGGATCTTGTCGTAGAGGACGTCGGCCTGCTCCCCGGTGATCCCGTTGCGGGCCATCCCCGCGTACAGCTTGTCCCGCAGCGTCTCGATCTTCTCCCGGCCGCGCTTGGAGCCCATCGCCCGGCGCAGCAGGTCTGCGTCCTCGGCCGAGCAGTCGCCGATCGCCATCGCCATCTGCATCACCTGCTCCTGGAACAGGGGGACGCCGAGGGTGCGCTCCAGCACGGGGATCGTCCGCTCGTGCGGGTAGGTGACCGGCTCGTCGCCCGAGCGGCGCCGGATGTAGGGATGTACCGCACCGCCCTGGATGGGGCCGGGCCGGATCAGGGCGATCTCGATCACCAGGTCGTAGAACCGGCGGGGCCGCAACCGCGGCAGCGTGCCCATCTGGGCGCGGCTCTCCACCTGGAAGACGCCGATGGAGTCGGCCCGGCACAGCATGTCGTACACGGCGGCCTCCTCCCGCGGGATGGTCTCGATCGTCCATGCCTCGCCCAGGTGCTCGCCGACCAGGTCGAACGCGTACTGCAGGGCCGCGAGCATGCCGAGGCCCAGCAGGTCGAACTTGACCAGCCCCATCCACTCGCAGTCGTCCTTGTCCCACTGCAGCACGGTCCGGTCCGCCATCCGGGCGTGCTCGATCGGCACCACCTCGCCCACGGGCCGGTCGGTCAGCACCATGCCGCCCGAGTGGATGCCCAGGTGCCGGGGGAAACTCAGCACCGACTCGGCCAGGTCGAGCACCTGCTCGGGGATCTCGACGTCGGCGGCCTCCCGCAGCGACCCCCACCGCTCCACCTGCTTCGACCACGCGTCCTGCTGGCCCGTGCTGTAGCCCAGCGCCTTCGCCATGTCGCGGACGGCGTTCTTCGGCCGGTAGGTGATGACGTTCGCCACCTGGGCGGCGTTGCGCCGGCCGTACTTGCCGTAGACGTACTGGATCACCTCCTCCCGCCGGTCCGAGTCGAAGTCGACGTCGATGTCCGGCTCCTCCTCGCGCAGGCTGGAGAGGAACCGCTGGAACGGCAGGTCGTAGAAGATGGAGTCCACGGCGGTGATGCCCAGCACGTAGCACACCGCCGAGTTCGCGGCGCTGCCCCGGCCCTGGCAGAGGATGCCGCGGGAGCGGGCGAACCGGACGATGTCGTGGACGATGAGGAAGTAGCCCGGGAAGTCCTTGGCCTCGATCACGGCCAGTTCCGCCTCGAGCCGCTCGGTGACGGCGGCGTCGGCGTCCGGATAGACCTTCTGCGCACCCGTGCGCACCAGCTCGCGCAGCCACGACATGGGGGTGTGCCCGGCCGGGACGTCCTGGTGGGGCAGCCGTGGCCGGGCGGCGCGCAGTTCGAACGCGAGCTCCTCGGCCAGCTCGACGGTCGCGGCGACGGCGCCGGGGTAGCGGGCGAACCGTCGGGCCATCTCGGCCCCGCTGCGCAGGTGTGCCCCGTCGGAGCCGGGCAGCCAGCCGTCCAGGTCGTCCAGGCTGCGACGGGCGCGGACCGCGGCCACCGCGGTGGCCAGGGGGAACTGGTCCTCGGTCGCGTAGTGCACCCCGTTGGTGGCCACGCAGCGCAGACCGTGCCGGGCGGCCAGCCCCGCGAGCACGTCGTTGTGGGTGCTGTCCGCCGGGCCGCCGTGGTCGAGGAGTTCGACGACGACGTTGTCCCGGCCGAACAGCTCCATGAGCCGGACCAGGGCCGCCTCGGCCCTTGCCGGTCCCTCCTCGGCGGGACCGCCCTCGGTCAGCGCGCGCCGGACCGCACCCTTCCGGCAACCGGTGAGGATCACCCAGTGCCCGGCGGCCGCTTCGGCCAGGGCCGCCAGGTCGTAGACCGGCCGTCCCTTCTGCGCGTCCGCGGCGAGATGGGCCGACGTCAACGCGCCGGCCAGCCGGTGATAGCCCTCCTCCCCGCGGGCCAGGACCAGCAGGTGCTCCCCGTGCGGATCGGGCTCCCCGTTCTGCGGACCGGGCAGGCCGAGGGAGAGCTCGGCCCCGAAGACGGTGCGCAGTCCATGGGCCTCGGCGGCCTCGGCCATCCGCACGATGCCGTACAGCCCGTCGTGGTCCGTCAGGGCCAGCGCGTTCAGCCCGAGCCGGACGGCCTCCTCGACCAGATGCTCGGGCGAGGCCGCCCCGTCCAGGAAGCTGTAGCTGGAGTGGGCGTGCAGCTCGGCGTACGGCACGGCGGGTTCCTCGGACGGCGTCCGACCGGCAGGCGTCCCCGGAGCGGCGGTCCCGACAGCGGCGGGCACGGGCGGCGGCGTGTAGGGACCGCGCTTGCGGGAGAACGCCGGCCCGTCGCCGCCGTCGGGTCGTTGGGTGAAACCGGGTCGTTGGGGGAGACCCCGCCGCGGGGTGGAGCCCGGCTGTTGGAAGGAGCTGGGCTGTTGGAAGGAGCTGGGCTGGTGGAAGGAGCTGGGCTGGTGGAAGGAGCTGGGCTGGTGGAAGGAGCTGGGCTGGTGGGAGGAGCCGGGGCGTGGCAAGGCACCCGGCTGCGGGGTGGCATCCGGCTGCTCGGATTCCGCGTGCTCGGGCTCCGGCTGCCGTGACCCACCCGGCTGTCGTCCGTTGCTTCCGTCGCTCGCGCTGCGATCGGTGAGCGCCGGGCCGGGCCGGTCGGAGAGCGCACGCTCGAGTTCCCGCCACGGGATCGGGGGATTGCGCCATCCCATGTCCGTCCTTCTTCCTTCTCGTGCCCTCGAGCCGCCCGCCTCGCCACGGGTATCTCGAGTCCAGTCGTGCCGGGCTCAGTCGTATCGGGCTTCGGCCCACCACAGGGAGCCGGTGGTGACCAGCAGCCAGGCCGCCGACGTCTCGTCGATCACCTGCACCCGGTCCACCCGCCGGTTCCGTTCGGCGTCCCACCAGCGCTGCCGCACCGGCCACGGGCCGGCCCAGCTCAACACCGCCCGGGTCGTCCCGGTGCCCTCGGGATCCAACCGGTCCGGGGGAGCGGAGAGCTCACCGCGCCCGGCCAGCACCACGGGGGCGCCCGTGCCGTCGAGCAGCAGCACCGGGTGCAGCCGGTCGAACACGGTGGCCGGCGGAGGACCGGGCAGCGCACCCGGCCACGGCCGGGCCGCCTCGGCGCGCACCGGCGCCGGCACCGCGTCCCCCCACGGCACGAGGACCCGCCGCTCACCCAGCAGCCGGCCGCCCCCGGTGACCGCGGTGAGCACGCCCCGGTGCCCGAGCATCGACTGGATGCGGGTCAACCCGTGGTCCACGTGCTCATCCACCCCGGCGCCCCACAGTCCGTCACCGCTCTGCCCGATCGGCTCGGTGCGTTCCGGGGTCAGCCGGACCCGGGCGACGGGCTGCTCGAGGCGCCCGGCTCCGGGCGCCGGGCCCGAGGAGACCTCGCCCTCGAGCTGCCAGCGGATCCGATCCGTGATCTCGGCGGCGGTGAAGTGCCGGGGATGCGTCCAGGAACGCTCCGAGGCGATCCCGTCCTCGCCGGTCAGTGTCAGATGGATCCGGGTGCAGGCCAGCCCCGCGTCGGCCAGGGTGGAGACGACGTCCTCGGCCGCCACCCGGAACGCGAAGGCCACCTGGTCCGCCCGCGTCAGTGGGGGCTCGAACTCGGCGACCCGGTCGAAGTCCTGCGGCGGGGTGCGGGCGACGACGGACCGGGGATCGGTCCCGGCGGCCCACCGGTGCAGGTCCACCCCGGCCGCCCCGAACCGGGCCCGCACGGCCCCGGCGTCCATGGCGGCGAACTCGCCCAGCGTGTGCCGGCCCAGCCGGTGCAGCAGTGAGACCAGCACCGGATCCGGCAGCACCGCCACCGGCAGCGGTGCCAGGAACGCAGCCGACCGGCCGGCCGGGACGACGACCAGCGGCACCTCGTCCGTGGCCCGGTCGGCCGCCTGCTGCGCCGCGAACAGGGTGTCCGCGATGCCGATCCGCCCCGGCACGTGCTGCCCGTCGAGCACGTGCAGCAGTGCCCGGGCCGCTTCCTCCTCGGTGCCGTGATAGCGGCGCACTCCGCGGGCCCGCAGCGCGCAGCGCCCGGGCTCGATGATCTGCACCGCCGGGCTGATCTCCTCGAGCGCCTTGACCACCGGCTCGAAGGCCTGCTCGTCGGCTGCCGGATCCCAGCCGGTGACGGCGAGTTCCGGACAGCGGGACTGGGCGTCCCGCAGTCGTTGCCCGGGCTGCACGCCGTCGTGCTCGGCCTCGACGGAGGCCACCGCCACCCGGCCGCGGTCGACGACGGCAGCCGGCCCGGCGGAGGGCAGCCGACCGGTGGTGCGGGCCGAGATGACGGGCCACCGCGGGCTGAGCACCACGACCACCCGGTCGGTGCCGGTGCTGCCGCCGGTGCCCCTGGTCGCCGCGCGTCCTGACGACGGGCTCATCTCATCCCGCCCGGCTGGCGCGGCGTTCCCAGCTGGGCCGCCCCGTCGACGCGGTACTGCCTGATCCGGTGCTGCCGGCACCGACACTGCCGGCACTGGTGCCACCTGATCCGGTACTGCTCGGATCCGCGGTGCCCGTGCCCGGGACGAGTGCGAGCCCCGGCCGCACCGGGCCGCCCAGATCCACCTCGCCGGTGCGCCGGCGTCCTCCGGCCCTCCGGTCGAGCACCTCGACGAGCAGGTTCCGCCCGGTCAGATACCCGTGCCCGGATCCCAGGCCGGACCACCGACTGCCGGTGACCCGCAGCGTCGCCTCGGTCTGCGGCCAGGGTCCCAGCGTGATCATCGTGGCCCGCCGCTGGCGGAGCCGGGCGTTCAGCCGCGCGACGTCGCCCCCGGCGATGGAGGGCGGGGGGACGACGACCATTACGGAGAGCACGTCGATCATCGCGGCCGCGACGGCGGCCCACTGCTGCCCGGCCGAGGGCACGAGGATCAACCGCTGCAGGTCGATCCCCAACCCGGCGGCGGCCTCCGTGCCCAGGTCCGGCATGCCCAGGGCCCCGCACCAGGCCCCGTCCGCGGAGGCCTGCGCGATCATGCTCAGCGCCAGGGTGGTGGAGCCGAGGACGGCGTAGCTCGATCCCGCGACCAGTCCCTGCGGCAGGAGCGGCGTCAGTGCCTCGGGCACGGGGAACCGCTGCGCTGCCAGATGGGCGGCCTCCAGCTGCCGGATCCTCGACCGCAGGGACGCCGTGATCGCCGAGGTGGCCGCCGGCGATCGGGCCGGTTCGTGCTCCCCGGCAGCACCTCCCGTGAGGACGTCCGCCTCCGGCCCCGCGTCGGCGAGAAGCACGCCGCGCCGGGCGGACACCGGCGCAGGCGAGAAGGCGGGAAGAGACATGACCCCATGTTCGAACACATGTTCGAATGTGTCAATCGAGCCGTCCACAGGGTCGAACCAGGTCCCCGAGGACCGATGAAGCCGCTGGTGAGGGCCCTGTGGACAGTCGTCGGAGCGCGTGCGGTGATGTGCCTATACTCGACGGACTCTCCCTCGACGAGGGAGGCCGGGTCGAGGAAGGCGTCTCATGTCCACCATCCCCGAAGAACTCAGCTACACCGAGGAGCACGAGTGGATCTCCGCGGTGGACGAGCAGACCGTGGTGCGCATCGGCGTCACCGATTTCGCCCAGCAGGAGCTCGGTGACGTCGTGTTCGTGCAGCTGCCCGAGGTCGGCACCGCCATCAGCCAGGGCGAGGCCGTGGGGGAGATCGAGTCCACCAAGAGCGTCAGCGAGGTGTTCGCCCCGCTGGACGGGGAGATCGTGGCCCGCAACGAGGCGCTCGAGGACGATCCGGCGCTCGTGAACTCCGACCCGTACGGGGAGGGATGGCTCTTCGACCTCCGGCTGGACGACCCGCAGGCCGTTGACCAGCTGCTCGATGCGGCGGGCTATCAACAACAGGTAGGCTGAGACCACCGCGGAGGAACCACGCGCCGGCAGCCGGTGCGTACCTCGGCGTTGCGGTCGCTGCGGGGGAGCAGGCGACGCGACGGACCAGGCCGATGACCACGGGGACGCACCCCGGAGGGATGGGAAACGCAGCATCGTGAACACACCACGGGAGTCGTCGTTGGACACGACGTCGATCAACGTCGCTCCGATCACCGGAGCGCACCATGTGGTACCCCGGCTCAGCCCCGAGGAGCAGGCCTCCATCGACGCGCTGCCGGTGGGCTCCGCGCTGCTCATCGCCCACCAGGGGCCCAACGCCGGTGCCCGTTTCCTGCTGGACCAGCCGGTCACCACGGCCGGCCGGCACCCGAACGCCGACATCTTCCTCGACGACGTCACCGTCTCGCGGCGTCACGTCGAGTTCCGGCGCACCGACGAGGGCTTCGACCTCGTCGACAGCCGTAGCCTGAACGGCACCTACGTCAACGGCGACCGGGTGGACCAGGTGACCCTGACGTCGGGCGACGAGGTGCGGATCGGCAAGTTCCGGCTCACCTTCTACCCGTCGCGGGCCGCCGCGGCCGCGGGCGCCCGCAGCGCCGACTCCGGTCCTTCCGCCGTCGAACCGGGTCAGGGCGGGTCCTGAGGGTGCCCGGTTCCGACCCCGCATCGCGGCGCGCACCGGTCTCCGCGGCGACGGGGGCATCCGGGCGCGTCTTCACCATCGGCGAGGTGCTGTCGCGGCTGCGGCACGACTTCGACGCGGTGACCGCGTCCAAGGTCCGCTTTCTCGAGGAGAAGGGCCTCATCACCCCGCAGCGGACCCCCGCCGGGTACCGCAAGTACACGCACGCGGACATCGAGCGGCTGCGCTTCATCCTCGCTCTCCAGCGGGACCGCTACCTTCCCCTGAAGGTGATCAAGGAGTACTGCGAGGCCATCGACCGCGGAGAGCGGCCGGAGAACCTGCCGGCCGCGGCGGTCAGCCCCCGGATGGTCTCCCCGCAGCTGGCCGAGGACCTGTCCGCCCGCACCCGCCGGCTCTCGGCCCTCGAGTTGCGCCGGCAGGCGCAGGCGCCCAGCGAGCTGCTGCAGAAACTGGTCAGCTTCGGGCTGATCAGCCCCGTGGACGGCTACTACAACGAGCACGACCTCGCGGCGGTGCGCTCCTGCGTGCAGCTGCAGGCCCATGGCATCGAACCGCGCCACCTGCGCGCGTTCCGCGTGGCCGCCGACCGGGAACTCAGCCTCGTCGAACAGGCCATCTCGCCGCTGGCCTCCCGCCGGGACACCGCATCGCGGGCCCGGGCGGCCGAGGCGGCCCGGGAACTGAGCGAGGCGTGCCTGACCCTGCACCGCGCCCTGGTCAACGGGCGGATCGACCGGCTGGACGAGTGAACCGATGACGGAGCAGGTCGCGCGATGATCGCCATGGAGGTGCTGGGCGTCCGGATCGAACTGCCGGCCAACCAGCCGCTCGTGCTCCTGAAGGAGTCCCACGGCGAGCGGCACCTGCCCATCTGGATCGGTGCGCCCGAGGCCAGCGCCATCGCGCTCGCCCAGCAGGGCATCGTCCCGCCCCGGCCGATGACGCACGACCTGATGGTCTCCGTGATCGAGGAACTCGGGGCCGAACTGACCCAGGTGCACATCATCGCCGTGCGCGACGCCGTGTTCTACGCGCAGCTGGTCTTCGGCACCGGTGCGACCGTCTCGTCCCGCGCCTCCGACGCCATCGCCCTGGCGATCCGCGTGGACTGCCCCATCCTGTGCACCCCCGAGGTGCTCGACGACGCCGGCGTGCAGATCACCGAGGCCGGCGAGGTCACCGAGGACGACGACGAGACCGCTGCTCGTCCGTCCGAGGAGAACGCCGAGAACGAGCTGCGCCGGTTCCGCCAGTTCCTCGACGACGTCGAGCCCGAGGACTTCGAGAACTGACAGCAGGCTGTCCGGCGACGGCGTGTGCGAGGGCGACACGCCGCACCGGACGGGCCGGGGTCTTTGACCCGCCGCACCCGGGCCTCTAACGTCATTCCTAGACAGCTCCTTCGGGTCCCGTTCAGCCTCTCGCGACGAGGGTCTCGGCACGATCACGGTCCACCGCTTGTACCGGTGACCCCTGATGCGCCGGGGACCCCTCTTGGTAGACTTGGCCGGTTCCCGCTTCCCCCCAGTGGAGCTACTGATCAAGGAGGGTCCACGTGAGTCCGAAAGGTGAAACCGGCGAACTGCGCCGCGCCGCTCACGATGCGCAGCCCGAAGGTGCTCAGGGCCTGCTGTTCACGGAGGACCTTCCGGTCCTGGACGAGGACGCCGGTTACCGCGGACCGACCGCCTGCAAGGCCGCGGGTATCACGTACCGCCAGCTGGACTACTGGGCCCGTACCGGCCTCGTCGAGCCGGCCGTCCGCTCCGCCTCGGGTTCCGGCTCGCAGCGGCTCTACAGCTTCCGCGACATCCTCGTCCTGAAGGTCGTCAAGCGACTGCTGGACACGGGGGTCTCCCTTCAGCAGATCCGCACCGCGGTCGAACACCTCCGCCAGCGCGGCGTCGAGGACCTCGCCCAGATCACCCTGATGAGCGACGGCGCGAGCGTGTACGAGTGCACCTCGGCCGACGAGGTCATCGACCTGGTGCAGGGTGGCCAGGGCGTGTTCGGCATCGCGGTCGGCCGGGTGTGGCGCGAGGTCGAGGGCAGCCTCGCCGAGCTCCCCTCCGAGCACGCGGACCAGCAGGACTTCCCCGACGACGAGCTCAGCCGTCGCCGCGCGGCGCGCCGCATCTCCTGACCCGCATCTCCTGAACCCGTCCCGGATCCGTCCGGGCCCCCACCGTCACGGCCGGTCCCTCCTGGGCCGGCCGTTCTCGTGTCCGGAACCGGTCCGGCCGTGTCCGGCTGAGGCGGGGCGCACGCTCCGGGGTGACGACGGATGTCCCCGGAGCCGGGTAGCGGGCCGCGGCTTCAGGCCGTGGTCGGCAGGGCGTCCGGCGCCTCGTCCTCGATCAGGTCGCCCAGACCGGCGAGCACCGCGTCGAAGTCCCGTGCCGCGGCGGCGGCCTCGGCACCGGGCCAGTGGTGCACCGCGTGCGCGGCGCCCTGGATCTGCTGCAGCACCGGGCGGTCGACGAGCGCGGGTCGCAGCAGGAGCGAGGCGAACATCCGTTCCATCTCGCGCAGCCGGAACGCCTGCTCGGGGGCTCCTGGCGTACGCGGTTGGCGACGACGCCGGCGGTGCGCAGCCCCGGGGCGTACTCGCGCCGGAACAGGTCCATCGCCCGCAGGGTCCGCTCGGTGCCGGCCACGGAGAACAGGGCCGGCTCGGCGACCAGGAGCACCCCGGAGCTGGCCGTCCACGCGATGCGGGTGAGCCCGTTGAGGGAGGGCGGGCAGTCGATCAGGGCGACGTCGTAGGCCGCGGCGGTCTCCTCGTCGCGGGTGAGGATCCGCTGCAGCCGCTTCAGGTCGCGGCGGCCGAGGTCGGGGCGATCGAAGATGCCGCTGTACGCCGACCCGGGCACGACGTCGAGCCGGCCGGTGGTGCCGGGCACCCGGGAGCGTTCCTCGCGGCTCCACGCGCTGGCGGCGACCGCCTCGGAGAGGCGCTGCCGCCGGTCGTTGCGCAGGAGGTGACCGGCGTCGATGCCGCGGCCCCGTCGGACGGCCAGGGCCGTCGTCGCATCCGCGTGGGGATCCAGGTCCACCACCAGCACCCGCAGCCCGGCGTGCAGGGCCGCGGAGGCCAGGCCGAGGGTGACCGTCGTCTTCCCCACGCCGCCCTTGAGACTGGTGATGCTGACGACGTGCACGCGTGACTCCGCTTCCTCTCCCGGCGATGCGCCGGCGGTGCGCACCGCTTCTCATCCTAGGGGAGACAGGCCCGCGGGAAGGGGTGTGACGAGGGGCACGCCCGGGGCCGCTCCCTGACGGCTAAGGTATGAACACACCTGACCCGGGCGCGCGATGACGCGCGCGACGACGCAGAGGAGTACCGCCTCATGTTCTCGAAGATCCTGGTGGCCAACCGCGGGGAGATCGCCATCCGGGCGTTCCGCGCCGGTTACGAGTCGGGCGCGAAGACCGTCGCGGTCTTCCCCTACGAGGATCGCAACTCGATCCACCGGCAGAAGGCCGACGAGGCGTATCTCATCGGCGAGGAGGGCCACCCCGTCCGCGCCTACCTGGACGTCGCCGAGATCATCCGCGTGGCCCAGGAGTCCGGCGCGGACGCGATCTACCCGGGCTACGGGTTCCTCTCGGAGAACCCGGACCTGGCGCGGGCGGCCGCCGACGCCGGCATCACGTTCGTCGGGCCGCCGGCCGAGGTCCTCGAGCTCGCCGGCAACAAGGTCGCCGCGCTCAAGGCCGCCAAGGAGGCGGGCATCCCGACGCTGGCCTCGAGCGAGCCGAGCGCCGACCCCGACACGCTGATCGCCGCCGCCGACGAGATCGGCTTCCCCATCTTCGTCAAGGCCGTCGCCGGGGGTGGCGGCCGCGGCATGCGGCGGGTGGACACCCGGGAGGGACTGCCGGAGGCCCTGAACGCGGCCATGCGGGAGGCTGACTCCGCGTTCGGCGACCCGACCGTCTTCCTCGAGCAGGCCGTGCTGCGGCCGCGCCACATCGAGGTGCAGATCCTCGCGGACGGCCACGGCAACGTCATGCACCTGTTCGAGCGGGACTGCTCCCTGCAGCGGCGCCACCAGAAGGTCATCGAGATCGCGCCCGCCCCGAACCTGGACGAGAACATCCGGCAGGCCCTGTACCGGGACGCCGTCGCCTTCGCGAAGGCCCTGAACTACCAGAACGCGGGCACCGTCGAGTTCCTCGTCGACACCGTCGGGGAGCGCGCCGGGCAGCACGTCTTCATCGAGATGAACCCGCGCATCCAGGTCGAGCACACGGTGACCGAGGAGATCACCGACGTGGACCTGGTCCAGTCGCAGCTGCGCATCGCGGCGGGCGAGACGCTCGAGGATCTGGGCCTGAGCCAGGACACGGTGCGGATCAACGGCGCCGCCCTGCAGAGCCGCATCACCACCGAGGACCCGGCGAACGGCTTCCGGCCCGACGTCGGGCGGATCACCGGCTACCGGTCCGCCGGTGGCGCCGGCGTCCGGCTCGACGGCGGCACCATCTACTCCGGCGCCGAGATCAGCCCGCACTTCGACTCGATGCTGGTCAAGCTGACCTGCCGCGGCCGTACCTACCCGATCGCCATCGCCCGGGCCCGGCGTGCGCTCGCCGAGTTCCGCATCCGCGGCGTCTCGACCAACATCCCGTTCCTGCAGGCGGTGCTCGACGATCCCGAGTTCGTCGCCGGCAACGTGGCGACGTCGTTCATCGACGAGCGCCCCGAGCTGCTCCAGGCCCGCGGCTCGGCCGACCGCGGTACCCGCCTGCTGACGTGGCTGGCCGATGTGACGGTGAACAAGCCCAACGGCGAGAACCCCGTGCACGACGACCCGGCGCTCAAGCTGCCCGTCGGCCCGTCCGACGGGGCCCTGACGACGACGACCCTGCCGGCCGTGCCGACGTCGGGCTCCCGGCAGCGGCTGCTCGAGCTCGGCCCCGAGGGTTTCGCCGCGGACCTGCGCGCCCAGCGGGCCGTCGCGGTGACGGACACGACGTTCCGCGACGCCCACCAGTCCCTGCTGGCCACGCGCGTGCGCACCCGGGACCTCGTGGCCGCCGGCCCGGCCGTCTCGGTGCTCACCCCCACGTTGCTCTCGATCGAGGCGTGGGGCGGGGCGACCTACGACGTCGCGCTCCGGTTCCTCGGTGAGGACCCGTGGGAGCGGCTCGCCAAGCTGCGGCAGGCCGTCCCGAACATCTGCCTGCAGATGCTGCTGCGCGGCCGCAACACCGTCGGCTACACCCCGTACCCGGTGGAGGTGACCGACGCGTTCGTGGCGGAGGCCGCCGAGACCGGCATCGACATCTTCCGCATCTTCGACGCCCTGAACGACGTCAGCCAGATGGAGCCGGCGATCGCCGCGGTCCGCAAGACCGGCACCGCGATCGCCGAGGTGGCGCTGTGCTACACGGCGGACCTGCTCGACCCCAACGAGACCCTGTATACGCTGGACTACTACCTGGACCTGGCGCAACGCATCGTCGACGCCGGGGCGCACATCCTCGCGATCAAGGACATGGCCGGCCTGCTCCGGCCCGCGGCCGCCGCGAAGCTCGTCGGCGCCCTGCGGGAGCGCTTCGACCTGCCGGTGCACCTGCACACCCACGACACGGCGGGCGGCCAGCTGGCCACCCTGATGGCGGCGGTCGACGCCGGCGTCGACGCCGTGGACGTGGCGACGGCCTCGATGGCCGGCACCACGAGCCAGGTCTCGGCATCGGCCCTCGTCGCCGCCCTCGCCCACACCGAGCGGGACACCGGCCTGAACCTGGACAACGTCAGCGCCCTCGAGCCCTACTGGGAGGCGGTCCGCCGGGTCTACGCCCCCTTCGAGTCCGGCCTGCCCGGGCCCACCGGCCGCGTCTACCGGCACGAGATCCCCGGCGGCCAGCTCTCCAACCTCCGGCAGCAGGCCATCGCCCTGGGCCTGGGGGAGAAGTTCGAGGCCATCGAGGACATGTACACCGAGGCCAACCGGATCCTCGGCCGCCTCGTGAAGGTCACGCCGTCGTCCAAGGTCGTCGGCGACCTCGCCCTGCAGCTGGTGGGGCAGGGCGTGGATCCGAAGGACTTCGAGGCGGATCCGCAGAGGTTCGACATCCCCGACTCGGTCATCCAGTTCCTCTCCGGCGAGCTCGGCGACCCGCCGGGCGGCTGGCCCGAGCCGTTCCGGACGAAGGCGCTGCAGGGCCGCACGGTCAAGCCGCGCACCGAGGACATCAGCGACGAGGACCGGGCCGCCCTCGCCGGTGACTCGCCGTCCCGCCGGGATGCGCTGAACCGCCTGCTGTTCCCCGGCCCGACGAAGGACTTCACGCACACGCGGGAGCTCTACGGCGACGTGTCCGTCCTCGACACCCGGGACTACCTGTACGGGCTGCGCAGCGGCACCGAGCACGTCATCCCGCTCGAGCGCGGCGTGCGGCTGATCGCCACCCTGGACGCCGTCGGCGAGCCCGACGACCGCGGCATGCGCACCGTCATGTGCACGCTCAACGGGCAGGGCCGCCCGGTGACGGTGCGGGACCGGACCGTCGAGTCGGACGTCAAGGAGGCCGAGAAGGCCGACCCCGGCAACGCCGGCCACGTCGCGGCGCCGTTCGCCGGAGCCGTCACCGTGACCGTCAACGAGGGCGACACCGTGGCCCCCGGTGGCACGGTCGCCACGATCGAGGCGATGAAGATGGAAGCGGCCATCACGAGCCCGGCCGGCGGCACCGTGTCCCGGGTCGCGCTGCAGGGCGTCGCCCAGGTGCAGGGCGGGGACCTGATCGTGGTCCTCGGATGACCGACCGCCGATGACCGCCCACCACGACCTGGTGATCGTCGGTTCCGGCTCGGGGAACAGCCTCCTCGGGCCGGAGTGGGACGACCGGTCCGTCGCCATCATCGAGGGCGGGACCTTCGGCGGGACGTGCCTGAACGTCGGGTGCATCCCGACCAAGATGTTCGTCTACCCGGCCGGTCTCGCGGGCGCACCCGCCGAGGCCGGTCGGCTCGGCGTCGACCTCACCCGCGACGCCGTGCACTGGCAGCAGATCCGGGACCGCATCTTCGGGCGGATCGACGCCATCTCCGCGAACGGCCGGGCGTACCGCGACGCCGGGCAGGAGAACGTCACGCTCTACGCCGAGCAGGCGCGGATGACCGGACCGCGCGAGTTCGTCACCGCGTCCGGGCGCACCGTCACCGGGGACCAGGTGGTGATCGCCGCCGGCTCCCGCCCCCGCGAACTCGCCGTGCTCGGCGCGGGCCTGCCGCAGGTGCACACCTCGGACACCGTCATGCGGATCCCGGAGGCGCCTCGCCGGTTGGTGATCGTCGGCGGCGGGTACATCGCCGCAGAGTTCGCCTCGATCTTCGCCCAGATCGGCGTCGAGGTGATCCAGGTGGTGCGCGGGACGGGCCTGCTCACGCACCTGGACGCGACCATCTCGGAGCGGTTCACGCAGCTGGCCGGCAAGCAGTGGGAGGTCCGGCTCGGCACCGAGGTCACCGCGATCACCCCGGCCGACGAGGACGCGCCCGGAACCGGCCCCGTGCGGGTGTCACTGATGGACGTCGACGGGAACGACGCCGGCCACGCCGACGCCGACCTCGTGCTCATGGCCGCCGGTCGCATCCCCAACACGGACCGGCTCGGCGCCGTCGACGCCGGGCTCGACCTGCACGACGACGGGCGGCTGCGCGTGGACGGGTTCCAGCGCGTGCTCGCCGACGATCGGCCCGTGCCCGGGCTCTGGGCGCTCGGCGACATCAGCTCCGAGCACCAGCTCAAGCACGTGGCCAACCACGAGGCCCGGGTCGTCGCGCACAACCTCACCGCCACCGGCCCCCTGCTGGCCAGCGACCACCGGTTCGTGCCGTCGGCCGTGTTCACGCACCCGCAGCTCGCTCAGGTGGGGATGACGGAGGACGAGGCGCGGAACCACTGCACCGCCGTGGGGGAGGAGCTCGCCGTCGCCGTCCAGGAGTACGGCAGCACCGCCTACGGGTGGGCGATGGAGGACGAGACGGGCATCGTCAAGCTGCTCGCCGAACGCGGCACGGGTCGCCTGCTCGGCGCCCACCTGCTCGGCCACGAGGCGTCGATGCTCATCCAGCCGCTGATCCAGGCGATGCACACGGACCTGCCGGCCCACCGGATGGCCCGCGGCCAGTACTGGATCCACCCTGCGCTGACCGAGGTCGTCGAGAACGCCCTGCTCAGCCTCAACACCGGCGGCTAGCGGTCTCGTCCCGACCGGTTCGGGGTCGTCAGCGCTGGTCGGCTGTGCTCAACGCTGCTTCGCCGTGTAGATGTCCTCGATGACGTCCTCGAAGTCCGCGATCACCCGCGCCCGCCGCAGCTTCAACGACGGCGTCAGGTGGCCGGTGGCCTCGGTGAAGTCGGTCGGCACCACGCGGAACGCCCGGATCGACTCGGCCCGGGACACCTTCTCGTTCGCCCCGTCCACGAGCTCCTGCACGCGGGCGAGGACGGCGTCGTTGCCGGCGGCCTCGGCCACGGACAGGGTCGGCAGGCCGTTGCGCTGCAGCCAGCCCGGCAAGGCCTCCTCGTCGAGCGTCACCAGCGCGCTGATGAACGGGCGGTGGTCGCCGACGACGATGCACTGGGAGATGAGCGTGTCGGCGCGGATGGCGTCCTCGAGGCCGCTCGGGGCGACGTTCTTCCCGCCGGAGGTCACGATGATCTCCTTCTTCCGGCCGGTGATGCGCAGATAGCCGTCGGCATCGAGCTCGCCCAGGTCACCCGTGTGGAACCAGCCGTCGGTGAAGGCCTCGGCGTTCAGGTCGTCCCGTCGCCAGTAGCCGGGGCTGACGCACACGCCGGTCGCGAGCACCTCGCCGTCGTCGGCGATCCGGATGCCGTTGCCCGGCAGCGCCGGTCCCACGGTGCCGATCTTGATCTTCTCGGGAGTGTTCACGGTCAGCGGCGCCGTCGTCTCGGTCAGGCCGTAGCCCTCGAGCACAGTCACGCCGATGCCGTCGAAGAAGTGACCCAGGCGCTCGCCGAGGGGGCCGCCGCCGGAGACGGCGAAGCGGACCCGCCCGCCCATCGCCGCGCGCAGCTTGCCGTAGACGAGCCGGTCGAACACCGCGTGCTTGACGCGCAGCCCGAGCGGAACGGAGCCGTCCTGCCGCGCCCGCGACCAGTCGATCGCGACCTGCTCGGCCGCGGCGAAGATCTTCCCGCGCCCGCCGTCCTCGGCCTTGAGCTTGGCGGCGTTGTACACCTTCTCGAACACGCGGGGGACCACGAGGATGAAGTCGGGGCGGAAGCCCTGCAGGTCGCGCAGCAGATTCTTCACGTCCGGGGTGTGGGCGACGACGCAGCCGGCGGAGACGGCGAGAACTGCGATGAAGCGCGCGAACACGTGCGCCAGCGGCAGAAACATGATGGTGCGGGCGCCGTCGTGCGCGACGGACGCGATGGCGGCGGCCGCATTGTCGGACAGCCGCACGAAGTTGCCGTGCGTCAGGGCGACGCCCTTGGGCCGACCCGTCGTCCCCGACGTGTAGATGATGGTCGCGGTGTCCTCCAGGCCGGCGGCGCTGCGCCGTTCCTCGAGGGTGTCCGCGGGAACGTCCCGTCCGGCCTCGACGAGCGGGGCGAGACCGGCGTCGTCCATGACCCAGATCTCCCGCACCGCGGAGAGATCCTCCTGCCGCCGGGCCCGCTCGACGATGTCGCGATGCCGCTCGGACTCGACGAAGATCGCCGTGGCCCCGGAGTCGCTGAGGTTCCAGGCGACCTGGCTGGGCGCAGAGGTCTCGTACACGGGCACGGACACCGCTCCGGCGAACCAGATCGCGAAGTCGACGAGGGACCACTGGTAGCTGGTCGAGGACATGATGCCGATGCGGTCACCGGGCCCGATGCCGCCGGCGATCAGTCCCCGGGCGATCGCGGAGACCTCCGCGAGGAAGCGGGAGGCGGGCACGTCCACCCAGGCGTCGTCGGCGCCGCGGCGGGCGAACAGCGCGGGGTCGTTCGGACGGGCCACCTGCCGCAGCAGCAGATCGGTGATGTTCAGGTCCGGGTCCACTTCGACCAGGGCCGGGACGACGGCTTCGCGCACGAGAGCTCCTTCGACATCGTGTGCAGCACACGCACGGGTCGGCCCTGACGTGGAGGCCGTCGCCGCCGTCTGCTGGTCGGATCAGCTTATCGGCCGGATACGGGCATCATGACCGAAGTTACTAACGAGTAACTATAAGCCGACGGGTCTCCCGGCCAAACTCGCGGCGATCCCGCCGGCCGGGTCCGCCCATCTCTCCGACCTACACTGGCGGCCATGGACGACCTCTCGCTGCCCGCTCCCGGTTCCTCCCGCACCGCCGGCGGCCGCGACCGGTCCCTCGGGCTGGGCCGGGCCCGGCCGTGGCCGGTCGCCCGGCACACGCGGCGCGATCCCCTCGGCGCCCGGTCGCCGCGTCGGTTGCCGTCCCGGCTGGCCCGGCGCTCGCTGTCCCTCGGGGTCGACATCGGCGGGACGAAGGTGGCGGCCGGCGTGGTCAACGCCGAGGGGGCCGTCATCGCCCGGGCGCAGCGTTCGACGCCGGCCACCGACGCGGCGGCGGTCGAGGAGACCATCGTCGGGCTGGTCCGCGAGTTCTCCGCCGAGTACCGGATCCTCTCGGTCGGCATCGGCGCCGCGGGGTGGATGGACCTGAGCGGCTCGACCGTCCTGTTCAGCCCGCACCTGGCGTGGCGCAACGAGCCGCTGCGGGCCACGCTCGAGGCCCGGCTGGGTCGCCGGATCCTCGTGGTCAACGACGCGGACGCCGCCGGGTGGGGCGAGTACCGGTTCGGCGCGGGACGGCACGTCTCCCGGCTCGCGTGCATCACGCTGGGCACCGGCATCGGCGGCTCGCTCGTGCGCGACGGGCAGCTCGAACGCGGCGAGTTCGGCCTGGCGGGGGAGTTCGGCCACCAGATCGTCGTGCCGGACGGGCACCGGTGCGAGTGCGGCAATCGCGGCTGCTGGGAGCAGTACGCCTCGGGCAACGCGCTCGGGCGCGAGGCACGGGGCCTCGCCCGGGCGGCCTCGCCCGTCGCCCACCGGCTCCTCGCCGAGGCCGGCGGCGACCCCGAGGCGATCTCCGGTGCCCTCGTCACGGCTCTCGCCATCGACGGGGACCCGGCCAGCCGGGAACTGCTCGAGGACATGGGGACGTGGCTCGGGATCGGGCTGGCCAACCTCGCGGCGGCGCTCGACCCCGGGCGGTTCGTCATCGGCGGCGGCCTCGGCGCGGCCGGCGACCTCCTGCTCGAACCCGCCCGGCGCGCCTTCGCCCGGCACCTGACCGGCCGCGGCTTCCGCCCGGTCGCCCCGATCGAGGCCGCCGAGCTCGGTCCCGACGCGGGCCTCGTGGGAGCGGCGGATCTGGCACGCGTCAGTTCCCGCGCTCGCCGCTGATCACGCGGCAACCGACGGTCTCGTCCGCGCTCGTCCGCGCTCGTTCGCGGCTGCAGAGCCGGTCGGTCCCGTCTGTGCGTGCTGAGTCGGGCGGTGTCGACCTGGGCCGGACTGATCCGGGGCCGTACTGATCCGCGCGGTACTGAGCTGGGCGCCGAGCGTCAGACCTGCGCGCCGTCGTCGCCGTCGTGCCGGTCGCGCGGCAGCCGGTAGCCGAGGTACCCGGCGCTGACCAGGAACAGCCCGGCGAGGGCCCACGTGAGCAGGCTCGGGGTGGAGCGGGCGAACACGGTGATGACGAGCAGCAGCCCGAGGGAGACCCCCACGCCGGTCCACGCCGCCGCGAGGGCCGGCTCGGCCGTGCTCAGCGGCGCCGGCTCGGGCGGCACGAAGTCCTCCTCCGGCTCCTCGACGACGTGGTCGCGCGGGCCCGCAGGGTCGGGGCCGGCCGGGGTGGACGCCGGCGGTGGGGTGACGGGATCCGACTCGTGGAAGCGGCGGACCAGGTCCTCCCACGCCGCCTCGTCGTCCGAGCGGGACGGGTCCACCGGACGCGGGTCGCTCATCGCGCGGGCGCCTCGTCGACCGCGTCATCGCCGCGGGCGTCCATCCGAGTGCCCGGATGGACGCACGCGTCGAGGAAGCGGACCGAGGCGTCGAAGATCTCCGGAGCGTCGTTGTCCAGCGTCGCCACGTGGTAGCTGTTCTGCAGCCGGACGACCTCGGGTGCGGCCCGCAGGCCGTCCACGATCGCCGTCAGGCTGCTCTCGGGCACCACCCCGTCGACCGTGGACCTGAAGATCTGCACGGGAGCGTCGATGTCACCGAGCAGCGGCACGGTCGCGGCGAACAGCCGGGCCAGCTCGTGCGTCGCGGCCAGGGGAGTACGCGGGTAGGCCTGCTCGTCGACGCCGGGGGCCTTGATGTCGCTGCCGATCGCGGGCAGGGACCGGCGGACGTACTTCAGCGCGCCGACCCAGCGCGCCGCCGGGGACGCGAACGTCATCGCCGGGTTGACGAGCGTGACACCGGCGACGGGGTACTGGGCGGCCAGCCGCAGCGCGAGCGTCCCGCCCATCGACAGGCCGGCGACCGCGACGCGGTCGACCTGGTCGGCGAGGTCGTGGTAGGCGGTGACCAGGCTGCCGTACCACTGCTGCCAGCTCGTCCGATTCAGCTGCTGCCAGCTCGTTCCGTGCCCCTCCAGCAGCGGCACCCGGACCGCGAAGCCCGCGTCGGCGAGATGGCGCGCCCAGGGCAGCACGGAGACGGGGGAGCCGGTGAATCCGTGACAGACGACGACGCCGGTGCGCTCGCGCTCGCCGGAGCCGGCCCGGGAGAACGCGAGGAAGTCTTCAGTGGCCCGCATGGTCCTATCGTGCCACTGAAGGCACCGTCGTGGTCGGTCCCGTCGCCACGCGCAACATCCCGTCGCCGGAGCGGCTCGCCGGTAGGGTGATGGCGTCATCGGAGCGGGAAGGGCATTCCTTGGTCTACTGGTTCTTCAAGCACCTCGTCGTCGGTCCGCTCCTCGTCCTGGTCTTCCGGCCGTGGGTGAGCGGACTGCGCCACGTCCCCGCCGCGGGCGGGGCGATCCTCGCGAGCAATCACCTCTCGTTCTCCGACTCGGTGTTCCTGCCGGTCGTCGTGCCGCGCCCGGTCGCCTTCCTCGCGAAGCAGGAGTACTTCACGGGCAAGGGCCCCAAGGGGTGGGTGATCGCCCTGTTCTTCCGGCTCATCAACCAGATCCCGATGGACCGCTCCGGCGGCGCCGCCAGCGCCCTGTCCCTGACCGCCGGCGCCGAGGTGCTGCGCGAGGGCAGACTGCTGGGCATCTATCCCGAGGGCACCCGCAGCCCCGACGGCCGGATGTACCGCGGGAAGGTCGGCGTCGCGACGCTGGCGCTGCAGGCGGGCGTGCCCGTCGTACCCGTCGCCATGATCGGCACCGACAAGGTCCAGCCCATCGGCCGGATCATCCCGCACGTGCGGCGGGTCGGCATCATCATCGGGCCGCCGCTGGACTTCAGCCGCTACCACGGCCAGCACGAGGACCGCGCGGTGCTGCGGACGGTCACCGACGAGATCATGGACACCCTCTCCCGGCTGTCGGGGCAGGATTACGTGCCGGACGTGTACGCCGCCACCGTCAAGGCGCAGCTCGCCCAGAAGCAGAAGCAGAAGCGGTCCGGCGTCACCGACGGGGACACGACGCCGGCGGACTGAGCCGCACCCGCATCGCAGGAGCGCCGCGATGGTGAGGCGTCGCGCAGCGGTCCGTTTTCGGCGCCCGCTCGCCCCGCCGGTACGCTGGTCGCGTGAGTCTTGACGCAGCCACCCCTGGTTCCCGTATGATCCCCGCGACCGGCACCCAGGAGGGCGCCGCCGTGTATCCGGGCCTGGACGCGTGGCGCTCGCTGCCGATCGAGCAGCAGCCGGGCTGGCAGGACGACCCCCAGCTCGACGCGGCCCTGACCGAGCTCTCCTCAGCCCCGCCGCTCGTCTTCGCCGGCGAGGTGGACCAGCTCCGCTCCCGGTTGGCCGCCGCCGCCCAGGGCCGGGCGTTCCTCCTGCAGGGCGGGGACTGCGCCGAGACGTTCGAGGGCATGACCGCCGACCGGATCAGCGCCCGCGTGCGCACCATCCTGCAGATGGCGGTCGTGCTGACCTACGGCGCCTCGCTGCCGGTGATCAAGATGGGCCGCATGGCCGGCCAGTTCGCCAAGCCCCGCTCGTCGAACGACGAGACCCGCAACGGCGTGACGCTGCCCGCGTACCGCGGCGACATGGTCAACGGATACGACTTCACCGAGGAGTCCCGCCGCCACGACCCGAAGCGCCTGGTGCGCGCCTACCACAACGCCGCCTCCACCCTGAACCTGATCCGGGCGTTCACGCAGGGCGGTTTCGCCGACCTGCGGGCCGTGCACGACTGGAACCGAGGCTTCGCGGCCCACCCCGCGCACGTGCGGTACGAGTCGACGGTCGCCCAGATCGACCGGGCCCTGAAGTTCATGGCCGCGTGCGGCGCGGACTTCGACGCCCTGCGCGGCGTCGAGTTCTTCGCCAGCCACGAGGCGCTCGTCCTCGAGTACGAGCGGGTGCTGACCCGCATCGACTCGCGCAGCCGGCTGCCCTACGACACGTCCGCGCACTTCCTCTGGATCGGGGAGCGGACCCGCGACCTCGACGGCGCGCACGTCGACTTCCTCTCCCGCGTGCGCAACCCGATCGGCGTCAAGCTCGGTCCCAGGACGAGTCGCGAGGACGTCCTCGGCCTCATCGAGCGGCTGGACCCGGACCGCGAGCCCGGACGGCTGACCTTCATCAGCCGGATGGGCGCCGGCGTCATCCGCGACAAGCTGCCCGACCTCGTGACCACGGTCAAGGACAGCGGCGCGACCGTGCTGTGGATCACCGACCCGATGCACGGCAACACGGTCACCTCACCGAACGGGTACAAGACCCGCAACTTCGACGACGTCGTCGACGAGGTCCGCGGCTTCTTCGAGGTGCACCGCGAGCTCGGTACCGTGCCGGGCGGCATGCACGTGGAGATGACCGGTGACGACGTCGCCGAGTGCCTGGGCGGCTCGGACCGGATCGACCAGGAGGCGTTCCTGACGCGCTACGAGTCGGTGTGCGATCCGCGGCTGAACCACCAGCAGTCCCTGGAACTGGCGTTCCTCGCGGCGGAGTCCCTCGCCGGCCACTGAGCCAGATCCGTCCGACCGGGCCGGATCTGGTCGACTGAGCTCGACTGTCCGACCATCGACGGCGGCGGAGTGTCACGCTCCGCCGCCGTCGTCGTCTCCGCGTTCGGAACGACGACCGCGACGAGCGTCAGACGACGGTCAGGACGATCGTCGACCCCTCCGGTGCCGTCCCGCCGCGGGGATCCTGGGCCCTGACCGTGCCGAAGAAGCCGCCGAGCACGTTGCGAACGTCCACCTGGAAGCCTGCGGCCTCCAGCTCCCGGCGCGCGTCGTCCACCTGCCGGCCGATGAGGTTCGGTATCGCGACCATGCGCGGCCCCTTCGAGAGGGTGAGGTTCACGGTCGAACCACGCGGGGCCTGGCCGCCGGCCGGCGACTGGGAGGCGACCGCACCGTCGGGCACCGTGCTGCTGAAGACGCGGGCGGGCGCCACGGCGGCCACGAGCCCGGCGTCGGTGAGTCGCCGGCGCGCCTGCTCCTCGGTGGTGCCGGTGAGACCCGGGACGTCGACGGGCTGCCGTCCGCGGGAGACGACGAGGTCGACGTCCGCGCCGGCACGGCGCTGGGCGTCGGCGGCCGGGGACTGACTGATCACCCGGCCACTGGCCACCGTCTCGCTCCAGGCCCCGCTGACGGTGCCGACACCGAGCCGGGCGCCGGTGATCGCCTCCTGCGCCTCGGCGCTGGTCCGGCCGATCACCCCGGGCACCGCGTACAGTGTCGGTCCGGCGGAGACGTACAGGGTCACCGGCTGGTAGCGGTGGATCGAGGTGTCCGCGGCGGGGTCGGTGTCGATCACCGTGCCGGCGGCCGCGATCTCGTCGTTGACGCGGCGGACCGTGCCGGCGAGGCCCAGGTCGGCCAGGGACTGCTGGGCGACCGCGAGCGTGCGCGCCCGCACGTCGGGCACGGCGACCGCGACGCCGGGCCCGTAGCCGAAGAACCAGGCGAGCAGGCCGGCGATGAGCGCGACCAGGACGGCGAGCACGATGAGCAGGGCGCCGCGTCGTCGCGGGTGGCCGTGGTGCAGGGAGAGCGTGGGGGAGACGCCCCGGCCCCGGGCGGCCGGCCGGGCGTCCCTGCGGCCGCCGTCGTCACGGGGACCGGGCTCGTGGCCGCCCGAACCGGGGCGACCGGACGCGTCCTGGTCCCGGGAGCCGAACCGGGCGTCGCCGGCGGGGCCCGGGAGCACGGTGGTCGCACCGGCGTCGTCCAGCTCGGCAGCGTCGTTCAGCTCGCCAGGGTCGTCCAGTTCGGCAGGGTCGTTCAGCTCGGCAGGGTCGTCCAGTTCGGCAGGGGACCACGGCAGCGCCGTCGTCGGCGCGGTGCCGTCCGGTGAACCGGGGTACGGGACGGCCGTGGTGGCGGCGAGCGGGGCGATGACCTCGGTGTGGCCGTCCGCGGCGTGGATCGTCCGGGGCTGCCGGTCCGGTCGTGCCGGGAGGGCGGTCCGCTCGGTGTCCCGGGCCGCGGCCGCAGTGATGCCCGGACTCGGCGTCGGGCCGTCGTCCCCCTCGTCGCCGTCCCCGTCGTCCCGCACCGGGGCACCGAGGCCCGGACGACCGACCGGGGGGACGCCGGCACCGGGAGCGCCGGGACCGTCCGCGTCGAGGTCCTCGTCCGAGAGGGTGCTCTGGATGTGCCGCAGTTCCTCGAGCAGGGCACGGGCGTCGACCGGACGGTTGTCCGGATCCGCGGCGGCGCACCACTGCACCAGCTCGTCCAGCTCCGCCGAGAGGCCGGGCACGAGCCGCGACGGGGGAGGGACCGCGGAGTTGACGTGGGCGTAGGCGACCTGGACGGCGCTGTCGCCGGTGAACGGCTGGCGTCCCGTGAGCAGCTCGTGGAGCAGGACGCCGACGGAGTACA
This sequence comes from Tersicoccus mangrovi, assembly GCF_036881825.1. Classification (NCBI taxonomy): domain Bacteria; kingdom Bacillati; phylum Actinomycetota; class Actinomycetes; order Micrococcales; family Micrococcaceae; genus Tersicoccus; species Tersicoccus mangrovi. The sequence continues at coordinate 466,876 of NZ_JBAJMW010000004.1, read as the reverse complement.
GGTCGCTGCGGGCGTCCGTGGGCTCCCCGAGGACGACCTCCGGCGCGATGTAGGCGACCGTGCCGAGCAGCGTCGTGGACCGGCTCGGAGCGGTGATCGCGCGGACCAGCCCGAAGTCGGCGACCTTGACCCGCCCGTCGTGCCCGATCAGCACGTTCTCCGGCTTGACGTCCCGGTGGATGAGGCCGGCCTCGTGCGCCGCGGCGAGCCCGTCGATCACCGGGTCGATCAGCGCGAGCGCGTGGCGCGGCGTGAGCCGCCCGCGTTCGTCGAGCACCTGGCGCAGCGTGCGGCCCGGCACGTACTCCATCACCAGGTAGACGACGTCGTCGTCGGCCCCCCGGTCGAGCACCTGGACGACGTGAGGGTGGTTCAGGCGGGCCGCGGCCCGGGCCTCGCGGATGAACCGGTCGAGGAAGTCGGGATCGGCGGTCAGATGGTCCGCCATCACCTTGACCGCCACCTCGCGATCGAGGCGGGTGTCGATGGCGAGATGGACGGTGGACATGCCCCCGCGCGCCAGCTGCTCGACGATCTCGTAGCGCTGGTCGATCACCCGGCCCACCAGCCGNTGTCGATGGCGAGATGGACGGTGGACATGCCCCCGCGCGCCAGCTGCTCGACGATCTCGTAGCGCTGGTCGATCACCCGGCCCACCAGCCGGTCGGGTACACGATGCACCCGTCGATCGTACGATGCAGACGGGTCGGGCCCCGGCGCAACACTCGCACCGGGGCCCGACCCACGGGGACCTGCCCCGTGACGCACTCGCGTCAGCTGAAGCGCTTCATGTGCGCCTTGACGGCGTTGACGTAGGCGCGGGTGTCGGAGAAGAAGCCGTGCTGCGCGAGCGAGCCCTGCCCCTGGTAGTACGAGCCGATCGCGTGGTCCAGGTCCTTGCTGGACCGCACGAGCGACCGGATGATCGCGACGCCGGCCGTGACGTTGTCGTACGGGTTCAGCAGGTTCAGGTGCCGGCCCACGAGCTGCGAGGCCCACTCACCGGACGACGGGATGACCTGCATGACGCCGATCGCGTTCGCCGGCGAGACCGCCGAGGCCGAGAACCCGGACTCCTGGTAGGCGAACGCCATCGCCAGCGCCGGGTTGACGCCCATGGACCGCGCGGTGCTCGCGACGATCTGCTGCATCTGCGCCGGGCTCGGCAGGTGGGCCGCGAGCAGCGCCGCCTTGTTCTTGTTCGCGTCCGCGACGACGTCCTTCGGGTACGTGTAGTGCAGGAACGTGCTGGGCACCTTCGTCGAGCTCGACTGCGGCGCGACGGTGGTCCCGCGACCCGGGATGACCAGGGTGCGGCCGGCGTAGATGATGGTCCGCACCGTCATGTGGTTGGCGTTCAGCAGCGACTGCAGGGAGATGCCGTGGCGGTTGGCGATCCCGCCGAGGGTGTCGCCGCTGCGGATCGTGTACCGGCCGGACGGCGCGGCCGCCGGCTTCGCGGCGGGCTTGGGAGCAGGCTTCGCCGTGCTGGCGACCACGCGGGGAGCCTGCGAGCCGGACAGGCGCAGGTGCTGGCCCGGGTAGATGATCGAGGACATCGTCAGCCCGTTCGCGGCGAGCAGCGACGACAGGCCGATGCCGTGGCGCGCGGCGATCGCCGAGAGGGTGTCGCCGGACCGCACGGTGTACGAGGTGGATGGGGTCGCCGGGGCGGCGCTGGCCGGCCGGGGAGCGGCGGCCGCTCGCCGGGCGGGGGCGCTGACGGTGCCGGTCAGTCGGAGGACCTGCCCCGGGTGGATGACGCTCGCGCCCGTCAGCCGGTTGAGGGCGAGGACGGATGTGGGATTGAGGCCGTACCGGGAGGCGATGGCCCACACGCTGTCGCCGCGCTGGACGGTGTAGCGGGAGGGGACGGCCCGCATCGGGGCCAGGCGGCTCGGGGCCTGCACGGCGGGGGCGCCGACGAGCGGCACGTGGGCGACGGTGTGGGCCGGCACCTGGACGGGTGCGGCGGCGGCGGGCTCGGCGAAGGCGAGCGACGAGAGCATCACGGCCGGAACGGTGGCGGCGGTGACAGCGGCTCCGAGAACACGGCGGCTCGACGTGGGCGTGTCAGAGGGGCCCGGGGGCACGGCATGAGAGTGGGCAGCAGACATGGTCGTCCTCGAGGATCGGGGGCACCCGGCACCGGAACCATCCTCTGCTTCCCCAGTCGGCATGATGAGGATGGTTCCGGTGTTGAAGGTGTGGCGAATGAGACAGCTGTGAATCTACCGGACAATCGCGATATCACAAACAGGTCTCGCGAAACCGGATTTCATCGCTGTGATGTCGATCGTGTCGCGCCGGTCGCGGCAGGGCCTCGATCCCCGGCAGGCCGCGGATCGAGCCGGGTCGGCGACGTGGGGCTCGACGTGGCACCGGAGCCCGGTCCGTGACACCCTGAGCGGGTGGATACGCATGACACGACCCCGTCCGACGGCACGACGTCGCAGCCCGCCCCGAACGGTGAGACCGACCTCACCGAGCTCGTGAGCGACTGGCTCCCCCTGCCCGACGTCGCCGAACGGCTGGGACTGCAGGTCACGAAGGTGCATCGCCTCATCGACGACGGCACGCTGCTCGCGATGCGCGTGGGACGGCCGCCGGTGCGCAGCGTCCCGGCCGACTTCATCACCGAGGACGGGCCCGTCGACAGCCTGCGCGGCACGATCAGCGTGCTGCGGGACGCCGGGTTCGGGGACGACGAGGCGCTGCGCTGGCTCTTCACGCCGGACGAGTCGCTGCCGGGCCGGCCCATCGACGCGCTGCGCACGGGCCGCAAGACCGAGATCCGCCGGCGGGCGCAGGCCCTCGCCTGGTGACTCGGCCGTCCACTCGCGCTCGCTGACGCTCCCGCCGATCGGCGGTGTCGGCCCGACGGAACAGGCCCGACGGCCTAGGCCTGCCGGGTCACCGCGCGATCGGCGAGGCCGACGAGGGCGTCCCGCACCTCGCCCGGAACCGCCAGGCGGCCGATCCGGTCGACGGCGGTCCGGTGGAGCTGTCCGATCAGGTCCTCGGTCCGGCGCAGGGCGCCCGAGTCGGTGAGGATCGCCCGGAGCCGTTCGATCGCCGCCGCATCCAGGTCCGGGCGGCCGAGGCAGCTGCTCAGGTAGGCGGCGTCGTCGGCTCCCGCGTCCTGCAGGGCGTAACCGATCAACACGGTGCGCTTGCCCTCGCGCAGGTCGTCCCCGGCGGGCTTGCCGGTCAGGGCCGGGTCGCCGAAGACGCCGAGGACGTCGTCGCGCAGCTGGAACGCCTCGCCCAGGGGCAGGCCCGCCGCGCTGAACTCGTCGATCAGATCGGGATCCCCGCCGGCGAGAGCCGCGCCGAGCACGAGCGGACGTTCCACCGAGTACCGCGCCGACTTGTAGGAGGACACCGTGCGGGCGCGCTCGACCGCCTCCGCGGGATCCCGCTGCGGCCCGGCGACCTCCTCGAGCACGTCGAGGTACTGGCCGGTCAGCACCTCCATCCGCATCCGGTCGAAGATCAGGCGCGCCGGGGTTCCGCTCGCGGCGGCCGGCCCGAGCGAGCCGAACACCTGCTCGCTCCAGCTCAGGCACAGGTCACCGGCCAGGACGGCCGCCGAGACGCCGAAGTGCGCGCCGTCCAGCGCCCAGCCCTGCTCGGCGTGCAGGGCCTCGAAGCGGCGGTGCACGCTCGGCACGGAGCGCCGGGTGTCCGAGCGGTCGATGATGTCGTCGTGGATCAGGGCCGCGGTCTGGAACAGCTCGAGGGCCACGCCCGCGGCGACGACGTCGACCGCGGCCGGGTCGGCGACCGCGGTCCAGCCCCGGTAGCAAAGCGTGGCGCGCATCCGCTTGCCCCCGCTGCTCAGGCTGGCGACCGCGTCGACGAGGTGCCGCCCGTCCGGCGAGATGGCGATCAGCTTCTCGCCCTCGGCACGCAGGAAGGTCGTCAGGGCGGCGTCGACGGCGGCCACGAAGGCCCGGTCGTCGGCGGGGACGTCGTGGACCTGGCGTACCGGTGCGGACATGCGGACTCCTCCGGTTCGGGGCTGCGGTCCTGCCAGTCTAGGGTCGGCCCGGGCAGCGCCGGCCGGCGTGCCCTCCGTCCCGGCCGGCGCGGGCGCGGCGTCTGCCGACCCGGCCGTGCGGGCCCGTCCGGAAATGTCGGCGGCGACTTCTAGCATGGACACCGTGAGCGGGCAGGGACGAACGCGGGCCGGGGTCGAGGGAGCGCCGGGGACGCCGTCCGCGCGCAACCCGCGCGGCAGCGTCATCATGCACGTGGACATGGACGCGTTCTACGTCTCCGTCGAGGAACTGGACGACCCGTCGCTGAAGGGGCACGAGGTGCTGGTCGGCGGGGCGTCGCCGCGATCCGTGGTGCTCTCGGCGTCCTACGAGGCGCGGGCCTACGGCGTCCGGTCGGCGATGCCGGTGGGGGCTGCGCAACGGCTGTGCCCCCAGGTGCGCATCGTCGTCCCGTCCATGGAGAAGTACCGGCGCATGTCGGCCCGCGTGATGGCGGAGTTCGCGCGCGTGACCGACCTCGTCGAACAGGTGAGCGTCGACGAGGCGTTCCTCGACGTGGGCAGCGCCGTCCGGCGACTCGGCGAGCCCCTGCAGATCGCGCGGATGCTGCGCGAGCGCATCCGGACCGAACTCGGCCTGCCGGCGACGGTCGGCATCGCCGACACGAAGTTCGTCGCCAAGATCGCCTCGACGCAGGCCAAGCCCGACGGCCTGTTGCTGATCCCGTCCGAGCACACCGTCGACTTCCTGCACTCGCTGCCGGTGACGGCGTTGTGGGGCGTGGGGGAGAAGACCCGGCAGGTGCTGGCGAGGGCCGGCATCTCCACGGTCGCCCAGCTCGCGGCGACGCCGATCGAGACGATGCGGCGGATGCTCGGCGCCACCGGGGAACACGTGCACCGGCTCTCGTGGGGCATCGACCCGCGGTCCGTGACACCGGTTCGGGTGGAGAAGAGCATGGGCGCCGAGGAGACGTTCGCCGTCGACGTCGCGGCCGACGTGCGGCTCGAGGCGGAGTTGCTGCGCCTGGCCCACCGCACCGCCGCTCGGCTGCGCGCCGCGGGCCTGCAGTGCCGCACGGTCTCGATCAAGGTCCGCTACTCGGACTTCACGACCCTCACCCGGTCCCACTCGCTGGTGGAGGGCATCGACAGCGCCGCGCGGCTGCACGCCGTCTCCGTCGCCCTGCTGCGTGCGCTCGGACCGCGGCCCCTGCCGGTGCGCCTCATCGGTCTGCGCGCCGAGTCGCTGGCGGATGCCACCGGCGTCGCCGAGCAGCTGAGCATCGACCGGCAGGAGAACAACTGGCGCACCGCTGAACGCACCCTCGACGACGTCCACCGGCGGTTCGGTTCCACGGCCGTGGGCCCGGCGCGCCTGCTGCCGGGTCCGGCCGGCCGGCCGGGGGCGGGGGAGAGCGCCGCGGCGGCCCGTGGTGGGGCATCGACGGAGGGGCGTCCGAGGTCCTCCGGGAACTCCGCCGGCTCCCGGACCACGACGTCGCCCGGTGCCCGGATGCCGGCACCGGACGGGTCTCCGGACGCCCCTGGTACGGGGCGCGAACGGCGTCCCGGCGACGCCGGGACACCGCCGCCACAGGCCCGCTCCGGGTGGGGCCGCGAGGGATATCCCCGTCATCGATAAGACCGCTTTCCATTGCGTTCGGCGGGACCCTATTCTGGTGGAGGACACACTGTTCTGACTGCGCGGCCGCAACTCGACGGCGTGGTAGGAGCGACCCCTCGGGACGACCCCCCAGAAACTGCTCGGAATCCGAGCGATCAGGGAACATCATCCGTGCGAGAATCGTTCTCCAGACCAGGAGTCGGAGTTTTCCTCACGGGCCAATCAGCGGGGCGCGGGGATCCTTCAGGTCGGATCGAGGGCAAGGAGGCAGTGATGCCACTGTCGGAGCACGAGCAGCGCCTGCTCGAGCAGCTGGAACAGCAGTTGCACAACGAGGACCCCAAACTGGCGAGCACACTCGGGTCCGGGTCGACGCGATCGGTGGCCGCCCGGCACATCATCCTCGGATCGCTCGTGGCCGTGGTCGGCGTTCTCGTGCTGTTGTTCGGCATCTCGTCGCAGATCATCGTGCTCGGCGTCCTCGGCTTCCTCATCATGGGTGCCGGCATCTACTGGGCCTCGTCCCGGCGCCGCCGCACCCCGGCGGACGGGGCCGCCGGCGGGGGGAGTTCCGCCCGGCCCCGGCGCAGCGCCTTCATGACGTCCCTCGAGGAACGATGGGACGAGCGTCGGCGCGACGACTCCTGACACCGTCGGTCACGTCGGTGGACCGCCGGCCCCCCGGCCGGACGTCACGGTCGTCCGGCTGACGAGGTTGCACGACACCTGATCACCGAGCTTGCGAAGGGCCCGCCACGGCGGGCCCTTCGTCATGTCCGGGGTGTACCCGAAGCGCCGGTCGTCGGCGCCTGTTCCTCCCGCTCCGTGACGGCGGTCCTCCACTCCGCTCCACCGGGGTCCTCCACTTCCCTCCACGACGAGCGTCGAGCCCCGGGGCGGTGCCGGCGCGACGGCGCCGTCGATCGCGTACCGCCGTGCCACCGAGAGCAGACCGCCGACACCGGAGATCGCCGGATTGACAGGGAAGCAGGGGTGCCGCCGAGGGGTGCCGCATCGTGCGGCGTCGGGTCGGACGCTCTCCTCCCGGCCCCGGAGAAGGCACTCCACTCGCGTGAGCCGCCGTGCGCTCCGATCCGGTGTCCGCGGCGTCGTGTGCCCGCAGCCCACACCCCCGATCCGCGCCAGGACGCGCGGACACGGCGATCGGGGAACGATGTGCGTTGACAGTGGAGGGCGGTGGAGTAAAGTGGAGCGTAGTAGAGGATGACGGAGACGCGCTTGGGGGTGCGAGGTGTTCCTGGGAACGTACTCGCCCCGTCTCGACGAGAAAGGGCGTCTCATTCTTCCGGCGAAGTTCCGCGAGGAACTGTCGGAGGGCCTGGTGCTCACCCGAGGGCAGGAACGTTGCCTCTACGTGTTCAGTCAGAAGGAGTTCGAACGAGTCCACGAACAGATGCGACAAGCCCCCATCTCGTCGCGTCAGGTCCGGGACTACATTCGGGTCTTTCTCTCCGGCGCCTCCGACGAGGTGCCGGACAAGCAGGGACGGGTCACCATCCCTGCGGCGCTGCGGGACTACGCAGGGCTGGACCGGGAACTGGCCGTGATCGGCGCAGGGACCCGAGCCGAGATCTGGGACGCCCAGGCCTGGCAGGGGTACCTGACGGAGAAGGAGAACGCCTTCTCCGAGACCGACGAGGACGCCCTGCCGGGTGTCTTCTGAGGCCACGACGATGACGACGGGAACCCTGCGACGCGCCGGATGCGCTGTGGTGGGATCTCCAGCCGCCCGTCCTCTCGACCTGACTCACCTTCCCCGGAGTCAGGCTGACGGGGGCAGGCGCGGATGGGGATCCGACTGCACCGACATCACGGCGCGTCGCGCGCGTCCGTCCCGGCTCACGGGCCATCCGGATGCGATTGTTGATCAGGACATGACGACGCCGGACCACCCCCTCCCACGGAGGCGGCCCGGCACGGCCGTGACACTGCTTCCCGGTCGCCGGGACGGTGCGCGGCACGAGGTGGGGCGAGGTGTGATGAGCGGGCAGAAGCCGACGTCGATGCGCCACACCCCCGTCCTCCTGAACCGCACGCTCGACCTTCTCGCTCCTGCCCTCGACCGCCCCGGTGCCGTGGTGCTGGACGCGACGCTCGGCATGGGTGGCCACAGCGAGGCGATGCTCACCCGCTTCCCTGATCTGCGCCTCATCGGCGTCGACCGCGACCCCCAGGCCCTCGCGCTGGCCGGGGAACGCCTCGCCCCCTTCGGTGATCGGGCCACCCTGGTCAAGGCCGTCTACGACGAGGTGCCCGACGCCCTCGCCGAGGCCGGCGTGGACCACCTCGACGGCGCCCTCTACGACCTCGGCGTCTCCTCCCTGCAACTCGACGAGGCCGACCGCGGCTTCGCCTACGCCCAGGACGCCCCGCTGGACATGCGGATGGACACGACGACCGGCATCACCGCCCGCGAGCTGGTCAACACCGCGGACGAGTCCGAGCTCGTGCGGATCATCCGCCGCTACGGCGAGGAGAAGTTCGCCGGTCGCATCGCCCGCGCCATCGTCACCGCTCGCACCACCGCCGAGTTGGCGACCACGGGTGCGCTCGTCGACGTCATCCGCTCCGCCGTGCCCGCGGCCGCCGCCCGCACCGGCGGCCACCCCGCGAAGCGGACCTTCCAGGCCCTGCGCATCGCCGTGAACGAGGAGCTCGACGTGCTCGAGCGGGCCGTCCCGGCCGCCCTCGCCGCCCTCGCGCTGCACGGCCGGATCGTCGTGCTCTCGTACCACTCGCTCGAGGATGCCATCGTCAAGCGCGACCTGGCCGCGGCGTCGCGGTCGAGCGCCCCGAAGGGCTTCCCCGTCGAGCTGCCCGAGCACCGGGCGCGCTTCCGCCTGCTCACCCGGGGTACCGAGACCCCGACCGAGCAGGAGATCGCGGCCAATCCCCGCGCCGCCTCGGCCCGCCTCCGGGCGGCCGAACGCATCCTCGAGGATCCCGCACCACCCCGCACTGGCCACCACACAGACAGGAGAGGCGCATGAGTGCCGTCACCACCCAGCCCGATGCGCCCGCCGTCCACGAGGCCGCCGGCCGCGCGCGCACCGAACCGCGCCGCCGGACGCCCCTGTCGGTGGTCCCCGCCGGGCCCAGCCGCCGTCGCACGCCGTTCGTCGTGTTCTGCTTCCTCGTCCTGGCCTCGGCGCTGGTGGCCGTGCTCGTCCTGAACATCAACGTGTCCGGCGGCCAGTACGAGCTGATCAAGCTGCGCAACGAGCAGACGGCGCTGACCGAGGGCAACGAGGCGCTCACGGCCCAGGTGGAGAACAACGTGGCGCCCCAGAACCTCGCCGCGAAGGCCGCCAAGGCGGGCATGGTCCCCGCCCCGGCGCCCGGGTACATCAACCTGGACCGTCTCAGCGTCTCCGGCAACCCGACCGCGGCCGTGAAGAAGGACGCGCCGAAGGTTCTCATCCCCGCTCCGGCGGTTCCCGGCGCGCCCTCCCCGGTGAAGACGGGGGACAAGGCCGATGATGGCAAGAAGGGGTCGGCCGCGTCGAAGGGCACGGCGCCCCAGCCGGTCGATCTGCACGGCGGCACCATCGAGGCGCCGCGGCAGAAGGGCCAGTGACCCGCGGCATCCGCGGGACCACGAACCCCTGACGAACGGCCGACACTTGTCGGCCGCCGCCGGGACCACCAGCAGAGAACGACCGAGGAACGACGCGGCGGGCAGTCACCCGTGCGCGCCGCTCCTGAAGCGATGGGAAGAGCGTGGCAGCAGGCAGGACGACGACACCTGGACGGACTCGCGACGGGATGGCGCAGGCGGTGATCGGCCGGCGGCTGCGAACCGGGCTGGTCATGCTGCTGGCCCTGCTCGTGGTCCTCGGCGGCCGGCTCTTCTGGGTGCAGGGCCTGGATCCCTCGGGCCTCGCGCAGGCCGTCACGGCGAACCGCACCCGCGTCATCGACATGCCGTCCACGCGGGGCGAGATCGTCGACGCGAACGGCAACGTGCTCGCCAAGAGCGTGCAGAGCTTCAACATCACGGTGGACCAGACCCTGTTCCAGGACTACGACCGTGCGCAGGACAACGGCGCGATGACCCACGTGACCCGCGACCAGGCCATCGCCCAGTTCGCGGGTGTGTTGAAGATGGACCCGAAGAAGGTCCGCGCCGCTGTGACGGGCGACAAGCGGTTCAACTACGTGGCCCGCAACGTCAGTCCCGCGGTGCGCACCCGGATCATCGACCTGGACAACCCGGCGATCTACTCCGAGTCCAACACGCAACGCGTCTACCCGTCCGGCGCCGTCGCCGGCGGCCTGGTCGGTTTCATGAGCTCGGACAACCGCGCCCTCGCCGGCCTCGAGCTGACGCAGGACAAGCAGCTGACCGGCACGGACGGGCAGCGGAAGTTCGAGATCGGGGCCAACGGCGTCCGCATTCCCAACGCGACCTCCGAGGACGTGCCGGCGAAGAACGGCGAGACCGTCAAGCTCACGATCAACCAGGACATCCAGTGGGTCGCGCAGCAGGCCATCGCCAACCAGGTGGCCGCGAACAAGGCCGAGTGGGGCACCGCCGTGGTCGTCGAGGTCGCCACCGGCAACCTGATCGCCGTCGCCGACTCGACCACCGTGGACCCGAACAACCCGGGCGCCACCCCGGCCGACCGGCGCGGCTCGCTCGCCGTCAGCGCCGCCTACGAGCCCGGCTCGACCACCAAGATGATCACCGCCTCCGGCCTCATCGAGGAGAAGAAGGCCACCCCGCTCTCGCAGTACCTGCTGCCGCCGACCTACACCATCGACGGGCAGACGTTCTCCGACTCGTTCGAGCACGGGTACGAGCGGCGCACCCTCGCCGGCATCCTCGGCTGGTCGATGAACACCGGTACCGTCATGGCCGGCTCCGCGCTGACCCGTCAGCAGCGCTACGACTACCTCAAGCGCTTCGGCATCGGCCAGCCCCTGAACCTGCCGCTGCCCGGCACCAGCCAGGGCATCCTCGCCCCGCCGGACCAGTGGGACGGCCGCCAGCAGTACACGGTGCTGTTCGGCCAGGGCGTCTCCCAGACGCCCGTGCACACCGCGATGGCGTTCCAGACGATCGCCAACAACGGCATCCGTCTGCAGCCGCGCCTGATCGACGCCTACATCGACCCCGACGGCACCGAGCACAAGGTGCCCATCGCCCCCGGCACGCGCGTCGTCTCCGACGACACCGCGCATCAGGTGCAGCAGATCATCGAGGGCGTCATCACGGACGGCGGCGCCAAGGACGCCCAGCTGGAGGGCTACCGGGTGGGCGGCAAGACCGGTACCTCGGAGAACCCCGGACCCAACGGTCACTTCGACGGGTACACGGCGTCCTTCGTCGGGATGGCGCCGATGGAGAACCCCAGGTACGTCGTCGGCATCGTCCTGCAGAAGCCGCAGGGCAACATCTACGGCATCTCGACCGCGCCGGCGTTCAAGACGATCATGAGCCAGGTGCTGAACACCTACAAGGTGCCCCCGTCGACGGGCACCCCGCCGCATCTGCCGCTGAACTACTGAGCGCCGGACGCGCTACGGTGAACAGGATGCCTACTGATCATTCAGCCTCCGCCGACGCTGCCCGCGTCCCGGCCGGCGACCACGCGAATGCCGCCGACGAGCCGCCGGCCGGTGCGGCCGCGCTGCGGCCCGCCCACCCCCGCTCGGTGCCGCTGTCGGAGCTGCGCACCCTGATCGGGGCGCAGGCCGGTGCGGCCGGTGCGGCCGGTGCCGTCGAGGCCGTCGACCCCGCCGTCACGGGCGTGAGTCTGAACACGTCGCAGACCCTGCCGGGCGACCTCTATGCGGCGCTTCCCGGCGCCCACCGGCACGGGGCCCAGTTCGCGGCCGCCGCGGTCGAGGCCGGGGCCGTCGCCGTTCTCACCGACCCCGAGGGCGCCGCCCTCCTCGGAGCGGACACCGCCCGGGCCGGCGTCGCCGTGCCGGTGCTCGTCCACGCGCAGCCGCGCACGGTCGTCGGTGCCCTGTCGGCGCGGGTGTTCGGGCCGGCGCAGGGCGAGGCCGCCCCGGCGCTGTACGCGGTGACCGGCACGAACGGCAAGACCACGACGACGTACCTGACCACCGCCCTGCTCGGGGCCGCCGGAGCGAAGACCGGGCTCATCGGCACGATCGAGATCCTCGCCGGGCGCACGCCGATCCCGTCGGTGCTGACCACCCCCGAGGCGCCGCAGGTCCACTCCGTCCTCGCCCTGATGCGCGAGCACGGCGTCGGTGCGGCGGCCATGGAGGTCTCGTCCCACGCACTGTCCTACCACCGGGTCGACGGCATCCGCTTCGACGTCGCCGGCTTCACCAACCTGACCCAGGACCACCTGGACCTGCACGGCAGCATGGGGGAGTACTTCGCCGCCAAGGCACAGCTGTTCACGCCCGAGCACACCCGCCGGGCGGTGGTCCTGGCCGACGACGACTGGGGCCGCGCGATGGCCGCCCACGCGGCCGAGCAGCTCGGCGCCGACGCCCTGACGACGCTGCTCGTCGACGGCGCGGACGCCACGGCGAGCGACGGCACGACCGACCTGCCGGGCGCCGTCTGGCGCGTCATCGACGTGGTGCGCGACGGCCTCGGCCACCGCTTCACCCTCGCGGGCCCCGACGGGGCGCGGCTGCGTGCCCGCACCGGCCTGCCCGGCGGCTTCAACGTCGCCAACGCCGCCCTGGCCGTGCTCATGGTGCACGCCGGGGGCATGGACGCGCCGCAGCTGCAGCGCCTGCTGGACGAGACGGACGCCCTCACTCCGCAGGTGCCGGGCCGGATGCAGGTCATCGGCACCGCGCCGCACGCTATCGTGGACTTCGCCCACAATCCCGACGCCCTGGTCCGCGCCCTCGAGGCAACCCGGCCGGCCGGCGACGGGAAGCTGCTGATCGTCTTCGGCGCCACGGGCGACCGGGACGCCACCAAGCGTCCCCTCATGGGCGAGATCGCGGCCCGGCTCGCGGACGTCGTCATCGTCACCGACGACGACCCGCACGACGAGGATCCCGCCCCGATCCGCGCCGCCGTCCTCGCGGGCGTGCACCGGGCCGTCCTCGACGAGCGGCTCGGCACGGTCGTCGAGGAGGTCCACCCGCGGGCGCAGGCCATCCGGCGCGCCGTGGAGCTCGCCGGGCCGCAGGACAGCATCCTCGTGGCCGGCCGCGGACACGAGGTGTGGCAGGAGGTCAAGGGCGTGAACCTGCCGCTGGACGACCGGCAGGAACTGGCCGACGCGCTCGCCGCCGGCCGGCGCGGGCAGGCACCCGCCGACGGGGCCGCTCCCGAGCCCCGGGACGGCCGTCACGACGAGGAAGGCAACACACGAGCATGATGGACCTCACGGCGACGCAGATCGCCGAGATCACCGGCGGTACGCTCACCGCCGGCGCCGATCCGGAGGCGGTCGTCACGACCGTCGCCACCGACTCCCGCGAGGTCACCGCCGGCACCCTCTTCGTCGCCAAGCCCGGGGAGGTGGCCGACGGACACGACTTCATCCCCGCCGCGCTGGCCGCCGGCGCCACCCTGATCCTCGCCGAGCGGGAGACCACCGACGACACCGGCCGCCCGCACCCGGCCGTCGTCGTGCCCGACGCCGTGCTCGCCATGGGCGCCCTGGCCGCCGACCACGTCGCCCGCCTGCGTGCCGCCGGAGACCTGACCGTCGTCGGCGTCACCGGGTCGGCCGGCAAGACCACGACCAAGGACCTGACCACCGCCCTCCTGGCGACGCAGGGGCCGACCGTCGGACCCATCGGGTCCTACAACGGCGAGGTCGGCGTCCCGCTGACCGTGTTCACCGCCGGCCCGGACACTCGGTACCTCGTCATCGAGATGGGCGCCACCCAGCTCGGCAACATCGCCTACCTGGCCGACATGGTCCGCCCCGACCTCGGTGCCGTGCTCATGGTCGGCAGCGCCCACCTGGGCGAGTTCGGCTCCGTCGAGAACATCGTCACCACCAAGGGCGAGCTGGTCGAGGCCCTGCCGTCGACCGGCACCGCGGTCCTCAACCACGACGACGAGCGGGTCCGCACCATGGCCGCCCGCACCGCCGCCCCGGTGCTCTGGTTCACCGCCGACCCCCACGCCGCGGACGACCCGCAGCTCGCGGACGCCGTGCGTGCCTCGAACCTGCACACCGACACCGACGGGCACCCCGTCTTCACGCTCCACCTGCCCGCCGGACCTGCCGGCGCGACGAGCGAGCACGACATCACGAGCCGCCTGATCGGCGTGCACCACATCGGCAACCTGCTCGCCTCCGCCGCCCTCGCCCACGCCGCCGGGGTTCCCGGCGCCGCGATCGCCGAGGTGCTCACCAGCAGCGGCGCCGTCAGCCGCTGGCGGATGGAGCGCACCGACCGGGCCGACGGGGTGACCGTCATCAACGACGCCTACAACGCCAATCCCGACTCCATGCGCGCCGCCCTGCGCACGCTCGCCGCGCTCGGCGCCGACTCGGGCCGGCGCACGTGGGCGGTCCTCGGCACGATGCTCGAGCTGGGGGAGGGCTCCGTCGCCGAGCACGACGCCGTCGGCCGCGCCGCGGTGCGCCTGAACATCGCTCAGCTCGTCGTCGTGGGGGAGGACGCCCGCGCGATCCACACCGGTGCGGTGATGGAGGGCTCCTGGGGCGACGAGTCGCGCTGGGTGCCCGACGCCGACGCGGCCGAGGCGCTGCTCGCCGACGCGCTCCGCCCCGGCGACATCGTGCTCGTCAAGTCCTCCAACGGGGCCGGCCTGCGCCACCTGGGCGATCGGATAGCATGGGGGCCGATGAGCAGCCAGGGCACGGACGAGGGTCCCGCAGCGCCGGAGGTCACCGCGCCGTGATCGCGCTCATCCTCGGCGGTGGCCTGGCCCTGCTCTTCTCCCTGATCGGCACGCCGCTGTTCATCCGCCTGCTCGTGCGGCGCGGCTACGGCCAGTTCATCCGCGACGACGGCCCCACCTCGCACCACACCAAGCGCGGCACGCCCACCATGGGCGGCACCGTCGTCGTCGCCGCGGTGGTCGTGAGCTACCTGCTCACCCACCTCATCGTCTTCCTGCTCAACCCGCGCGCCGAGGGGCCGACCATCTCCGGCGCCCTCCTGCTGTTCCTCATGTGCGCGATGGGCGGGGTCGGCTTCCTCGACGACGCCCTGAAGATCTCCAAGCAGCGCAGCCTCGGGTTGACCGCGGTCGCCAAGCTCGTGCTGCAGGGCATCATCGGCATCGTCTTCGCCGTGATGGCGCTCGGCTTCCCCGACGCCAACGGCGTCACGCCGGCCTCGACCGCCATCTCCTTCGTTCGGGACACGCCCGTCAACCTCGCGTTCGCCGGTCCCGCGCTCGGCGTCGTGCTGTTCGTGATCTGGGCCAACCTCATCGTCACCGGGACGACCAACGGCGTGAACCTGACCGACGGGCTGGACGGCCTCGCCGCCGGCGCGTCGATCATGGTGTTCAGCGGGTATCTGATCATGGGCTTCTGGCAGTACAACCAGAACTGCGCGTCCCCGCGCATCGCCCACGGCGCCTGCTACATGGTCCGTGATCCGCTGGATCTGGCGATGCTCGCCGCGGCCCTCATCGGCGCCCTGGTCGGGTTCCTCTGGTGGAACACGTCGCCGGCGAAGATCTTCATGGGCGACACCGGTTCGCTGGCCCTGGGCGGTGCGGTCGCCGCGTTCTCGATCCTCTCCCGCACCGAGCTGCTGCTCATCGTCCTGGCCGGCCTGTTCGTCATCATCTCCCTCTCGGTGATCCTGCAGGTCGGGTTCTTCAAACTGACCAAGGGCAGGCGCCTGTTCAAGATGGCGCCCCTGCAGCACCACTTCGAGCTCAAGGGCTGGGCCGAGGTGACCGTCGTGGTCCGCTTCTGGATCGTGTGCGGGCTGTGCGTCGCCGTGGCCGTCGGCATGTTCTACGCCGAATGGGTGGCCCTCGCGTGAGCCCGGAGCCCTCCGCCGAGCCCCCTCTCACCGACACCGACCGCACTCGGGACCTGCGCTCCTGGGACGCGGACTGGTCCGGACTGCGCGTCGTCGTCGCCGGCATCGGCACCGCCGGCTTCGCCGCCGCGGACACCCTGATCGAGCTCGGCGCCGCCGTCGTCGTCGTCGACGCGGCCGACACCGACGCCAGCCGCCAGGCCGCGGACACGCTGCGCATCGTCGGCGCCCGCGACGTCCTCCTCGGCCCGGACACGGGCGGCACCCTCCCGGTGATCGACGACGCGCAGCCCGAGCTCATCGTCGTCTCCCCCGGCTGGCGCCCCACCGCCCCCCTGCTGCGTGCCGCGCAGGCCGCCGGTGTGCCCGTGTGGGGCGACACCGAGCTCGCGTGGCGGGTCAGCGAGCGCGCCGGCCGGAAGACGCCCGCCTGGCTCGCCATCACCGGGACCAACGGCAAGACCACCACGGTCGGGATGACGGAGGCCATCCTGCAGGCCGCCGGCCTCAGGGCGATCGCCGTCGGCAACGTCGGCACGCCGATCCTCGATGCGCTGCGCGACCCGGTCGAGTACGACGTCCTGGCCGTCGAGCTCTCCAGCTTCCAGCTGCACTACAGCCACAGCCTCTCGCCGCTGGCCAGCGTGTGCCTGAACGTCGCCGAGGACCACGTCGACTGGCACGGCTCCTACGAGGCCTACCGGGACGCCAAGGCCTCGGTGTACGCCCGGACCCGGGTGGCGTGCGTCTACAACGCGGAGCAGATCGAGACCGAGCGGATGGTCGAGGACGCCGACGTCGTCGAGGGGGCCCGTGCGATCGGGTTCACGACCGGCGCCCCGGCCGTCAGCATGCTCGGCATCGTCGACGGCCTGCTCGTGGACCGTGCCTTCATCGCCGAGCGCCGCGACAGCGCCGCCGAACTCGCCCAGATCTCCGACATCGGGGACCTCGTGCCGCGGCACCAGGTGGCCAACGCCCTCGCCGCCGCCGCGCTGGCCCGCGCCGCGGGCGTCGAGCCGGTCGCCGTGCGCGACGGGCTGCGCGCCTACCAGCCCGGCGCCCACCGCATCCAGCCGGTCGCGACCCTCGACGGCGTGCTGTGGGTCAACGACTCCAAGGCCACCAACCCCCATGCGGCCGATGCGTCGCTGGCGGCGTTCCGGCCGGTCGTGTGGATCGCCGGCGGCCTGTCCAAGGGCGTCGCCTACGAGGACCTCATCACCCGTCACCGGGAGCGGCTCAGCGCCGTCGTCCTGATCGGCGTGGACAGCGCCGACCTGCGCACGGCACTGGCACGACACGCTCCGGATGTGCCCGTCATCGAGCGCGACGCGGGCGAGACTGGAACCGGGCAGCCTGCCGGGGCAGGATCAGACGTCATGGCCTGGGCCGTGTCGGCCGCCGCCGCGGTGGCCTCCGACGGGGACACCGTGCTGATGGCACCGGCGGCCGCCTCGATGGACCAGTTCGTCTCCTACGCCGAACGCGGCGACGCCTTCATCCAGGCGGTGCGGGACCTCTCCACAGGGGAGCGCACCGCTGGTGCCGGCCCCACCGGGCAGGGCTCCACCGACGGTGGCGCGGACGTCGACTGACGTCGTTCGCCGGTCGACCGACCGGCACCAGGACGACGGCGGTCGAACCGCCCGCCCCCGGGTCGAGGTGCTCGCCCGTCCGGCCGGGACGACGAGACCGGTCCCCTCGCTGCAGACAGGAGTTCCCCCGTGGTCATGACGCCCCCGCGTCCCCAGACCCCTCGAGCCGGGTCCGCCACCGCCGTCCGGCCGTCCGGCTCCCGGCCGGCATCGGCCCCGGCGCCGCGCGTCCCCCGGTCGACCCTGTTCCGGCTCATCGCCGGCGTGTGGGCGAGGATCGAGGACCGGGATCAGCGGTCGGGCAACTCGAGCTACTACCTGATCCTCGGCGCGACGATCGCACTGACCGCGGTCGGGCTGCTCATGGTGCTCTCCTCGTCCGCGGTCGAGGCGATCGCCGAGGAGGGTTCCTCCTACGCGCTGTTCATCAAGCAGGGCATGTTCGGCGTGGGCGGCCTGGCCCTCATGTTCATCCTGAGCCGGCTGCCCGTGCGGACCATCAAGCTGCTCGCGTGGCCGACCGTCGGATTCGCCGTGCTGCTGCTCCTCGCGATCTTCACCCCCCTCGGGTACGAGGTGAACGGCAACCGCAGCTGGCTGCGGCTCGGTGGCCTCACCGCGCAGCCCTCGGAGGCGGCCAAGTTCGCGCTCTGCGTGTGGATGCCGCTCATCCTCGCCCGCAAGGGCGCCCTGCTCGGCCAGCTCAAGCACGCGCTCATCCCCGTGCTGCCCGTCGCCGGCATCATCATCGGGCTCGTCGTCCTCCAGCACGACCTCGGCACCTCGCTGCTGCTGACGCTCATCGTGATCGCGACCCTGTTCTTCTCGGGCGTGCCGAAGCGGCTCTTCCTCGTCGCCGGTCTCGTCGCCGCGGCCGGCGCCATCGTCATGGCGCTCGGCAGCGGTAACCGCATGTGCCGCATCACCGGCTGGCTCGGCGACGGCCAGTGCGTCGGCATCAACGACCAGGCCAACGCGGGTCTGGGCGCCCTCGCCTCGGGCGGCTGGTGGGGCGTCGGCCTCGGCCAGAGCCGGCAGAAGTGGTTCTACATCCCCGAGGCCCACAACGACTTCATCTTCTCGATCATCGGGGAGGAGCTCGGCCTCGTCGGCACCATCGTCGTCCTGTGCCTCTTCGGCATCCTCGCGATCGCGATCCTCCGCGTCATCATGCGGCACACCGACCCGTTCGTCCGGATCACCTCCGGCGCGATCCTCACCTGGATCCTCGGGCAGGCGTTCGTCAACATCGCGATGGTCACCGGCCTGCTGCCCGTCATCGGCGTGCCGCTGCCGTTCATCTCCTACGGCGGCTCGTCGCTGCTGGTGGTGCTGTGCGGCATCGGCGTCGTGCTCTCCTTCGCCCGGACCCGCCCGACGCCGCGGCGCGCCGGTTCCGGCCTCGGCCGCCCGTCGCTGCTCGCCCGCGACGGCGAACCCGCCTTCACCGGACGGGGGCGCGCCTGATGACCGGCCCGAGCATCGTCCTGGGTGGCGGCGGCACCGCCGGCCACGTGTCCCCTCTGCTGGCCATCGCCGACGCGATCCGCGCCACCCGGCCCGACGCCGACCTCGTCGCCGTCGGCACGCCCACCGGCATGGAGACCCGGCTCGTGCCCGCCGCCGGGTACCGGCTGGCGACCATCGAACGCGTGCCGATGCCCCGCTCGCTCTCCGCGGACCTGCTGCGGCTGCCCACCCGCCTCGCGAAGGCGGTGCGGCAGGCCGGCGAGATCCTCGACCGGGCGCACGCCGACGCCGTCGTCGGTGTCGGCGGCTACGTGTGCACCCCGCTGTACCTGGCGGCCCGACGCCGGGGGGTGCCCATCGTCATCCACGAGGCCAACGTCACCGCGGGCCTGGCCAACCGGGTCGGCGCGCGATTCGCCACGACCGTCGCGACCGCCTTCAGCCAGACGAAGCTGCCGCACGCGAAGCTCGTCGGCATGCCGATGAACCGGGCCATCGCGGACCTGGACCGCTCCGCCGCCCGGGCTGCCGCCCGCGCCCGGTTCGGCATCGACCCGGACGCGCGCCTGCTCGCCGTCACCGGCGGCTCCTCCGGCGCGGCGTCCCTGAACCGAGCCCTGATCGCGGCGCTGCCGGCGCTGGCCGAGGCCGGGATCAGCGTGCTTCACGTGACGGGGCGGGGCAAGCGGATGGAGTCCGCCCCCGGCGTGCCCGTCACCGCGGAGCACTACACGCAGGTCGAGTACGTCGACGGCATGGCCGACCTGTACGCGGCCGCCGACCTGCTCGTCGCCCGCGCCGGCGCCGGCACGGTCAGCGAGGTCGCCGCCGTCGGGCTGCCCGCCGTCTTCGTCCCGCTGCCGCACGGCAACGGCGAGCAGGCGCTGAACGCGCGCTTCCTCGTCGACGCCGGTGCCGCCCTGATCGTGCGGGACCCCGAGTTCACCGCCGACTGGATCGGCGCCCACGTGCCCGAGCTGCTGCACGACGACGCGCGGCTCTCCGGCATGGCCGCTGCCGCCGCCGAACGCGGCATCCGCGACGCCGACCGGACCATGGCGGCGCTGGTGCTCGAGGCCGCCGCGCAGCACGCGAACCACACGACCGGGGGCGCCCGGTGAGCGATTCCACGACGGCCCGTCCCGACGCGCTGGCGCGGCTGGGCCGTGTCCACCTCATCGGGATCGGCGGCGCCGGCATGTCCGCCGTCGCCCGGATCCTGCTCGCCCGCGGGGTGCCGGTCAGCGGGTCCGACGGGCGGGAGTCCGCCGTCCTGGCCGCCCTGCGGGACCTCGGCGCGACCGTGCACGTGGGCCACGACGCGGCGCACGTGGCCGACGTCGACACCGTCGTCGTCTCGACCGCGATCCGACCCACCAACCCCGAGCTGGCCGCGGCCCGCGCCGCGGGGGTCACCGTCCTGCACCGGTCCGAGGCCCTCGCCGCCGCGATGACCGGGACCGACGTCGTCGCCGTCGCCGGCACGCACGGCAAGACCACGACGACCGCGATGACCACCGTGCTGCTGCGCGAGACCGGCCGCGACCCGTCCTTCGCCATCGGCGGTGACGTCTCCGCCCTCGGCGTGAACGCCGCCCACGGGACGGGCGGTATCTTCGTGGCCGAGGCGGACGAGTCCGACGGGTCGTTCCTGAACTACGACCCGCACGTGGCCGTGGTGACGAACATCGAGCCGGACCACCTCGACCACTACGGCACCGCCGAGGCCGTGCACGCCGCGTTCGCGGACTTCGCCGCCCTGCTCGGCCCCGACGACACCCTCATCGCCTGCCGCGACGACGCCGGGTCCGCCGACCTGGCCGCCGCCGTGCGGTCCGGCGCCGTCTCCCGGGCGGGCGCGCCGACCGTGCTGACCTACGGCACCAGTGTCGTCACCGACCCGGAGCACGACGCGCTGATCGAGGACGTCGTGCCTGCGGGCGCCGGCAGCCACAGCCGCATCACCCTGCCCGGCGGCGTGAGCACCGAGCTGACCCTGCGCGTGCCGGGGGAGCACAACGTCCGCAACGCCGCGGCGGCCCTGCTCGCCGGCACCGCCCTCGGCGTCGACCCGGGGGAGGGGAGCGCCGCGCTCGGCACCTTCACCGGCGCTGGCCGCCGCTTCGAGTACCGGGGCGCCTCACCCGACGGCACCGTCCGCGTGTTCGACGACTACGCCCACCACCCCACCGAGGTCGCGGCCGCGCTGGCGGCCGCCCGCTCGGTCGCCGGCACCGGAGCCGTGCACGTCGTCTTCCAGCCCCACCTGTTCTCCCGTACCCGCATCTTCGCCGCCGAGTTCGCCGCCGCGCTCGCCGCAGCCGACCGCGTCACCGTGCTGGACATCTACCCGGCCCGCGAGGAGCCCGAGCCGGGCGTCACGAGCGCCCTGATCACGGACCGGTTCGCTCCGGGCGACGCCGTCGTCCTCGAGTCCGACCCCGAGCGCGCCGTCCGGGCCGTGGCCGCCGCCGCCCGGCCGGGGGACCTGCTGCTGACCGTCGGCGCCGGCGACGTCACCGCGCTGGGCCCGCGCCTGGTGGACGCCCTGGCCGCCGCGGCCACGACCACCGTCGAACCGACCGACTCCACGACGCCCGCACCGGAGGCCGACCATGAGTGACCGCAGCCCGCGCGACCGGGACCGCGAGTCCGGCCCGTACCGCTCGGAGATCCGCGTCGGCTCGACCGGCAAGGTGAGCCTGCTCGAACCCGAACGGCCCAGCTCCGTGCTGCTCGAGGACCGCCCCGGCGCGGACGGGTCGACGGTGCTCGACTTCCCGCGCACCCACCGGCGTCACCGGCGCCGCGCCTGGCTGATCGGCGTCGCCGCGACGGTCGTCGTCGTCGCCGCCCTGATCGCCGTGCTCGTCTTCTCGCCGCTGCTCGCGATGCGCCACGTCAGCGTCGCCGGCAACCGACTGACCACGACCCGGGCCGTCACCGACGCGCTGTCGTCGCTGCAGGGCACCCCGCTGCCGCAGATCTCCCGCGACGAGGTGCGCAAGCGGCTCGCGTCGATGCCCGCCGTCGAGGACGTCTCCGTCGAGGCGCGTCCGCCGTCGACCCTCGCCGTGACCATCCACGAGCGCACTCCGGTGGCCATCCTCAAGGAGGGCGGCAACTACCTCCTGATCGACCAGAACGGCACCCAGCTCGCCACCGCCACGGACCGGTCGACGGTGTCGCTGCCGATCATCGACGGCGGCACCGCCGTCATCGGCAAGGACGTGTTCCGCGCCATCACCGCGGTGCTCGCCGCGCTGCCCGCGGACGTGCTCGCCAAGATGGAGCACGCCTCCGCGACCTCCGTCGACTCCGTGGCGCTGACCCTGCAGGACGGCAAGAAGGTCATCTGGGGCAACTCCTCCCAGCGCGAGCTCAAGGCCAAGGTGCTCGCGGCGCTGATCGCGCGCCCGCAGGATCCGGACACGCCGGCCGTGCAGGTCTACGACGTCAGCACCCCGTCGCGCCCCGTCACCCGCTGACCGGAAGTCGCGCCGCGCACCGATACCGGACACGCCGACGACGTTGTTTGCTCCCGGCGGGGCCACCGCCTACCGTTCTTCACGACGTCGTACTTGACATAACTCTAACCCTCAACCTGAGGGTTAAGGTCACGGACTTCGGCTTCGTGTCGCACTCGACCCCCGTGCGAGCATGGAGGCGCAGTCGTGGCCCTGAGCAGTTGAGGGACCTCACGCACCGGTGAGGGACCACCCGCAAGGCCAGGCACCGGACCGCAGCGTCCGGCACGGCGAGGAACGAACGAACAAGGGATCGAGAACGTGGCAGCACCTCAGAACTACCTGGCCGTCATCAAGGTCGTCGGTATCGGCGGCGGCGGAGTCAACGCCGTGAACCGGATGATCGAGGTGGGATTGCGCGGTGTCGAGTTCATCGCCATCAACACCGACGCGCAGGCCCTGCTGATGAGCGACGCCGACGTCAAGCTCGACGTCGGGCGGGAGCTGACCCGCGGCCTCGGTGCCGGCGCGGATCCGGAGGTCGGCCGCAAGGCCGCGGAGGACCACGCCGAGGAGATCGAGGAAGTCCTCAAGGGCGCCGACATGGTCTTCGTGACCGCCGGTGAGGGTGGTGGCACCGGCACAGGTGGCGCCCCGGTCGTCGCCCGCATCGCCCGCGGCCTCGGCGCCCTGACCATCGGCGTCGTCACCCGCCCCTTCACGTTCGAGGGCCGTCGCCGCTCCAACCAGGCCGAGTCCGGCATCGACACGCTTCGCGACGAGGTCGACACGCTCATCGTGATCCCGAACGACCGGCTGCTGTCCATCAGCGACCGCAACGTCTCCATGCTCGACGCGTTCCGTTCCGCCGACCAGGTGCTGCTCTCCGGTGTCCAGGGCATCACCGACCTGATCACGACCCCGGGTCTGATCAACCTCGACTTCGCCGACGTCAAGTCGGTCATGCAGGGTGCGGGCTCCGCCCTCATGGGCATCGGCTCGGCCCGCGGCGAGGACCGCGCGGTCAAGGCCGCCGAGCTGGCCATCGCCTCCCCGCTGCTGGAGGCCTCGATCGACGGCGCCTACGGCGTCCTGCTCTCCATCCAGGGTGGCTCCGACCTCGGCCTGTTCGAGATCAACGAGGCCGCCCGCCTGGTGCAGGAGGTCGCGCACCCGGAGGCCAACATCATCTTCGGCGCCGTGATCGACGACGCCCTCGGCGACGAGGCCCGCGTCACCGTCATCGCCGCCGGTTTCGACAGCCCGGACAACGACGACGACCGCGCCGCCTCCGCGGCCTACGCGGCCAGCCAGATCGGTGCCGGCGCAGGCCAGTCCCGCAGCGCCGGCCAGGGCGGCCAGGGTGGCCAGTCCCGTCCCGCCGGCGGCAACCGCCCGGCTCCCTCGCGTCCCTCGTCCCGTCCGGCCGCCCCCGAGCGTCCGGCCCCCGCGCCGAGCGGTCAGGGTGGTTACGGCCAGAACGGCTACGGCCAGGGCAACGGTTACCGTGACGGCGGCCAGGAGCCGGTTCCCGCCTACGCGCCGGACGGTGTCGGCTCGAACGGTTCCGGCTCGTCCGCCTCCGGCCAGAACGGCGCCGACCGATCGTCCTCGCGCGACGACGCGGGCTACGAGGAACTGCCGGCCGTCGTCGAGCCGGGCCCCGGTCAGGTCGGGCGCCGCGGTGACGACCTGGACGTGCCGGACTTCCTCAAGTAGTCCCGCCATGTTCCATCACCGCGAGCAGGTCGCGGCCGGCACCTGGATCGGGTTCACCGATGCCGGTGCCGGCAACCTGGCCAGCCGTCTCGGGGGCGACCCCGCGGCGGTGGCCCGGAACCGCGCCGCGCTGCTCGCGGAGATGGGCGTGACCCGCGGGTCACTGCGCTTCATGCACCAGGTGCACGGCACGGCCGTGCACCGCCTCGGCGTCACGGAGGCCCCGGGCGTGCCCGTCGCCGATGCGCTCGTCGACGCCGCCGGGGCGAGCGCCCTGGCCGTCCTCGTCGCCGACTGCGTACCGATCGTCATGGTCGCCGACCGGCCGGACGGCACGACGGCGACGGCGGTCGCCCACGCCGGCCGGCGCGGTGCCGCCGGCGGTATCGCGACCGCCACCGTGCGCGCGCTTCGTGCCGACGGCGGCGAGCGGATCCGTGCCTGGCTCGGCCCGGCCATCTGCGGCGCCTGCTACGAGGTGCCCGGCGACATGCGCGCCGAGGTCGACGCCGTGCTGCCGGGCTCGGCCTCGACGACCCGCGAGGGCACCGCCGGTCTCGACCTGCGCGCCGGGCTCGAGCGCCAGCTCAGGGAGGCCGGCGTCGAGGTGACCGTGGTGCCCGGGTGCACGCGGGAGACCGAGGACCTCTTCTCCTATCGCCGGGACCAGGCCACCGGCCGGACCGCGGGCCTGGTCTGGCACGTGGCGCCGTGACCTCGTCCCCGGACCCCTCGTCGTCGAGTCCAGACGAGCGCACCGGGGACCTGCGGGCCCGGCTCGCGGCGGTCGACGCCCGGATCGACCGGGCCACCGCCGACGCCGGCCGCGCGGATCGCCCCCACCTCATCGTCGTGACGAAGTTCTTCCCGGTCGAGGACGTCCTGCGCCTGGCCGGGCTCGGTGTGCGTGACGTGGGGGAGAACCGGGACCAGGAGGCCGCCGCGAAGGCGGCTGCCGCCACGGCGGCATCGAACGGCGCGGCAGCGAACAGCGCCGCATCGAGTGATGCAGGGGACCTGCGCTGGCACTTCATCGGCCAACTGCAGAGCAACAAGGCGAAGTCCGTGGTCCACTACGCCCGCAGCGTGCACTCGGTCGACCGTTCCTCGCTCGTCCGTGCGCTCGGCCGAGCCGTCGCCGACCACCGGCCGGCCGAGCTGGGGCCGCTGGCGTGCTGGGTGCAGGTGGACCTGGACGACGCTGCCGGTGGCGATCCCGACAGTGGTGCGACGGGGGGCCGGGGCGGCGCCGCGCCGGCCGACGTCGTGTCGCTGGCCGACGCGATCGCCGCCACGGACGGCTTGACCGTCGCGGGGGTCATGGCGGTCGCGCCGCGGGGCGCCGACCCCGACGCCGCCTTCGCCCGACTCGCCCGGATCGCGGCAGATCTGCGCGCCGCGCACCCGTCCGCGGACGGCATCTCGGCGGGCATGAGCGCGGACCTGGAGAGCGCCATCGCGCACGGGGCGACACACCTGCGTGTCGGCTCGGATGTTCTCGGCCCGCGTCCGGCCGTGGGGTAGCGTCCTAGACAGCAACCCACTCCAGCCCCCCAGCCCGGTGAAGACCGGGAACCACCGGGGACGGCGCCGACCGGAGCGGGTCCACGGATCGACGCGCACGACGCACAAGGGAGATGTTCATGGCCGGGACGATGCGGAAGGCAATGGTCTACCTCGGACTTGCCGACGGCGATGAGGACTACGACGCGCCTGCCCCGGTGCAGCGTCAGGAGACCGCCTACGAGCAGCCCGAGCGCGAGACGCGACGGGAAGCCCCGCGCCCCGTCCCCGGCAGCGACGACTACCGTGCGCCGGTCACGCCCATCAAGCGGGCCACGTCGTCTCGCGAGGAGAGCACCGAGTTGCACCAGATCACCACGGTCCACCCGCGCTCGTACAACGACGCGAAGGTCATCGGCGAGAGCTTCCGCGACGGCATCCCCGTCATCATGAACGTCACCGACATGGGGGAGTCCGACGCCAAGCGCCTGGTCGACTTCTCCGCCGGCCTCGTCTTCGGTCTGCACGGCAGCATCGAGCGGGTCACCAGCAAGGTCTTCCTGCTCACCCCGTCCTACGTCGAGGTCCTCGGCGAGGAGAAGAAGCCGCAGGACACCACCGCCGCGGGTTTCTTCAACCAGAGCTGAGCCTGTCGCGCGGAGCCGACCACCAGGGTGGACACCGGCTCCGCCCCGGCAGAGCCGGTAGACTCCACGCCACCGGTACGCGAGCAATGAGGGATGTGCGCCTGACGTGAGTCTGGTCTTCGGAGTGATCTGGGTCCTCCTGATGCTGTTCGTGGTGAGCCTGTTCATCCGCCTCGTGTACGACTGGGTGCAGATGTTCGCGCGCGGCTGGCGCCCCCAGGGTGCGGCCCTCGTGCTCGCCACGTTCATCTACACGGTGACCGACCCGCCGGTGAAGTGGCTGCGGCGCACGATCCCGCCGCTGCGGCTGGGAGCCGTCTCCCTCGACCTCGGGTTCCTCATCCTGCTACTCGTCACGGGCATCCTCATGAGCATCACCTCGGGTCTCGCCGCCTCCTTCGCCTGACGGGCCCGGCGGCGTCCCCGCCGTCGCCTCGACCGTCGTCCGTCCATCGCGTCGACCCGATCGACGGCGATCGACGATGTCCGCTCCGGCCCGTCGTGGCGGGCGCTTCCCGTCCGGTCCCTCGCGTACAGTGGTCAGATGGCCGCCGTGTCCACCGGGGGCCCGCTGCCACGCCCCCGGGCCGTCGCGGGCCGGGTCGACACGAGATCGAACATCGAACAAGTGAGGTGACCTGATGGCTCTGACGCCCGAGGACGTTGTCAACAAGCGTTTCCAGCCCACCAAGTTCCGCGAGGGCTACGACCAGGACGAGGTCGACGACTTCCTGGACGAGGTCGTCGTGGAACTGCGCCGGCTGAACCAGGAGAACGACGAGCTGCGCCAGCGCCTCGCCCGCCACGAGAGCGGTGCGAGCGGCGACGGCCACACGAGCATCCGACCCGCCACGGCCGGTGACGCCGCCGCGACGGGCACCCCCGCCGCGACCTCCGGGGCCGCGGCCCCGGCCACCGGCGAGTCCGGCACGGAGACCGCTGCGTCCCCGGCCGTGAGCGGCACGGACGCGACCGGCGACGCCGGCACCGCTGACCCGACGTCGAGCGATGCCGCGCACGCCACCGACACGGACAGCACGGACGCTCACAGCACCGATAGCCAGGGCGCCGACGCGCGCACCGACCAGTCGCGCACCGACGCCGTGGATGAGACCACGACGACCGGCACGCCGACCCCCGGGGTGGATGCCGCCGCCGACACCGCCGTCCCGGCCACCTCCGGCACTCCGGCCACGGCCGCCGCCGGCCTGACGTCCGCGCAGGGCACGACGCCGGCCGCCGACAACGCCGCCGGCCTGCTCGCCATGGCGCAGCGCATCCACGACGAGTACGTCAACTCGGGCATCGAGCAGCGCGACAGCATCATCGCCGAGGCGCAGAGCAAGGCGGAGTCCATGGTGAGCGACGCCGAGGCGCACCGCACCAAGACGCTGACCGACCTCGAGCACCAGAAGTCGGACCTCGAGCGCCAAGTCGAGCAGCTGCGCGGGTTCGAGCGCGACTACCGCTCGCGGCTGAAGGAGTACATCGAGTCCCAGCTGCACGACCTGCAGACCACCGGCTCCGTCGAGCATCGCTCCGACAACGCCTGAGCCGACTCTGCCTGATCCGGCATCCGGTCGCGATCGGCCGGTCGGGACGTCACGTCCCGACCGGCGGTCCGGCCGACCAGCACCCGGCGCGGCCGGTGCCGGGGCGGTCCGTCCGCCCCGCCATCGGCTGCGCCGTCTGCGCTTCCCCGGTCCGGATCCCACCATCACCACGAGGAACAGCAGCATCATGAACGACGGCGACGACGCCCGCACGACCGCTCCCGCACCGGAGGCGGCCACCCCGCCCGTGACGTCCGTCGCCGATGCCCCCGGCGAGCCCGGTGACACCGCGACACGCTCGTCGGCCGCCCCGTTGCGGCGGCGCCGCGCCGGATACGTCGTGCTGCTGCTCGCCTGCGCGGCCTTCGCCTGGGTGCTCGACCAGTCGACGAAGCTCTGGGTGCTCTCGACCATGACGGAGGGCCAGGTCACCCCCGTCCTGCCACCGCTGCTGCGCTGGCACTTCATCCGCAACTCCGGAGCGGCGTTCTCCTTCGGCGAGGGCCACACCTGGGTGTTCACCCTGATCATGGTCGCCGTCGCCCTCTTCGTCCTGACCGTGCTCGTCCGCCGGGTCGCCTCCTGGTGGTGGGCGATCGCGCTCGGCCTGCTGCTCGGCGGCACCCTCGGCAACCTCACCGACCGGCTGTTCCGGGATCCCGGCTTCGGGGTTGGCCACGTCATCGACTTCATCGCCCTGCCGAACTTCGCGATCTTCAACATGGCCGACTCGGCCATCGTCGGCGGCGTCATCACCCTGTGCGTGCTGACCCTGCTCAGCATCGGCATCTCGGGGCAGCGCGAGACCGCGAGGGAGAAGCGCACCGACCTCGACACCGACGCGACCGCCGCCGACACCACCGCCGAGGACGGCCCGGGACGGCTGCGGTGAGCGCCGACCTGACCCCGACCCCGGTCCGCATCCCGGCCGACGTCGACGCCGAACGGGCCGACGCCGTCGTCTCCGCCCTGCTCGGCATCTCCCGCTCCGCCGCTGCCGGCCTGTTCGCCGGCGGCCACATCCGCCGCGGCGGCCACCCCCTCGCCAAGTCGGACCGGCTCACGGGCGGCCAGACCATCGAGGTCACCGTGCCGGAGCGCGATGACGCCACGGCCATCCGGCCCGAGGCGATCGACACGATGGGCATCATCGCCGACACGGACGACTACGTCGTCGTCGACAAGCCTCCCGGCGTCGCGGCGCACCCCTCACCCGGCTGGGTCGGGCCCACCGTCGTCGGCGGCCTGGCCGCGGCCGGCTACCGGATCTCCACCTCGGGCGCGCCGGAGCGGGCGGGCATCGTCCACCGGCTCGACGTCGGCACCTCCGGCGTCATGGTCGTCGCCAAGACCGAGCACGCGTACACCCGGCTCAAGCGCGCGTTCAAGGAGCGCACGGTCGAGAAGGTGTATCACGCGCTCGTCCAGGGCCTGCCCGACCCCATGGCCGGGACCGTCGACGCGCCGATCGGCCGGCACCCGGGCCACGACTGGAAGTTCGCGGTCATCTCCGACGGGCGGCCGTCCGTCACCCACTACGAGACCCTCGAGGCGTTCGGCCGGGCCACCCTCCTCGAGGTGCACCTGGAGACGGGGCGCACCCACCAGATCCGCGTGCACGTCTCGGCCCTGCGCCATCCGTGCGTCGGCGACCTGACCTACGGGGCGGACCCGCGGCTCGCGGCCGAGCTCGGGCTGACCCGGCAGTGGCTGCACGCCCGCCGCCTCGGCTTCGAGGACCCGCGCACGGGTGAGCCGGTCAGCTTCGAGAGTCCCTACGCCCCCGACCTGCAGTACGCCCTGGACGCGCTCCGTGACCATCCCTGAGGTGACGCCGTGGCGTCGGTGAGCTTCGGGCTCAACCGACGACGCGTCCGCCGCCAGTTCGCGGTGGCGGTGCTCGTGTGCGCGGGCATCCTGGCGAGCTTCATCGTCCTCGCCCTGCTGCTGGGCGACGAACTCGCCGGGCCCGGGCACAGCTCGTTCCTCGTCATGGCGCTCGGCACGGGCATGTTCTTCTCCGCGATCGCCCTCATCGTGCTCGCCACGCGCCTGTTCGACCTGCGCAGCACCCCCGCGCGCGTCACCGTCGACACGCGCGGCATCTGGATGGGGGAGACCTACTACTCCTTCACGGACCTGCAGTCCGTCGCCGTCACCCCCTCCGACCGCGGCAGGCCCTCCCGGCGCCGCCTCGTCCTCACCCCGCTCGACGAGCACCGGGTCGTCTACCGCCTCGGCGCCACCGCGACCGACGAGACGATGGAGGCCGACTACCGGCAGTTCGTCCAGGTGCTCACGACCGCCGTCGCGGCGCACCCCAACCTGCCGCCCATCGCCTTCCTCGACTGAGCTCCACCGACGACGCGCGCGACGACGCGCGAGGTGTCCGGCCGACGCGCGCGCCGCCCCGGACCTGTCGGTGCCGACCACTAGACTGGCTCGGTGGCATCCGGTTCCTCCCCGTCGTTCGTCCATCTCCACAACCACACCGAGTACTCGATGCTCGATGGCGCCGCCCGCCTCGACGACCTGTTCGCCGAGGCCAACCGCCAGCAGATGCCGGCGATCGCGACCACCGACCACGGGTACCTCTTCGGGGCCTTCGACTTCTGGAAGAAGGCCACCGACGCCGGCATCAAGCCGATCATCGGCGTCGAGGCCTACGTCACCCCGGGCACCGCCCGCTCGGACCGCACCCGCGTGCGCTGGGGCGATGAGAGCCAGAAGAAGGACGACGTCTCCGCGTCCGGCACCTACACCCACATGACCCTGCTCAGCTACGACAACCAGGGCATGCGCAACCTCTTCCGGGCGTCCTCGATCGCGTCCCTGGACGCCGCCTACGGCAAATACCCGCGTCTGGACCGGGAACTGCTCGAGACCTACAGCAGCGGCCTGATCGCCACCACCGGCTGCCCGTCCGGCGAGGTGCTGACGAAGCTGCGGCTGGGCCAGTACGACGCCGCCCGGCAGGCCGCCTCCGACTACCGGGACATCTTCGGCGCGGAGAACTACTTCTGCGAGGTCATGGACCACGGCCTCGAGTTCGAGCGGCGCACCGTCAAGGACCTGCTGCGCCTGGCCAAGGACCTGAACCTGCCGCTGGTCGCGACCAACGACCTGCACTACACGCACGAGGAGGACGCGAAGGCGCACGAGGCGCTGCTCGCCCTCCAGTCCGGCTCCACCCTGCTCGAGCCCACCTACGACAACGGCGGCAGCCGGTTCGCGTTCAGCGGCACCGGGTTCTACCTCAAGAGCGCCGCCGAGATGCGCTCCCTCTTCGCGGAGCTGCCCGAGGCGTGCGACAACACCCTGCTCATCGCCGAGCGGTGCGACGTCTCCTTCAACACCGACGCGAACTACATGCCGAAGTTCCCCTGCCCGCCGGGCGAGGACGAGACCTCGTGGCTGGTCAAGGAGGTCGACGCGGGCCTGACGTACCGCTTCCCGGGCGGCGTTCCGGACGACGTGCGCCAGCAGGCCGACTACGAGCTCGGCGTCATCACCCAGATGGGCTTCCCCGGCTATTTCCTCGTCGTCGCGGACTTCATCAACTGGGCCAAGAACAACGGCATCCGCGTGGGTCCGGGCCGCGGGTCCGGCGCCGGCTCCGTCGTCGCCTACGCCCTGCGCATCACCGACCTCAACCCGCTCAAGCACGGCCTGATCTTCGAGCGGTTCCTCAACCCCGAGCGCGTCTCGATGCCCGACTTCGACGTCGACTTCGACGACCGCCGCCGCTCCGAGGTGATCAAGTACGTCACCGAGAAGTACGGCGACGACCGCGTGGCCATGATCGTCACCTACGGCACGATCAAGACCAAGCAGGCGCTCAAGGACTCCGCCCGCGTCATGGGCCACCCGTTCAGCATGGGCGAGCAGCTGTCCAAGGCGCTGCCGCCGGCGGTGATGGCCAAGGACATCCCGCTGGCCGACATCCACGACCCGCAGGCCAAGCGGTACGGCGAGGCCGGCGAGTTCCGCGAGATGCTCGCCAACGACGCCGCCGCGCAGCAGGTCTTCGACACCGCGCTCGGCCTCGAGGGCCTGAAGCGGCAGTGGGGCGTGCACGCCGCCGGCGTCATCATGTCCTCGGACCCCATCATCGACGTCGTGCCGATCATGCGCCGCGCGCAGGACGGCCAGGTCATCACCCAGTTCGACTACCCCACGTGCGAGGGTCTCGGGCTGATCAAGATGGACTTCCTGGGCCTGCGGAACCTGACGATCATCTCCGACGCCCTGGCCAACGCGAAGCTGAACCGGGACGTCGACATCGACCTCGAGACGCTCGGCGTCGACGACGAGGGGGCCTACGACCTGCTCGCGCGCGGGGACACCCTGGGCGTCTTCCAGCTCGACGGCGGGCCGATGCGTGCCCTGCTCAAGCTGATGCGGCCGGACAACTTCGAGGACATCTCCGCCGTCATCGCCCTGTACCGGCCGGGCCCCATGGGCGCCAACTCGCACACCAACTACGCCCTGCGCAAGACCGGCGTCCAGGACATCACGCCCATCCACCCGGAGCTCGCCGAGCCGCTCGCCGACATCCTGGACACGACCTACGGCCTGATCGTCTACCAGGAGCAGGTCATGGCCATCGCGCAGAAGGTGGCCGGCTACTCACTGGGCCGCGCCGACATCCTGCGCCGCGCGATGGGCAAGAAGAAGAAGTCCGAGCTGGACAAGCAGTACGAGGGCTTCCACCAGGGCATGCTCGACAACGGCTACTCCGAGGCCGCGGTCAAGACGCTCTGGGACATCCTGCTGCCGTTCTCCGACTACGCGTTCAACAAGGCGCACTCGGCCGCGTACGGCCTGGTCGCGTACTGGACCGCGTACCTGAAGGCGCACTACCCGGCCGAATACATGGCCGCGCTGCTCACCAGCGTGGGCGACGACAAGGACAAGCTCGCCCTCTACCTGAACGAGTGCCGCCGGATGGGCATCACGGTGCTCCCGCCGGACGTCAACGAGTCCCTCGCGACCTTCACCCCGGTCGGCACCGACATCCGCTTCGGCATGGCCGCGGTGCGGAACGTCGGGACCAACGTGGTCGAGGCGATGGTGGCCGCCCGCATCGAGAAGGGCGCCTTCACGTCGTTCAACGACTTCCTCGCCAAGGTCCCGGCCTCGGTGTGCAACAAGCGCACGATCGAGTCGATGATCAAGGCCGGCGCGTTCGACGGCATCGGCGAGGCGCGGCGCGCGCTGGCCATGGTGCACGAGGAGGCCGTGGACCTCGTCATCGACCAGAAGCGCAAGGAGGACGCCAACCAGTTCGACCTGTTCAGCTCCCTCGGCGGGGGCGACGCGGAGCCCGGTTTTTCCATCGCCATTCCCGACCTGCCCGAGTGGGAGAAGAAGGACAAGCTGGCGTTCGAGCGGGAGATGCTCGGCCTCTACGTCTCGGACCACCCGCTCGCGGGGCTCGACAAGGTCCTGAGCGAGCACGCCGACACCTCCGTCGAGGCATTGCTGGCGGACGACTCCCGGCCCGACGGGTCGAGCGTGACCATCGCGGGCATGATCACCTCGCTGTCCCGGCGCATCGCGAAGACCTCGGGCAACGCTTACGCGCGGGCCGAGATCGAGGACATGTCCGGGTCGATGGAGGTCATGTTCTTCGGCAAGGCCTACGCGCCGATCGCCAACGTGCTGGCCGAGGACCTCATCGTCGTCGTCAAGGGCCGCCTGCAACGGCGCGACGACGGCAGCGTGACCGTCAGCGCGCAGGAGCTGTCCGTGCCGGACCTCTCCGGCGGCGCGCACGGACCGGTGGAGATCACCCTCGCCTCCCATCGGGCGACGGAGATGCTGCTGACCGAGATGGCCGACGTGCTGCGCAACCACCCGGGCAGCTCGGAGGTGCGGCTCAACCTGGTCGGGCGGTCCTCCGTCGAGGTGCTCCGGCTGCCGGTACGGCTGCGGGTCAACCCGGACGGCGCGCTGTTCGGCGACCTGAAGGTGCTGCTCGGCGCCGGGTGCTTCGAGGCGGTGCCGATGGGTGCGAGCGTCCCGCGGCCACCCGCTTTTGCGGGCGCCCGCTGACGGGCGTTCCCGTCAGCGCGCACCGGTGGAGCGAGCGGAGCAGACCGAGAGGTCAGATCTCGTACTCGAGGTCGCCGGCCAGGTAGTACCGGCCCGAGTGGTAGAGCAGCGGATCGGCCCCGTCCTCGTCCACCGGGGCGCCGCCGCCGACGATGCGGGCGACGATCACCGCGTTGTTGTCGAACGGGATCCGCGCCTCGATCAGGCCCACGAGCCAGCCGCGAACGCCGTGCAGCACCGGGACGCCCTGCGGGCCGAGGTCCCAGTTGTTCTCGTCGAAGCGGTCCCGTGTGCGGGCGAACCGGTCAGCCAGCGGCTGGTTGGCGACGCCGAGGAAGTGGACGCCGAGGTGGGTGGCGGCCTCGATGGCCGGCCACGACGAGGCGGTCAGCGCCATGTTGAACGTCAGGCGCGGGGGCTCCGCGGAGAGGGAGGCGAGCGACGTGGCGGTGAAGCCGTAGGGCACGCCGTCACGCATCGCGGTGATGATGGCGACGCCGGCGGCATGGCGCCGGAAGCCCTCCTTGAACAGGGTCTGCAGCTCCGCGTCACGGTGGACGGACTCGGTACCGGTGGTGCTGGTTCCGGACGTGGTCATCGGTCAACCTCGGGGTCGGGGTGCTCGGGGGGTCTTCACGTGCGCCGGACCAGGTCCGGCGCTTTTCACGATACGCCGGGCCCGGTGCCGAGGATCCTGTTTGCGACCATCCGTGAACGCCTGCGTGATCGACCGTGTGAACGGCAGCACCGGAATAGCACGGTCCGAGCGCCTCACACGGGAGAACGGGCGGCGCCGCCGTCCCGCCTACCATGGTGGGGTGAACGATGCCGCTGCCGTCCCCGACCGCACCACCCTGAAGGACACCGGCGCTCCGGACACCGGTGCGCCCGTCGACCTCTCCGGCCCCGGCGTCTCCAGCACCGGCGAGAGCGCCGACGTGGCGTTCGCGGTGCGGGACCTGCGGGAGTCGACGGCGACCGGCGGCGACCTGCGTGCGGCGATGCCCCGGGCCGCGGCCGTCGCCCAGGACGCGACCGCCACCGTCACCGCCCTCTTCGAGCGGTTCCAGGGAGCGCCCCTGCAGACGGTGCTCGACGTCACCGAGCAGTTCGACGGCGTGCGGCTGGAGCACCCGCGTGTTCCCGAGGAACACCTCGACGAGGCGCTCGCCCAGCTGGACCCGTCCGTGAAGTGGGCCCTCGAGACGGCGATCGAGCGGGTCCGCCGTTTCGCCGAGGCCACCCGCCCGGCCGACACCGCGGTCATGATGGCCGACGGCGCCCGGGTGGCCAACCGCTGGCTGCCCGTCTCCCGCGTCGGCCTGTACGTGCCCGGGGGGCTGGCCGTCTACCCGTCGTCCCTCGTGATGAACGTCGTGCCCGCCCAGGCCGCCGGCGTGCAGTCGATCGCGCTGGCCTCGCCGCCGCAGAAGGCCCATCGAGGGCGCCCGCACCCGACGATCCTCGCCGCGGCCGCGATGCTCGGCATCCGCGAGGTGTACGCGATGGGCGGCGCCCAGGCCGTCGCGTCCTTCGCGTGGGGCCTGCCCGGCGCCGAGCGCGCCGACGGCTCCACCGCGCCGCCGCTGCCGGCCGTCGACGTGATCACCGGACCCGGCAACGTCTTCGTCGCGACGGCCAAACGGCTCGTGCGGGGGCGGGTCGGCATCGACTCCGAGGCCGGCACCACGGAGATCGCGATCCTCGCCGACGAGACCGCGAACGCGCGCTTCGTCGCCGCGGACCTCATCAGCCAGGCCGAGCACGACCCCAACGCCGCCTCCGTGCTCATCACCGACTCCCCGGCGCTGATCGACGCAGTCCGCACCGCACTGGCCGAGCTCGTCCCCGCCACCCGGCACCACGAGCGGGTCGCCACCGCGCTGGCCGGGCCCCAGTCCGGGGCCCTGCTGGTGCGCGACCTGGACCACGGCGTCGCCGTGTGCGACGCCTACGCCGCCGAGCACCTGGAGATCCACACCGCGGACGCGGACGCCGTCGCCGGCCGCATCCGCAACGCCGGCGCCGTGTTCATCGGCCCCTTCAGCCCGGTGAGCCTCGGCGACTACTGCGCTGGCTCCAACCACGTCCTGCCCACCGCGGGCACCGCCACCTATTCCTCGGCGCTGAACACGACGACCTTCCTCAAGGCCGTCCAGTACATCGACTACGGCCGGGAGGGGCTCGCGGAGGTCGCCCCCGTCGTGCGGGCCCTCGCCGACGCGGAGGACCTGCCGGCGCACGGCGACGCCGTCGACATCCGCTTCGCCTGACGGTCCGGGCCGACAGTCCGACGGAGCCGAAGCCACTATATGTGGGGCGATCCGCTGGTCACACCACTACATGTGGGATATGCTGATGCCGGTCTCGCCGCTCGACCTCGACCGTCCGGGACCGCGGATTCGATCAGTCTCGAACAAGAGATCTGGAACAGCGGGGAGGTGACGACGTGAACTGTCCGTTCTGCCGATCGGCCGACTCGCGCGTCGTGGACTCCCGCATTGTCGACGATGGCGCGTCGATCCGCCGTCGTCGCCTGTGCTCGAACTGCGGCAAGCGGTTCTCGACGCTGGAGACGACGAGCCTGACCGTGCTCAAGCGATCCGGCGTCGCGGAGCCGTTCAGTCGCAACAAGGTCATCTCGGGCGTGCGCAAGGCCTGCCAGGGCCGCCCTGTCACCGAGGACGACCTGGCGATGCTCGCGCAGGAGGTGGAGGAGTCGATCCGCGCCGCGGGTGCCGCCGAGATCGACGCCCACGACGTCGGCCTGGCGATCCTGCGCCCCCTGCAGCGCCTCGACGTGATCGCGTACCTGCGCTTCGCGAGCGTGTACCAGAGCTTCGAGAGCCTCGAGGACTTCGAGGCGGCGATCTCGCTGCTGCGGCACGAGGCGGACGTCGCCGCAGGCCAGACGCACTTCGACGACGCACTCGCGAGCGTGCTGCCGGAGCGGGAGGAGCCGGCGGCGCCGGCGAAGAAGCCGCGGAAGCGGCGCACGTCGGCCGGCACGGCCGACCAGGGCGGACTGTTCTAGCCCTCACCACACGCCGGTGGTGGCCGCGGAGGGGAAGCCACGGCCACCACCGGACTCCACGTCAATCATGACCACGAGAACAAGAGCGAGAACGAGGACGGCCCGCGGCGATACGCCGGGGGCCGTCCTGGTTGCTGCCTCAGGCGCGAGCGTTCAGTCCTTCGACCGCTTCTTCGTGTAGTCGAACCGCAGTGCGGCGTGCAGGGCGGCACCGACGATGCCGGCGTTGTTCTTCAGGGTGGCCGGCACGATCCTCGTCTGCAGGTCCAGCTGCGGCAGGAAGTCCTCGCTGCGCTTGGAGATGCCGCCGCCGACGATGAACAGCTCGGGGGAGAAGAGGAACTCCACGTGCGAGAAGTACCGCTGCAGGCGGGGCACGTACTCCTCCCAGGTCAGGCCGTCACGCTCGCGCGCGGTGGCGGAGGCCCGGCTCTCGGCGTCGTACCCGTCGATCTCGAGGTGGCCGAGCTCGGCGTTCGGCACGAGCTTGCCGTCCATGATGTAGGCCGAGCCGATGCCGGTGCCCAGGGTGATGACGAGGACGACCCCGAGCTGGCCCTTGCCGGCGCCGTACTGCGCCTCGGCCAGGCCCGCGCCGTCGGCGTCGTTGAGCACCTCGACGGGGCGCTTGAGCTTCTCGGTCATCAGACGGTCGACGTCGGTTCCGATCCAGCTCTGGTCGACGTTCGCGGCAGAGCGGGCGACGCCGTTCTTGATGATCGCCGGGAAGGTGATGCCGACGGGCGCCTCGGGCTCGGGGCCCTCCGGGCGACCGGTCAGCTCGGCCACGACCTCGGTGACGACCTCGGCGACGGCCTCGGGGGTCGACGGGCTCGGGGTCGGGATGCGGAAGCGCTCGCCGATCAGCTCACCCTTCGCCAGGTCGACGATGCCGCCCTTGATGCCGGTGCCGCCGATGTCGACGCCGATGACCGGTCCGCGGAACCGGTGGTGGCTCGGAGCGGCCGCGGCGCGCGCGGCTTCCTTCTCGGTCTTCTCCGCCCGCTTGCGGGCCTGCTTGATCGCCTTCTCGGCGTCGTCGTCGTGCGACACGTGATGCTCCATCGGGTCGGGTACGGCCGTGGTACCGGCGCGGGGCCGGCGTGCTGTCCCTATCATGCCTGCTCAGCGCGCCGGAGGCGATCCGCGGCCGCGGGAGCGCCCGGGTCGTCCCGGCGGGCGGCAGCCCTCGGGTCGTCCCCGCGGGGACGACGTGAGGGTCAGGAGAGGGTGAGGATGTCCGCGCCGGTCTCGGTGACCACGAGGGTGTGCTCGAACTGGGCGGTGCGGCGGTGGTCCTTCGTCACCACGGTCCAGTCGTCGTCCCACATGTCCCACGCGATGGTGCCGAGGGTCAGCATCGGCTCGATCGTGAAGGTCAGGCCCGGCTCCATCACCTGGTCGTAGGAGGGCGCCGCGTCGTAGTGGGGGATGATGAGCCCGCTGTGGAAGGCCTCCCCGACGCCGTGGCCGGTGAAGTCGCGGACGACGCCGTACCCGAAGCGCCTCGCGTAGGACTCGATCGCCCGGCCGATGACGTTGATCTGGCGGCCCGGCTTGACGACCTTGATGGCCCGCCGCAGGCACTCCTCGGTCCGCTCGACGAGCAGGCGCGACTCCTCGTCGACGTCGCCCACGAGGAAGGTCCGGTTGAGGTCACCGTGCACGCCGTCCTTGTAGGCGGTGATGTCGATGTTGACGATGTCGCCGTCGGCCAGCACCGTGCTGTCGGGGATGCCGTGGCAGATCACCTCGTTGACCGAGGTGCAGATCGACTTGGGGAAGCCCTGGTAGTGCAGCGTCGACGGGTACGCGCCGTGGGCGACCATGAACTCGTGGCCGATGCGGTCCAGCTCGTCCGTCGTCACGCCGGGGGCGATGTGCTCGGCGACCGCGTCGATCGCCTGCGAGGCAATGCGACCGGCCCGCCGGATCCGCTCGACCACCTCGGGCGTCTTGACGTCCGAGGCCGTGACGCGCTCGGGCCCGGTGCGGCCCACGTACTCCGGTCGCGGGATCGAGGCCGGCACGGTGCGGATGGGGCTGAGGGTGCCCGGGACGATGGAGCCGACGGGCGCGGTGGACGGGGTGGAGAGCATCTCTCGATTCTAGCGACACCACCCCGCCGCACCGGCGGCCTCAGCGTTCGCTCACGCGTCGGGCGAACTGGTCGGCCCGGGCGATCAGCCCCTCGATCTGTCGGTCGACGACGAGCTGCGGGTCGGGGTGCATGTCCCCTTCGGGCGGGGCGATGCGCACGTTGGCGCTGCAGGCGAAATCGGCGCAGATCAGGGTGCCGACCGTGTTGCCGTTCCGCCCGGAGGCGCCGGCGCGGCGGGCGACCCACAGCAGGACGTCGTTCGTCGCCTCGACCGAGCGGCACAGCTCGCACAGGACGGCGCGGTTCTTCCGGGCCCCGCCGGCCGGTGCACGCAGGAGCACCGAGACGAGCCGGCCGTCGGTGGTGCGCAGGGCCAGGTAGCCGCGCAGCGGCATCTTCGGGTCGCGCCAGCCGAGGACGTCCAGGCCGTCCCAGTCGAGCCGGTCGAAGCCGGGCGGCGGGGTGAGCCGGGCCGACTCGGAGCGGCTGGCGTTGATGAAGGAGTAACGGATCTGGGACAGGGTGAGGGGCTGCATGGTGGTGGTCTTCCGGGTGGCGGCGTGCCTCCGGCCGGACGAGGTCCTGGCGCGCGACAGCGGGCCGGCGTGTTCGGCGGGAGGTGGGACGGGCGAAGAGCCGTCTGCCGTCATCGGTGGAGCAGGGTGCGGGCGGTCGATCGTGCGTCGACGCGCCGGGCCGTGCTCACACGGAGGGAGGTCGCGACCGTCCGGACGGTGCCGGAGGGATCAGCGGGAGAGGGCAGACGGGAGCAGGGCCGCGCAGCAGGCCACGAAGGCCACCTCGCGTCCCGGAGCGGTGGGTCGGTGACCCTGGCGCATCCACGTCTCCTCGAGAAGAATCCGGTCGCCGGCTCCGCTATGCGGGCCGGCGGTGTGCGACGTCCTGCGGGAGCCGACGTCGAGCCGCTCCATCCTGCCAGAGGCTCCCGGCGGTGTCCACCGCCGGTCTCCACCACCAACTGCTCCGAATGGACGCCGCCCGCGCAGTGGACGTCGCCGGGGCGGAGAACGGCCGTCCCGGCGACGATCACCACGCGGGCGCTTCGGTCACGGCTGCTCGTGCAGGGCGTTCGCCAGCCGGGAGAACACGCGCAGCAGCACGTCCGCCTCCTGCTCGCTGATCCGGTCGAGGACCCGGTCCCGCACGTCGCGCCCGTGCAGAGCGGCGGCCCGCCGGAAGAGGTGGCGGCCTTCGTCGGTGAGCACCGTCGCGGCGCCGCGCCGGTCGCCCGGCGTCGCACAGCGCTCGACCAGGCCCCGCTGCTCCAGGGTGCGGACCTGGTAGGTGAGCCGTGAGGGGGAGAAGACCATGCGGCCGGCGAGCTCGCCCATCCGCATCCGGTGGTCCGGCGCCTCGGTGAGCAGCAGCAGCAGGTTGTAGTCGGCCAGATGCAGGCCCAGCTCGGCCCGGAGCGACCGCTCGAGCTGGTCCTGGAGTGCCGCCGTGGTCTCGAAGTAGGCACGCCACGCCTCGGGCTTCCGGCTCTGACCGTCCGGGCGGGGGACGGCGCTCAGGGGTGGGGCGGCGTCCGGCTCGTCAGCGGTCCCCACGGAGGAGCTGGTCAAAGGGGATCACCTCCAACGGCTTCGCCTCACCGGTGTGCCGGCGAGGGCGGGCCGGCAATCGTCCCACCACGGACGCCAGTTCCCGGCCGGCCACGTCGATGCGCGACTGCAGGGGTGTGGTCCGTGCCGAGGCCTGGCCGCCCTCGACCTCGCCCCAGTCGTCGGAGGCGGCGTACACCGCCGACGGCATGATGCGGGTGCGCAGGTAGGAGAACAGCGGCCGCATCGCGCTGTCGATCATGAGCGAGTGGCGCGGCGTGCCCCCGGTCGCGCCGAGCAGCACGGGCACCCCCCGGAGCGCGTCGTTGTCCACGAGGTCCCAGAAGGACTTGAACAGGCCCGAGTAGCCGGCCTTGAAGGTGGGGGAGACGGTGACGACGCCGTCCGCCTGCTCCACCTCGTCGAGGGCGGACTGCAGCGCTTCGGAACGGGACGGGTTGACCATCGCCTCGGCGATGTCGACGGCGATCAGGCGCAGTTCGACGACGTGGACCTCCGGGACGATGCCCTCGGCGGACAGGGCGTCCGCCGCGGCGGCGGCCAGCCGGTCGGCCAGCTGACGCGACGACGACGGATCACCCAGTCCGCCTGAGACCACCACCAGGTGCCGGTCGCCGGGGGTGAACGGGTCGGTGGCCTCGCCGCCGAACGACGTCAGGCCGCCCGTGAGGTCGGGGATCTCGGTCATGGCTCAGGCTCCCGCCGCGGCGCTCGCGGCCGGCACGGCGTTCGCCGCTGCCTTCTCGGCGCGCTCGCGGGCATCGGCGAAGGCCTGGGAGCCCTCGGCGCCACCGGGCACGGGGTCCTCGCCGCGTTCGTGGCGGTCGACCAGGAACTCGTGGGTCGGAGCCTCGGGCACGTCGGCCGGCTTCAGAGCGTCGAACTCCTTGCGCAGCACCGGCAGGACCTCCTCACCGAAGACGTCGATCTGCTCGAGCACGGTGTCGGTCGGCAGGCCGGCGTGGTCGATGAGGAACATCTGCCGCTGGTAGTCGCCCACCCAGTCACGGAAGGACAGGGTGCGCTCGATGACCTGCTGCGGCGAGCCGACGGTCAGCGGTGTCATCGAGGAGAAGTCCTCCAGCGAGGGGCCGTGGCCGTAGACCGGGGCGTTGTCGAAGTACGGGCGGAACTGCTTGACGGCGTCCTGCGAGTTCTTCGCCATGAAGGCCTGGCCGCCGAGGCCCACGTAGGCCTGGTGGGCCTTGCCGTGACCGTAGTACTCGTAGCGCTGCCGGTAGAGCTGCACCATGGCGATGATGTGCTCCTTGTTCCAGAAGATGTTGTTGTGGAAGAACCCGTCCCCGTAGTAGGCGGCCTGCTCGGCGATCTCGGGGGACCGGATGGAGCCGTGCCACACGAACGGGGGGACGCCGTCGAGCGGCTGCGGGGTGAGGGTGAAGTCCTGCAGCGGGGTGCGGAACCGGCCCTTCCAGTCGACGTGCTGCTCGTGCCAGAGCCGGTACAGCAGGTTGTAGTTCTCGACGGCGAGGTTGATGCCCTGGCGGATGTCCTTGCCGAACCACGGGTAGACCGGGCCGGTGTTGCCGCGGCCCATGGTCAGGTCCACGCGGCCGTCGGCCAGGTGCTGCAGGTAGGCGTAGTCCTCGGCCAGGCGCACCGGGTCCATGGTGGTGATCAGGGTGGTCGCGGTCGAGAGCGTGAGCTTGTCCGTCTGCGCCGCCAGATAGGCCAGCAGCGTCGGCGGGTTGCCCGGAGCGACGAACGGCGGGTTGTGGTGCTGCCCGGTGGCGAAGACCTCGAAGCCGGCCTGCTCGGCGTGCTTCGCGATCTTCACGGTGTCCTTGATCCGCTGGTGCTCGGTGGGGGTCTTCCCGGTGGTGGGGTCGGTGGTGATGTCACCGATGGTGAAGATGCCGAACTGCATGGCGCGTCCTTCTCATGAAGTTGTTGAAATTTGAATCACCTGCGTCAACGCGTCCGCCGCGGATCTATTCCCGGGCGCCTAGCATGGAGATCCGGGCCGCGACCGCGGCCCGGCGCTGCGACGAAGGAGACCGGCCATGGCCGACTACTGGTACAACGTCAACACCCACCAGGTGGAGAAGGGTGCGCAGTCGGACTACACGCAGCTGCTCGGCCCGTTCGACACGGAGGCAGAGGCCCAGCAGGCGCTCGCGAAGGTCAAGGCGAACAACGACGCGTGGGACGCCGGCGAGGACGACTGACGATCCCGCCCGACGGCGGTCGCCGGCCCCGTCCGGCGCGGCCGGACGTGCACGGCTGACCAGTAGAGTGGCAACGATCGCTCCGTCGTCGTCAGGAAGGGTCCGATGGACCGCCAGCAGGAATTCGTCCTCCGCACCATCGAGGAGCGCGACGTGCGCTTCGTCCGGCTCTGGTTCACCGACGTCGTCGGCACTCTGAAGTCCGTGGCGCTCGCCCCGGCGGAGGTGGAGGGGGCGTTCGAGGAGGGCCTCGGCTTCGACGGGTCCTCGATCGAGGGCCTGGCCCGGATCTACGAGTCGGACATGCTGCTCGTGCCGGATCCCTCGACGTTCCAGATCCTCCCGTGGCGCGGGGAGACGGAGAAGACGTCCCGGATGTTCTGCGACATCCGCACGTCCGACGGGCAGCCGTCCTCCGCGGACCCTCGGCACGTGCTCAAGCGCACCCTCGCGAAGGCCGCGGACCTGGGGTTCACCTGCTATACCCACCCCGAGGCCGAGTTCTACCTGCTCGAGTCCGACGAGGTCGGACCCGACGGCCAGCCGGTGCCGGTGGACCGCGCCGGCTACTTCGACCACGTCCCGGGCGGCGTGGCCCAGGACTTCCGCCGCACCGCGGTGACGATGCTCGAGTCCGTCGGCATCTCGGTCGAGTTCAGCCACCACGAGGCCGGCCCCGGGCAGAACGAGATCGACCTCCGGTACGCCGACGCCCTGCAGACCGCGGACAACATCATGACGTTCCGCACCGTCGTCAAGGAGGTCGCCCTGATGAGCGGCACCTACGCGACGTTCATGCCCAAGCCCTTCTCGGAGCACCCGGGGTCGGGCATGCACACCCACTTCTCCCTGTTCGAGGGCGACTCGAACGCCTTCTACGAGGCCGGTGCCCAGTTCCAGCTCTCCCGCACGGGCCGCCAGTTCATGGCCGGCGTGCTCAAGCACGCGCCCGAGTTCACCGCCGTCACCAACCAGTACGTCAACTCGTACAAGCGGCTGTGGGGCGGCGGCGAGGCACCCAGCTATCTCTCGTGGGGCCACAACAACCGGTCCG
Organism: Tersicoccus mangrovi; assembly: GCF_036881825.1. NCBI lineage: Bacteria > Bacillati > Actinomycetota > Actinomycetes > Micrococcales > Micrococcaceae > Tersicoccus > Tersicoccus mangrovi. The sequence continues at coordinate 423,314 of NZ_JBAJMW010000004.1, read as the reverse complement.
CGCTCATCCGCATCCCCCTGTACAAGCCCGAGAAGGGCCAGGCCGCGCGCCTGGAGTACCGCGGCATGGACTCGGCCGCCAACCCGTACCTCGCGTACGCGTGCATCCTCGGCGCGGGCCTGAAGGGCATCGAGGAGGGCTACGAGCTGCCGCCGGCGGCCGAGGAGGACATCTCCGCCCTGAGCACGGCCGAGCGCCGCGTGATGGGTCACGATCCGCTGCCCTCCAGCCTGCACGACGCGATCCGGTCCATGGAGGAGTCCGAGCTCGTCGCGAGCATCCTCGGGGAGCAGGTGTTCGAGCACTTCCTGCGGAACAAGCGCGAGGAGTGGAACGAGTACCGGCGCCAGGTGACCGACTGGGAGCTGGAGCGCCACCTGAGCGTGCTCTGAGGACGACGATGAGCCTGACGCGCCAGCTGATCAGCGGCGGCTTCGCCGACCTGGAGAAGTCGGCCCGGTTCCTGGATGCGCCGGAACTGAAGACCGTCGACCGGGAACGCCTGCTCGCCGACCTCGCCGAGGCGGCCGACCCGGACCTCGCGCTGCAGTCCCTCGTCCGGCTCCTCGCCCTCCGGCCGCACCTGCGGTCCGTGCTCGACCAGCCCGCCCGCGCCACGTTCCCGCTGTTCCGGCTCCTCGGTGCGTCCGAGGCCCTCGCCGAGTTCCTGATGCGCCGGCCCGAGCACCTGGACGTGCTGACCGCTCGGCTCGCGCCCGAGCCGGAGACCGTGCCCGCCGGGCGGCTGCGCGACGCCCTGATGGCCGCCGTCGACGCCGACCCGGAGGCGGAGACGCCGGTGGCCGGGCGGACCGGCCCGGACGCGTGGGTGGCGCTGCGCGTGGCCTACCGCCGCCTGCTGACCGATCTGGCGATCCGCGACGTCTGCGCTCTCGACCCGCTCGACTTCCTGCCCGCCGTGGGCGCCGAGCTGGCCGACCTCGCCGCAGCCGCCCTCGACGCCGCGCTCGCCGTGTCCCGCGCCGAGGCTACCGCGACCCATCCGGCGGAGGACGTCGCCGCCGTCCGGCTGTGCATCATCGCGATGGGCAAGTGCGGCGCGCGGGAACTGAACTACGTCTCCGACGTCGACGTCATCCACGTCATCGACACGGTGCCCCGCCCCGACGGGAGCACCCTGACCGACGAGGCGGCGGTGACCATCGGCACCGCCCTGGCCGCCGGCGTCGCCCGCGTGATCTCGGCGTCGGCGCCCGAACCGGCGCTGTGGGAGGTCGACGCGAACCTGCGGCCGGAGGGCCGCGAGGGCCCGCTCGTGCGCACCCTCGCCTCCCACGTCACCTACTACCAGCGGTGGGCACAGAACTGGGAGTTCCAGGCGCTTCTCAAGGCCCGTCCCGCGGCGGGCGACCTGGAGCTCGGCGAGCGGTACCGGGCGGCGCTCGGGCCGCTCGTGTGGTCCAGCAGCGGGCGGGAGGGCTTCGTCGAGTCCGTCCAGGCGATGCGCCACCGGGTCAGCGAGAACATCCCGGCGAGGGACCGGGAACGGCAGATCAAGCTCGGCGCCGGGGGACTGCGGGACGTCGAGTTCAGCGTCCAGCTGCTCCAGCTCGTGCACGGCAAGGTCGACGAGTCGGTGCGGGTGGCGACGACGACGGCGGCGATCGACGCGCTGGCCTCCGCCGGGTACATCGGCCGGGCGGACGCGCGGGAGATGGGACACCACTACCGGTTCCTCCGCCTGCTCGAGCACCGGATCCAGCTGGTCCGCCTGCGGCGCACCCACCTGATGCCCGAGTCCGACCACGCGCGCCGCGCGCTGGCGAAGGCGCTGCTCGCCCCCGAGGAGACCGTCCGCCCCGCCCCCGAGGCACTGATGACCGAGTGGGCCCGCATCAAGCGCGACGTGCGGGCGCTCCACGAGCGGATCTTCTACCGGCCGCTGCTCAACACGGCCGCGCACCTGAGCGCCGACGACGTGCGGCTGAGCCCCGAGGCGGCGCAGGCCCGGCTCGCGGCGCTCGGCTACGGGGACCCGCGCGGCGCGATGCGGCACATCGAGGCGCTCACCGCGGGCGTCAGTCGGCGCGCCGCCCTGCAGCGGCAGCTACTGCCCGTGCTGCTCGGCTGGCTTGCCGACGGGGTGGACCCCGACGCGGGGCTGCTCGGGTTCCGCCGCGTCTCCGAGGCCCTCGGCACGAGCCCCTGGTACCTGGGACTGCTGCGGGACTCCAGTTCGGCCGCCGAGCGGCTCTGTCACGTGCTCTCCAGTTCGCGGTTGATCACCGATCTGCTCGAGGTCGAGCCCGAGGCGGTCGCCTGGTTCGGCAACGACGACGAGCTGCGCCCGGTGCCCTTCGCGGCCCAGTGGGCGGAGATCCGCTCGAAGATGTCCCGGCACGCCAGCGCCGACGCGCAGATCCGGCTGGTGCGCCTCACCCGCCGCCGCGAGATCCTCCGCACGGCGATCTGCGACGCCGCCGGCCTGCTGGACCAGGCCGCCGTCGGGCGTGCTCTCGCCGACGCGGACCGGGCGGCTGTGCTCGGTGCGCTGCACATCGCGGAGCGGGAGGTGTTCGGGGACCCGCAGGATCGGCCCGAGCCCCCGACCGCCATGCTCGTCGTCGGGATGGGCCGCCAGGGTGGGCGCGAGATCGGCTACGGCTCGGACATGGATGTCCTCTACGTGCACGACCCGCGGCCCGACGCCGACCCCACCGAGGCCCGGAAGGCCGCCGAGGCGATCGTCGCCCGGCTCGGTGTGCTCCTGCAGCAGCGGTGCACCCCGCCCGTGCTGGCCGAACGCCCGCTCACCCTCGATGCCGCGCTGCGACCCGAGGGCCGACAGGGGCCGATGGTGCGCACGCTCTCCTCCTATCGGGAGTACTACCACCGGTGGGCGGACACGTGGGAGGCGCAGGCGCTCCTGCGGGCGCGCCCACTGGCCGGCGACGACGACCTCGCCGCCCGGTTCGTCGAGCTGATCGACCCGGTCCGCTACCCGGCGAAGCTCGATCCGGCGGCGGTGCGGGAGGTGCGGCGTATCAAGGCGCGGGTCGAGGCGGAACGGCTGCCGCGCGGCGCCGATCCGTCCCGGCACGTCAAGCTCGGCCGTGGGGGACTGAGCGACGTCGAGTGGCTGGTCCAGCTGCTGCAGCTGCAGCACGCGGGCGCCGTCCCGGAGCTGCGCACGACGTCGACGCTGGATGCCCTGCACGCGGCGGTGGAGGCCGATCTGCTTCCCGCCGAGGCCGCCGCCGTGCTCGAGGAGAGCTGGCTGCTGGCCAGCCGGGTCCGCTGCGGCACGATCATCTGGTCCGGTCGGCCGTCGGACGTGCTGCCCGCCGACCGTCGGGCGCTCGAGGCGGTCGCTCGCTGGTGCGGGTATCCGGCCGGTTCGGCCGCGCGGCTGGAGGAGGACTACCTCCGACTCACCCGGCGAGCCCGGGGCATCTTCGAGCGTCGCTTCTACGGCACCTGAGCAGGTGTCCCGGTACTGCTGGCCAGGCCGTCGTCCCGCACGACGACGAGCAGGCCGGCGCCGGTGGGCACGAGGGCCTGGGTGAGGCCGGGCGTGGCGTCGACCGCGGCGCGGAACGCGCGCACCGGCGAGGGCGGGATCCACGGCACGAGCGTACGTCCGCGCATCCGTCAACCGTGATTGACTTGGGCGAGTTCGTCACCTAGCGTTGACGGCATGGAGGTGGACCGGTTGAGGACGCTGGTGGATTCGATGAGTGACGACGGGAACCCGACGAATGCCCTGTTCGCCGCGGCGGAGGCCCGGAAGGAGCTGGACCGCACCGAGGCCGCGCTGGTGCGCCGCGCGCGCCTGCAGGGGCTGACGTGGGAGATGATCGCTGTCTCGCTCGGGGTCAGCAAGCAGGCGGTACACAAGAAGTACGGGAAGGTCTGAGGACCGGAACGGAGACGGCGACGGCCGCGCACCCGTGTGGGTGCGCGGCCGTCGCCGTGTGCCGTGGTGCTCAGACCCCGTAGTACAGCTCGTACTCGTACGGGTTCGGGCGAGCGGCCAGCGGCAGGATCTCCGCCTCGCGCTTGTACTCGATCCAGCTGTCGATGAGGTCCTGGGTGAACACGTCACCGGCCTGCAGGAACTCGTTGTCGGCCTCGAGGGCGAGCAGCGCCTCCTCGAGCGAGCCCGGCGCCTTGGGGATGTCCTTGGCCTCCTCGGGCGGCAGCTCGTACAGGTCCTTGTCGATCGGGGCGGGGGGCTCGATCCGGTTCTTGATGCCGTCGAGGCCGGCCATCAGCTGCGCGGCGAAGCCCAGGTACGGGTTGCCCGAGGGGTCCGGCGCGCGGAACTCGATGCGCTTGGCCTTGGGGTTCGAGCCGGTGATCGGGATGCGGATGCCGGCGGAGCGGTTGCCCTGCGAGTACACCATGTTGACCGGCGCCTCGAAGCCCTTGACCAGGCGGCGGTAGCTGTTGACCGTCGGGTTGGTGAAGGCGAGGACCGCGGCGGAGTGCGCCAGCAGGCCGCCGATGTACCAGCGGGCGATGTCGGACAGGCCGGCGTACCCGGTCTCGTCGTAGAACAGCGGCTCGCCGCCGTTCCACAGCGACTGGTGGCAGTGCATGCCCGAGCCGTTGTCACCGAAGATCGGCTTCGGCATGAAGGTCACGGACTTGCCGTAGGCCCAGCCGGTGTTCTTGATGATGTACTTGAACTTCTGCAGGTCGTCCGCCGCGTGCAGCAGCGTCGTGAAGGTGTAGTTGATCTCCGCCTGGCCGGCCGCGCCGACCTCGTGGTGGGACCGCTCGACCTTCAGGCCGGCCTTGCCGAGCTCGATGCACATGGCGTCGCGCAGGTCCGCCTGGTGGTCCTGCGGCGCGACCGGGAAGTAGCCGCCCTTGAACGGGGTCTTGTAGGCGAGGTTGCCGCCCTCCTCCTCGCGACCGCTGTTCCAGGGCGCCTCCTCGGAGTCGATCCGGTAGAAGGAGTGGCCGGGGGTGCTCTGGAAGCGCACGTCGTCGAAGACGTAGAACTCGGCCTCGGGAGCGAAGAAGGCGGTGTCGGCGATGCCGGTCGAGGCCAGGTACGCCTCGGCGCGCTGGGCGACGCCGCGCGGGTCGCGGTGGTACGGCTCGCCGGTGCGCGGGTTGACGATCGAGAAGTTCAACGCCAGCGTCTTCTCGACCCGGAAGGGGTCGATGAACGCCGTCGCCGGGTCCGGGATGAGCTGCATGTCGGACTCCGCGATGCCCTGGAAGCCGCGGATCGACGAGCCGTCGAACAGCTGGCCGTTGACGAAGAAGTCCTCGTCGACGGTCTCGGCCGGCACGTTGAAGTGCTGCTGCACGCCGGGCATGTCGGTGAATCGGACGTCGATGAACTTGACGTCCTCTTCCTTGATGAAGCTCAGCACTTCGCTGGCACTGTTGAACATCTACCGTGCTCCTTCGCTGGGTCAGGCGGGGGCGGCGCATGAACGGGACGCGCCGATGCCGGACCGTCGGCGACGTCTCCGTCGTCCGGCCCTGCTGTTGTTGCGAGCCTACGGGCTCCGATTTGCCCGGACGTGTCACCGATGTTTCACGCACGTAACGGGCCCTGCCAGCGCACGGATCAGAGGGCGTGTCGCGGCGACTACGCTGGGACCGTGGTCGATCGTCGTGACATCGGGTCCTGGTTGCAGGGCCCACCCCGCCCCTCCGCGTACCCCGGGCAGCGGCTCGGCGCACCGGAGCGCGGACCGGGATCGGTCGCCCGCCTGGGCCGTCGGGTGGCGGCCCTGGTCGTCGACTGGGGCCTGAGCTACCTCGTCGCCGCGGCATTCTTCGGTGGCAACAACGTCGCCGTCCTCGGCATCTTCGCGATCGAGCAGATCCTGCTGGTCGGCACGGCCGGCTTCGCCTTCGGCCACCGACTGTTCCGGATGCGGCTGCAGCGTCTCGACGGCACGGCCCCGGGACTCGGGAAGGCCGCGGTGCGCACGCTCCTGCTGGTGCTCGTGGTGCCGGCGCTCATCAACGACCAGGACCAGCGCGGCCTGCACGACCGGGCCGCCGGAACGGTGCTCGTGCGGTTCTGACGCGGTCCACACACGACGAGGGCGGGACCACCGGTATCCGTGGTCCCGCCCTTGCGCGTGGCGTGCGTGTCGGCTGCGGTGCCGACGTCGTGCTTCGTCGCGGATCAGCGACCGCGCAGCGCGCGCCGGTCCGGACGCGCACGGGACGGGTCGATGCCCTTGGGGATCGGCAGCCGCGGCGCGAGCGAGGAGAGCCGCTTGCCGACGGCACCGACCTCCTGACGGGTCAGCTGCGGCTTGAGCTTGGTGATCGCGCGGGAGATCTTCGGCAGGGGCACCTGCCCCTCCTCGCGTCCCGACTCGATCACGTGGATGGCGACGTTCGGCAGCAGTCGGGAGAGTCGCTTCTGCTCGGTGCCGGCGAGGCGGCGGGCCCGGTGGGACGGTCCCTCGGTGACGAGGATGATGCCCGGGCGACCGACGACGCGGAACACCGTGTCCTTGGTGCGCGGATCCACGGCGACGGGCTGCTCCTCGACGATCCAGCCGCGCTTGAGCGTGGTCAGGGCGGCACCCGCGGCGCCCGGTTGGCCCTCGATCTGGCCGAACGCCGCGCGCTCGGCCTTGCGGGACAGGACGACCATGGCGGCCAGCACGCCGAGTGCGATGCCGATGATGAGCAACGTGATGACGTTGTTGATCAGGAGGCCGATGAGGAGGCTGAGGGCCACGATGCCGAGGAACACGGCGAGCATGACCCACACGACCATGGGGTCGTGGCGGCGGGTCATGGTGAAGACCTGCCGCATCTGGGCGAAGCGGCCCGGCTTCTTCGGCGCGTCAGTGGGCTTGCGGCCGAACCGGCGCTTCTTCGGCTGCGGGGATGTGGACACGGTTCAGTACCTCGATCGCGGGTCGGGAGCGTCTCCATCCTAGAGCACGCCCGTCCGGGCCGGACCGCACACACGGAACGGGGCCGTGCTCGACCGAGCACGGCCCCGGATCACGGGAAGAGGCGGATCAGTACCGGTCGGTGTCCGGCCGACGGGTGTCGGTCCGGTCGGCGTCGGTCAGACCCGTGGTGGCGTCCTGGTCGACGTCGACCTCCTCGTGCCGCACCTCGCCCGAGACCGTCTGCTCGTCGTGGACGGTGTCCCGGTGCACGACGATGCGCTCGGCGTCGACGACCTCCTTGTCGACCACCGGCACCTCCTCGCGCAGGGTGATGGTCTGCTCCTCGTCGGTGCCGATGGTGCCGCCGGTGTGCGCCTCGCCGTCGGCGATGGGCTCACGCTCGATCGTGACCTCCTCGCGCTCGACGGGCACCGTCACCGTCTGGTTCTCGGTCACTACGTGCTTGCGCAGCCGCAGCCGGCCGGTCTCGCGCGTCTCGGTGCCGACCCGCAGCCGCTCCTCGCGGCGCACGATCTCCTCGTCGCCGAGATCGTCGTGACCGTGCCGGTCGGCGTCGGTGAGACCGGCGGTACCCGCCGGTGTGGCCGTGCCGGTCGTGGCGGTGTCGGGATCGCGGAGGTCGGCGGTGTACCCGGAGGTGCCGACTGCATCGGCGTCCACACCCGAGGTGCCGGTCGTGCGGGCGTCGTCCACGCGGCCCGTGCCGGGGGTGGCGTACCCGGCGGTGTCACCCGTGCCGGTGAGCCCGGCGCGCGTGCCGTCGCGATCGACGTCGGTGTACTCGCCCTCGGTGCCGGTGCGATCACTGGCCGTTCCGGTGCCGGTGCCGACGCCCGCGGCGGTGCCGGTGCCCACGCCTGCGGTTCCGCTGCGGCCCGTGTCGCGCCCGGCGTCGCCGCCCGTGCCGCCGTCGAGGCCGTAGTAGCGGTAGAGCTCGGCCTCCTGCTCGGGGGAGAGGTGCTCGTCCTCGTCCATGTTGGGCGCGTCCTTGACGAACTTCTTCTCGTAGGGCACCCGCAGCCCATTCGCATCGCTCTGCGCGCGGTCGAGGGGGATGAAGGTCTCCTTGGTGCCGAACAGGCCCGTCCGGACGGTGACCCAGCTCGGATCGCCGGTGGCGTCGTCGACGTAGACCTGGCCGACGTCGCCGATCTTGTCGCCGTCCTGGTCGATGACGGTCGCACTCTGCAGCTGTTCGATCGAGAGATTAGTGCTCATGGAGGTGCTTCCTTCCTGTACCGGCAGCTGGTTCTCAGCCGCCTGCGATCACCCAGCCCGCGGACCCGGAAATGCTCGGTCCCCGCTGCCAAGTCCACTTCCGATCCTTTCCCGGGGCCACGATCAAGTCAATGGGTAGCCGTGGGCCGCGTCACGGAAACCGGAACGATCCGCGCACCGCGACATCGTGTCCGCACACGACGACGCGGTCGAGCCCCGCAGGGGTCGACCGCGTCACCGGTGCCGGGAGGGGAGTCAGCTCACGCGCGAGAGCACGCTCGCGGCCTCCTGCAGCGTGGACCCGGACTCGCCGATGTGGGCGAGCTCCGGAGGGATGGCCATGCCCTTCTTGCGCATCGCGGTGGCCCACAGGCGACCGGCCCGGTAGCTGGAGCGCACGAGCGGTCCGCTCATGACGCCGAGGAAACCGATCTCCTCGGCCTCGTCCCGCAGCTCCACGAACTCCTGCGGCTTGACCCACCGCTCGACGGGGTGGTGCCGCGGTGACGGGCGCAGGTACTGGGTGATGGTGATCAGGTCGCAGCCGGCGTCGTGCAGATCGCGCAGCGCCTGCGACACCTCCTCGCGGGTCTCGCCCATGCCGAGGATGAGGTTGGACTTGGTCACCATGCCACGCTCGCGGCCCCGGGTCAGGACGCCGAGAGACCGCTCGTAGCGGAAGGCGGGACGGATGCGCTTGAAGATGCGGGGAACCGTCTCGACGTTGTGAGCGAACACCTCGGGCCTGGCGTCGATCACGGCGTCCAGGTGCTCGACGTGGCCGGTGAAGTCGGGGATGAGGATCTCGACGCCGGTGCCGGGGTTCATCGCGTGGATGGCGCGGATGGTCTCCGCGTACAGCCACGACCCCTCGTCGGCGAGGTCGTCACGGGCCACGCCGGTGACGGTGGCGTAGCGCAGACCCATACGGGCCACGGACTCGGCGACCTTGCGGGGCTCCTGGACGTCCAGGCGGGCCGGCTTGCCGGTGTCGATCTGGCAGAAGTCGCAGCGGCGGGTGCACTGGGCGCCGCCGATGAGGAAGGTGGCCTCCCGGTCCTCCCAGCACTCGAAGATGTTGGGGCAGCCGGCCTCCTCGCACACCGTGTGCAGGCCCTCGGAGTGGACGAGCGACTTCAGGTCGCTGTACTCGGGGCCCGTCTTCGCGGTGGTGCGGATCCACGCCGGCTTGTTCTCGATGGGCGTCTCCGCGTTGCGGGCCTCGACTCGCAGCAGGCGACGGCCTTCGGGGGCGATGGTCACAGGAGCGCTCCTTCCGAGCGGGACGTGGTGCCGGACGCGGCGGCGTCCGAGCCGACGAGCAGGGCTTCGTGGGCGAGGAGCTGGGCCTCGAACAACGGGGCGAGATCGGCGGGGGTCACCTCGCGACCGGTCTCCTCGAGGATGGACGTGACGGAGGCGTCGGCGATCCCGCACGGCACGATCTTGCCGTACGGACGCAGGTCGCAGGTGGCGTTGATGGCCACGCCGTGCATGGTGACGCCGTCGGCGACGCGGATGCCGATCGCGGCGATCTTCCGGTCCGGTCCGCGGGAGTCGCCGGGCAGCCACACGCCGGAGCGGCCCTCGACGGTGACGCCCTCGACGCCGACCTCGCGCAGCGTCGCGATGATGATGGTCTCCAGGGCCCGGACGTAGGCGACGACGTCGAGGGGCTGGGGGAGGCGCAGGATGGGGTACGCGACGAGCTGACCGGGTCCGTGCCAGGTGAGCCGGCCCCCGCGGTCCACCGTGACGACCTCGGTGCCGTCGTACGGGTAGTCCGCCGGCTCGGTGCGTTTGCCGGCCGTGTAGACGGGCGGGTGCTCGAGCAGCAGCACGGTGTTCGGCTCCGTGCCGGCCGCCACCGCCCGGTGCAGTCGTTGCTGTTCGTCCCAGGCCTCGCGGTAGTCCACGAAATCCGGGGCGAGTCGTGCAGGGGGGAACCTCAACGTCATGTCCCTCAGCCTAGCCCTGGACACCGACCGGTCCGTCACCGGGCGTCCCGCGAAGGGGGACTGTGGATAACTCCGGCGGACCGTCCGGTGATCGGCGCACACTTCAGGCATGGACGCACGCGATCGAGGGCCGGCCGACGGGGCGGGCTGTCTCCGTGCCACGATGCCGGAGCTGCCCGGATACGAAGCACGGCGCCGCCTCGGCGAGGGCGGCTCGTCGGTGGTGTGGCTCGTCCGTCGCCGTGACGACGGCACGCTGGTGGCCGCCCGCATCGAGACGGCGACGCTCCCATCCTCCGGGCCGGGGAGAGCGGACCGCGCATCGACCCTGGGCTCGGCGGCAGCCGCGTTGGGACCGATCGCGGAGGACCACCTCGCGCACCCGCGCGGCGAGACCATCGCCCGGTGCGGACTGCCCGACCATCGACACCGCGCGGTCCTCATGGACCACCTGCCCGGGGGCAGCCTGGCCGAGGTGGTCGCGGCTCGCGGACCGCTCAGCCCCGGGGAGACCGTGACCGTCGTCGCTCCCCTGGCTCAGCTGCTGGCCGTGGGGCATGCCGCGGGGCTCACGCACGGGGACGTCAGCCCCGGCAACGTGCTGTTCGCGATCGACGGCCGCCCCGTGCTGGCGGACTGGGAGCTGGCGGGCAGGCCCGGACGACCCGGGCCGCCGGACGCGGGCACCGACGGATTCCGCGACCCCGCCGTGACGTCGGAGGGTCTGCTGCGACCGGCGGCCGACGTGTACGCGCTGGCGGCTCTGGCCTGGTTCTGCCTCACGGGCCGCGTCCCCGGGCCTGCCGAGCACCGGCCGCCCCTGCCGATCCTTGTGCCTGCGGTGCCGCGAGAACTGGCGGTGCTGCTGGACCGGGGCCTCGACCCCGATCCCGGGATGCGTCCGGGTGCGGCCGAACTCGCCCGGGGCGTCTTCGCGTCCGCGCCGCCCGAACCGGTGGACCTGCACGCCAGCGCGCATGCCAGCGTGAGACCGGAGCTGGTGACCCGGATGGACGCGCCGCTACGGAGGCGACGACGCTCCATCCGGGCGGACGGACCGGGGACGTCGCGAGCGGCCGCCCGGTCCTGGGAACCGTATGCCGCACGTCGCCGTGATGGTGGCGGTCCGACCGCGGCTCCGCTCGGACGCCGCAGCTCGCCCCGCCCCGTGGTCCGCCGTCGATGGGTACTGGTCGCGGTGCTGCTGGCCGCCGCGCTCGGGGGAGGAGCGGCCCTGGCGACCCCGACGCCGGGCACGGGTGGCGCGCTCTCGAGGGCCAGCCGGCCGCCGGCCGCTCGGTCGTCGACAGATCCGACGGGTTCGTCGGCCCCGACGGAGGTCCTGCGCCCGTCCCCGGCGCTCGTGTCGCCGCGTGCGGTCTCACCCGGGACGAACGCGCCGGCATCGCGGAGTCCGCGGGCAACGGGGTCACTCCCGACGCCGACCTCGCCGCAGCCCGACCCGGTCGCTTCGGCCGACCCGGTGGCGGCCGCCCGTGCGCTGACGATGGCGCGGGCTCGGGCATTCCGGGACGGGAGCTGGGACCGGCTGGCCGACGTCACCGTGCCCGGGTCGCCGGCCGCTGCCGCGGATCACGCTGCCGCGGCCGCGCTGATCGCGGCGTCGGGGCGTCTCGACGGCCTCGGAATCGAGGTCACCTGTGCCCGGAGCATCGCCGCACCGGCCGAGTCCACGGAACGGGCCGTGGTGCGTATCTGTGCCCGCTTCTCGGGGTACCGCCAGCTCGACGGTCGCGGGGCGCTCGTGCGCACGGTCGCGGCGTCGCCCGTGCAGGACGTCGACCTGCACCTGACGCGGTCGGGTGGCCGATGGCGGATCGACCGCGTGCAGGCATCGGGACGGTGACGCAGCCGTCTGCATCAGGCTTCGCGTCGCCGGTCACGGGTCTTCGGGGGATGCCGCGACCGGTCGGCCTGACGCGACGGTCTCCTGGCGAGGTTCTGAGGGCGACCGCGTGGCGCCGGTTTCGGGGGCGCGCAGCCCGTCGCCTGACCAGGCGTCAGGCCGGACACGCAGAACGGGGCGGGAGCGCCGCTGCGCTCCCGCCCCGTTCGTGGCGATGTCGTGCGATCAGAGCCCGAGGTCGGACTCGAATGCCCCCTCCTCGAGCCGCTGCTTGAGCGACTGCAGGAAGCGACCGGCGTCCGCGCCGTCGACCAGGCGGTGGTCGTAGGTCAGCGACAGGTAGCACATCGACCGGATGGCGATCGTGTCGTTGCCGTCACGGTCGGTCACCACCACCGGGCGCTTGACGATCGCGCCCGTGCCGAGGATGCCCACCTGCGGCTGGTTGATGATCGGCGTGTCGAACAGGGCGCCCACGCTGCCGATGTTCGTGATCGTGAACGTGCCACCGGACAGCTCGTTCGGGGCGATCTTGTTGGTGCGCGTGCGCTCCGCCAGGTCGGCGATCGCTCGTGAGATGCCCGCGAGGTTGAGGTTGCCGGCGTCGTGGATCACCGGGACCAGCAGGCCTCGGTCCGTGTCCACGGCGATCGCCAGGTGCTCGGAGTCGTGGTACTCGATCTCCTTGGAATCCGCGTGGAAGGACGCGTTGACCTTCGGGTGCTGCTTCAGCGCCTCGGCCACGGCCTTGGCGAAGAACGGCAGGAAGGTCAGCTTGACGCCCTCCTGGGCGACGAACTGGTCCTTGGCCCGCCCACGCAGCTTCGCGATGCGGGTCATGTCCACTTCCTGGACCTGGGTCAGCTGCGCGGAGACGTCCAGGGACTCCTTCATGCGCTGGGCGATGACCTGGCGGATCCGCGGCGCCTTCTGGGTGGTGCCGCGCAGTCGGGCGCTCTCCTCGGACACCGCACCGGACGCCGCGGCGGGAGCGGACGGAGCCGTAGCCGCCGGAGCGGCCTGGGCCGCCTCGGCCGCCTTCTTCGCCTCGGCCGCCTCGATGACGTCCTGCTTGCGGATGCGGCCACCGACACCGGTCCCCGTCACCGAGGACAGATCGACGTCGTGCTGCTGCGCCAGCTTGCGCACCAGCGGCGTCACGTAACCGCCGGCCTCGGCACCGGCCGCGGGGGCCTCCTGCTTCGGAGCCTCCTGCTTGGGGGCTTCCTGCTGCTTCGGGGCCTCCTGCTGGGCCGGCTCCTGCGTCGCGGGCGGCTGAGCGGCCTGCTGCGGCTGCGCCGGAGCGGACTCCTCCTGCTGCTTCGGCGCCGGGGCGGGCTCCTCGCGGTCACCGGACGGGGCAGCGGCGACGGGCTCGGCCTTCGCCTCGGCGGTCGCCGGCGCGCCGGAACCGGATCCGATCACGGCCAGGACAGCGCCGACCTCGACCGTCTCGTCCTCGGCAACCTTGATCTCCTGCAGCGTTCCCGCCACGGGGGAGGGGATCTCGGTGTCGACCTTGTCGGTGGAGACCTCCAGCAGCGGCTCGTCGACGGCGACATCGTCGCCCACGGCCTTCAGCCACCGGGTCACGGTGCCCTCGGACACGCTCTCACCGAGCGCGGGCAGGGTCACCTCGCTGCTCTCGCCTCCGCCGGAGCCGCCCTGCTGGCCGGCGTCGTCCTGGCTCGAGGCCTGCGGGGCGGACCGCTCCGGCGCGGACTCCTCGGGCGCGGACTGCTCCGGGGCCGCTTCCTGCTCGGCAGCGGGCTCGGTCTCCTGCTCGGCAGCGGGCTCGGTCTCCTGCTCGGCAGCGGGCTCGGTCTCCTGCGCGGACTCGCCGCCGGACGCGGCACCACCCTCGCCGGAGCCGATCCGCACCAGCGCGGCGCCGACCTCGACGGTCTCGTCCTCCTCGACGAGGATCTCCTCGATGACCCCGGCGACGGGGGAGGGGATCTCGGTGTCGACCTTGTCGGTGGAGACCTCCAGCAGCGGCTCGTCGACGGCGACCTCGTCGCCGACGGACTTCAGCCACCGCGTGACGGTGCCCTCGGTGACGCTCTCACCGAGGGCGGGAAGGCTGACGGTTTCAGACATGTCGTCCCCGTTTCTTCTGTGTACGAGTGATGTTCGCGTGGTGTGGGGGTGAGGTGTCAGCCGTGCAGCGGCTTGCCGGCCAGGGCCATCGCGGCCTCGCCGAGCGCCTCGTTCTGCGTCGGGTGCGCGTGCACCAGGGAGGCGACGTCCTCGGGGAACGCCTCCCAGTTGACGATGAGCTGCGCCTCGCCGATCTGCTCACCCATGCGGGCGCCGATCATATGGACGCCCACGATGGGGCCGTCCACCTGGCGCACGAGCTTGATCAGACCGGCGCTGCCGAGGATCGACGTCTTGCCGTTGCCGGCCAGGTTGTACTCCTGGATGGTCACCGCGTCGTCGCCGAACTTCTCCTTGGCCTTCGCCTCCGTCAGACCGACCGAGGCGATCTCCGGCTCGCAGTAGGTGACCTTCGGGATGTTGACGTCCTCGACGACGACCGGCTTCTTGCCGGCGATCTCCTCAGCGACGAAGATGCCCTGCTGGAAGCCGCGGTGCGCCAGCTGCAGGCCGGGGACGATGTCGCCGACCGCGTAGATGTTGCCGACGCCGGTGTGCAGCCGCTCGTTGGTGATGACGTAGCCGCGGTCCATCGTCAGTCCCGCCTCCTCGAAGCCGAGGTTCGCGGTGACCGGGCCACGGCCGACCGCGACGAGCAGCAGGTCCGCCTCGAAGGACTTGCCGTCCTCGAGGGTGGCCTTCACGCCGTTCTCGGTCTCCTCGACGCCGGCGAACCGGATGCCGGTGCTGAAGTCGATCTTGCGCTTCTTGAACGCCCGCTCGAGCTGCTTGACGATCGCTGCGTCCTCGTTGGGCACCAGCGAGGGCAGCGCCTCGATGATGGTCACGTCCACGCCGAACGAGTTCCACACGGAGGCGAACTCGCAACCGATGACGCCACCACCGAGCACCAGGGCCTTCTTCGGCAGGGTGTCCATGGTCAGGGCGTGGTCCGAGGTGATGACCTTCTTGCCGGTGATCTCCAGGCCGGGCAGGCTGCGCGAGTAGGAGCCGGTGGCCAGGACGATGTTCTTGCCGGTGTAGGCGGTGCCGTCGACGGTGACGGTGTCCTGGCCGGTGAGCTTGCCCTCACCCTCGATGACGGTGATGCCCCGGGACTTGATCAGCCCGGTCAGGCCGCGGAACTTGCCGGCGATGATGCCGTCCTTGTACGCGTTGACCGCGGGCATGTCGATCGAGTCGAACGAGGCCTTGACGCCGTACTTCTCCGCCGTCTTCGCGTTCTCGGCGATCTCCGCCGAGTGCAGGAGGGCCTTGGTGGGGATGCACCCGTTGTGCAGGCAGGTGCCGCCCAGCTTGCCCTTCTCCACCAGCCCGACCGAGAAGCCGAGTTCGGCCGACCGCAGAGCGGCCGCGTAGCCGGCGCTGCCCCCGCCGAGGATCAGGATGTCGAATGCCTGCGAAGCTGCCGGATCGGCCACGTGGATGCTCCCTCGCCTGTTCGTCCACCGAGCAGGGACCATCCCCTGCTCGGGCTGTCGTTTCGCGCTTCACCCTACTGTGGGCGCGCCATCCGACTCTACTCGCGCACTGCGCCGTGACGTGCCACGGACTCCGCCAGGGAGACGAGTGTGCGCACCCCCACACCGGTGCCCTCCTTCGGGGTGTAACCCCAGGCCCCACCCTCGTTGAAGGCCGGACCGGCGATGTCCAGGTGCGCCCAGGGCACGCGCTTGCCGTCGACCTCGGGGACGAACTCGTGCAGGAACAGTCCCGCCGTCAGCATGCCGCCGTACTTGCCGCCGATGTTGGCGATGTCGGCGACCGTCGAGTCCAGCCCGCTGCGCAGCTCGGCCGGCAGCGGCATCGGCCAGAACTGCTCGCCCACGGCGGCGGCCGCGTCGACGACGGCCTGCCGGGCGCCGTCGCTGCCCATGACGGCGCTGACCCGGGTGCCGAGCGCCACCATCTGGGCGCCCGTCAGGGTCGCGATGTCCACGAGCAGGTCCGGCTTCTCCTCGCCCGCGGCGACGAGACCGTCGGCGAGCACCAGTCGGCCCTCGGCGTCCGTGTTGAGCACCTCGACCGTGCGGCCGCCCTTGATTCGGATCACGTCCGAGGGGCGCTGGGCCGTCGCGGACGGCAGGTTCTCCGCCAGGCACAGCCAACCGGTCATGCGCACCTTCAGGCCGAGGTCCGCGGCGGTGAGGACGGCCCCGAGCACGGCGGCTGCTCCGGCCATGTCGGACTTCATCGTCGTCATGCCCGTCGGCGGCTTGAGGCTCAGCCCGCCGGAGTCGAAGGTGATGCCCTTGCCAACGACGGCCAGGTGGGCGCGGGCCCCCGAGGGCGCGTAGTCGACGCGGACCAGGCGCGGGCCGCGCGTGGAGCCCTGCCCGACGCCGGTCAGGCCGCCGTAGCCCTGCGCGGCGAGCTGCTCGTCGTCGAGCACGGTGACGGTGACCGGGCGGGACGCGGCGGCGGCCACGGCGGCGTCGGCGAACGACTCGGGGTACAGGTCCAGGGGCGGCTGGTTGACCAGCGAGCGGGTCAACCCGACGCCGCCGCCGATCGCCCGCGCGCGGTCGAAGGCCGGCCGGATCGTCCGGCCCGGAAGACCGGTCGGGATCAGGACGCGCTCGACGGGGGCGCGCAGCCCGGCGGCCGTCGCGTGACGGTAGGGCGTGTAGGCGTAGGCGCCGAGAGCGGCGCCCTCGGCGATCGCGGCGACGTCCTCGACGGTCGCGGCGGGCAGGCCGAGGACGACGGTGGCCGAGCCGGCCAGCTGCCGCACGGCCGAGCCGGCGGCCCGGCGCAGGGACTCCGCCCGGGCGAGACCGGCGTCCGTGAGCCGGCCGACGCCGGCCAGGGCCAGCGCGGACACGGACGGAATGCCGTCACCGGCGGGCAGGCGCAGCAGCTCGTCGGGCGAGCCCGAGGCGGCGAGGGCGGGCAGCGCGGCCTCGATGCGGGTGCGCTCCGCGGCGGGCAGCGGCCCGTCGAGGAGCACCGGGCCGTCGGCGCCCTGCGCGACGCCGAGCACGAGGACGTCCGCCCGGACGCGACCCAGATCCTCCCGGCACGCGTCGATGCGGACGGGCTCGGTGGGGAGCCCGGCGGAGGTGTCGGTGGTCTTGTTCTTCGCGGCCGTGTTCTTCCGAGCCATGGGGCTCCTCCTCGACGTGTCGGTGTCCGGTGCTGTCTCGATCCAATCACGGCGCACCGACCGAACACGCGGCGACCACCCGTCGCGGGAATGCGCCGTGCCCGTGCGAACGTTGAGGAAAGACAGGTGCACGACGGCGGAGCCGTCCGCGAGCGCCGAGAACAACGGTCACGGGAACCCGTCACCGTCGCGACCATCGAGGAGTCACCGTGCAGGAGCCGTCCACCCTCTACGAGGTGGTCTCCGACCTGGTCCACACCCCGCAGATCCGGGGTCTGAACCTCATCATGGGGTTGACCGGAGCCGCCGAGGCCGGTCAGGCCGCCGACCAGATCCGCACCGAGCTGCTCGACCGGCTCGAGCACGAACTCGTCATCGAGTTCGACGCCGACGCCCTCTACGACTACCGCGACCGCCGCCCCGTCATCTCCTTCGACGGCGACCACTTCGCCGACTACGAACAGCCGCGACTGCAGCTGCACGTGCTCAAGGACGAGATCGGCCAGCCCTTCCTCATGCTCAGCGGATTCGAGCCGGACTACCAGTGGGAGAGGTTCGCGAGCGCCGTCGTCGGCCTCGTCCAGCAGCTCGACGTGCGGCTGGTCAGCTGGGTGCACTCGCTGCCCCTGCCCGTCCCGCACACCCGGCCGCTCGCGGTCACGGCGCACGGGAACCGGCCGGACCTGATCGACGGCATCTCGGCATGGAAGCCGACCGCGCGGATGTCCGCGACCGTCGGCCAGCTGCTCGAGGTGCGTCTCGCCGAGGCCGGCAAGGACGTGGTCGGCTTCGCCGTGCACGTGCCCCACTACCTCGCGGAGGCGCGGTTCCCCCAGGTGGCCGTGACCGGGCTTGAGCACCTGAGCGCCGCCGCGTCGCTGATGCTGCCCTCCGACCGGCTGCGCGAGGCCGGCCGGGAGCTGGAGAAGTCGATCGACGAGCAGGTCGCCGCGTCCGAGGACGTGCGCGAGCTCGTGCACGGGCTGCAGCGCCAGTACGACGAGTACCGGCAGGGCCAGGAGCCGCGCCGGTCGCTGCTCGCCGGTCCCGATGGCGAGCTGCCCGACGCCGACGAGCTCGGCGCCGCGGTCGAGGCCTACCTGGCGACGATGGACGGCGACGAGAAGGACCAGCTGACCCTGGACACCCCGCCTGCCGAGTCCGACGAGCACGACGACGACGGCTCGGACGGCGACGCCCCGCAGCACTGAGCAGGAACACCGAGGGGCAGCACCGAGTGACCGGCGGCCGCGAGACCGTCAGGACGTCACGGTGCGGGACGCGGAGTTCCCGGCTGCGATGATGGCGGGGTGGGAACGCGTCGAGCCTGGGTCGTCTGGATCGCCGGGCTCGCCGCCTATGTGGTCGCCATCACACAGCGCACCTCCTTCGGGGTCGCGGGCGTCGCGGCGACCGACCGGTTCGACGCCACCGCGGCCGCCCTCTCCGCGTTCGCCGTCATCCAGCTCGTCGTCTACGCCGGTCTGCAGATCCCGGTGGGGGTGTTCGCGGACCGGTTCGGCTCGCGGGCGATGATCGCCGGGGGAGCGGTCCTCATGGCGGTCGGGCAGCTCCAGCTCGCGGTCGCCACCACGATCCCCACCGGGGTGTTCGGGCGCGTGCTCGTGGGCGCCGGCGACGCGATGACCTTCATCTCCGTGCTCCGGCTGGTGCCGCTGTGGTTCACGCCCGCTCAGGTGCCCCTGCTCAGTCAGATCACCGGCATCGTCGGGATGGGCGGCCAGCTGATCTCCTCGATCCCGTTCGCCGCCCTGCTCGGCGCCCGGGGCTGGTCCGCCGGTTTCCTCTCGCTCGCCGGCCTCGGGGTCCTGGCGGCCGCGATCGCGGCGGCGCTCGTGCGCAGCGAACCGCCCGGTGCCCGGATGCACCGCCACGCCCCGACGGTGCGGCAGACGGGCCGGGTGATCGCCGACGCCTTCGCCGAGCCCGGCACCCGGCTCGGCATGTGGAGCCACTTCACGGTCCAGTTCCCCGGTCAGGTGTTCATCCTGGCGTGGGGCTACCCCTTCCTCGTGTCCGCCCAGGGCGTCGCACCCGAGCGCGTGGCCGTCCTGATGACGGTGTTCGTGGTGGCGGGCGCCGTCGGCGGCCCCTTCCTCGGCCGGATCGTGGCCGTGCGGCCGCGCGTCCGTTCCCGTCTCGTGCTCGGCATCGCGCTCGCGATCCTCCTCGCCTGGACGACGGTGCTCGTCTACCCCGGCCGCTCCCCGTTCTGGCTGCTGACCGTCCTCGTCGTCGTTCTCTCGGCGGGCGGCCCGGGGTCGATGATCGGTTTCGACTTCGCCCGCGAGTTCAACCCGCCGCACCGGCTGGGCACCGCCAACGGCATCGTCAACATCGGCGGCTTCAGCGCGGCGCTGGTGAGCATGTACCTGATCGGCCTGGTGCTGGACGCGCTCAAGGCCACCGGCTTCTCCCACGGCGACCTCTACGCACTCGACTCGTTCCGGATCGCGCTGTGCGTCCAGGGGGTGCTGATCCTCGTCGGCGGCCTGGCACTGCTGCGGGTGCGCAGCCTCGTGCGGGGGCGCGCGGCTCCGGCCTGACGGTTCTCCCTCCCCAGCGGCCGGTCGCGATGCGGTTGTCCACATCCGGGCGGACGTCCGACCGCGGCACGGCGACGACGGCGCACCGTGGGGCCATGACGCCCTCACCTGCCGCCGCCATCCGTACCGCCGAGGACCTGCTCGCCTATGTGCCGCACGGGATCGGGCACTGGCCCCGTGAGAGCCTCGTGGTGCTGGCCGACTCCGGGGGAGCGGCCGGCGGCCTGCTGCGGCTGGACCTGCCGCCCCGGCGCACCGCGGCCGTCGGCGCGGAGATCGCCCGCTACGTGCACACCGTGCTGGCACCCGGATCGCCGCACGGCGTGTTCGTCGTCGTCTACACCGCGGCCCGACCCCGGCCCGGCAGCGGCCTGCCCGTCCTCGTCCACCGCCTCGTCCGCACGCTCGAACGCCTCGGCCTGGCGATCGTGGACTGCCTGTACGTCACCGACGACGGCTGGGGCCACGTCGACCGGGCGAGCGCCGACGCGCCGTGGTCCCGTCGCCGGCCGCTGGCGGACATCACCTCCAGCGTGCTCAACACCGAGCTCGTGTTCGCCGGCCACACGTGGGGGACGACGCCGGAGTCCGCTGTCCCGCCGGCCGGCACCGGCCCGGACGCCGAGGAGGTCAGGCGCTGGTCCGCGGTTCACGCTCCCGGCCCACGACCGGACCCGGCCGATCCCGCCTGGGTGCGAGCGATGGCGGGCGCATGGGAGGACGGTCTGACCGTCCTCGGAGCGGCATCCGACGGCCCGGCTCCACCGCTCGAGCCCGAGCTCGCCGGCCGGCTGCTGGCCGGCCTGCGGTCCCGCACCGTGCGGGACCTCGTGCTGTTCCAGAGTGCCGTCGGGCCGTCCCCGGTCATCGCCGATCTGCTCCTCGGGGCCGGCCCGGGTGCCGTTCCCGCAGAGGGTGCACCATCGCGGAGCGACCCCGAGCGAGATGGCCGCCACCCCGAGCCGGGACGGGTTCCCGGGACCGGCAGCGGCGACCTGCCGGAAGACCAGCAGCCCGACGGCGACCGTGCGAACGACCGGCTGCCGGACGATCTCGGGGCCACCGGCGGCAGCAGCGCGGCGGAGAGCTGCGCGCGCCAGGCACGGGACCGGGACGCCTGCCTGCGCGCCGGGGGCCTGCCGCTGCTCGCGTGCGTCATCACCGGCACGGTGGCGCTCGCGCCGGACTGGACGCGGCTGAACGCCGCCCACCGGCTGCTCGAGGCGCTCGCCTTCTACGCCGAGGGCGAGGCGCGGTGCGCGACGCTGACGCTGCTCGGCTGGATCGAGTTCGCCCGCGGACGGGGGTCACGGGCCCACCACTGCCTGGACGCCGCGCTGCTGGTGGATCCCCGGTACGAGCTGGCGCGTCTGTTCGACCGCTTCCTCGACCTCGGCCAGGTGCACGAATGGGCCCGGCACCGGTCGACGGCGTGGAAGGCCGACGGTCACGACGCCGCGTGAGTCGGCGCGTCGAGCGCCCGATGTGCCGTCCGGGAAGCTGTCGTGTCACAATGGACGGACGACCCTTCGAGTCCGTTCAGCCGCATCCGCGGCACCCAGCACGATGCTCCCGTTGCTCCCTCTCCCCACCGCACACCGGTGGCCCGGGGAACATTCCGGGGAGTACCGGTGTTTGAAGGAGCAAGACCCTTCAAGTGCGCCCGTGCGACGGACTTGACAGGGTCATAGTGGTGTTACCCAGTCTCGGGGCGCCGCGGACAGTCTGCGAAAGGTTTTCAGTGTCACCGGCGAAGAAGTCCAGTACCGCATCCGACGAGACGACGGCCACCCTCACCGAGGAGCGGGCCGCTCGCACGCCTGCCCGGAAGAGCGGCACCACGAGCAGGACCGCCGCCAAGCCGGCCGCGAAGTCCACCGCCGCCAAGACGGCCACGGCCGGCACCGCGAAGAAGACGACCACCCGGAAGACCGCCGCCGCGAAGTCGACGACCACCAAGCGCGCGACGACCCGGAAGAAGACCACGGCCGCGGACGAGGACCAGAACCTCGAGACCGCGGGCGAGGACACGATGGAGGACTCGGAGCCCGTCGAGACGGACCTGGACGCCGAGGCCGAGGCCACGGTGCCCGAGGACGACGAGGACGACTCGCGGCCCAGCGACAACGACGCGACCACCTCCGACGACGAGAACGGTCAGAGCTCCACCGCGAACGGCACCGCCGCGAAGCGCGAGGAGAGCACCGGCACCGGCTTCGTCTACTCGGACGCCGACGACGACGACGCTCCCGCCGTCCAGGTCGTCTCCGCCGGGGCCACCGCGGACCCGGTCAAGGACTACCTCAAGCAGATCGGCAAGGTCGCGCTGCTGAACGCCGAGCAGGAGGTCGAGCTCGCGCTGCGCATCGAGGCCGGCCTCTACGCCGAGCACAAGCTCGTGGACCTGCAGGCTGACGGCGCCGGCAAGGCGCTGGACAAGAAGTTCGAGCGCGAGTTGAAGTGGATCATCCACGACGGCAAGCGGGCCAAGAACCACCTGCTCGAGGCCAACCTGCGCCTCGTCGTCTCCCTCGCCAAGCGCTACACCGGCCGCGGCATGCTGTTCCTGGACCTGATCCAGGAGGGCAACCTCGGTCTCATCCGCGCGGTCGAGAAGTTCGACTACACCAAGGGCTTCAAGTTCTCCACCTATGCCACCTGGTGGATCCGGCAGGCGATCACCCGCGCCATGGCGGACCAGGCGCGCACCATCCGTATCCCCGTCCACATGGTCGAGGTCATCAACAAGCTGGCCCGCGTCCAGCGGCAGATGCTGCAGGACCTCGGCCGGGAGCCCACCCCCGAGGAGCTCGCGCTCGAACTGGACATGACCCCCGAGAAGGTGGTCGAGGTCCAGAAGTACGGTCGTGAGCCGATCTCGCTGCACACCCCGCTGGGTGAGGACGGCGACTCCGAGTTCGGCGACCTCATCGAGGACTCCGAGGCGGTCGTTCCCGCGGACGCGGTGAGCTTCACGCTCCTGCAGGAGCAGCTGCACTCGGTGCTCGACACGCTCTCCGAGCGCGAGGCCGGCGTCGTCGCGATGCGCTTCGGCCTGACCGACGGCCAGCCCAAGACCCTCGACGAGATCGGCAAGGTCTACGGCGTGACCCGCGAGCGGATCCGCCAGATCGAGTCCAAGACCATGTCCAAGCTGCGTCACCCGTCGCGGTCCCAGGTGCTGCGCGACTACCTGGACTGAGATCCCGCGCCGTGCATACCCGGACACGCAGGAGGCCCGTTCCCGACAGGGGAGCGGGCCTCCTGCGTTGTCACCGTGCGACGTCGCCACGCGGCCTGCGCTGCCGCCCGATCTGCGGCGTCGACCGGACACGCACGAGGCCCGCCCTCCGAACGGAGAGCGGGCCTCGTGTCAGTCTGTCGGTCCGGCGGGCGACGGTGTCGCCGGTCGGCTCAGTCCTCGGACGCCGTCGCGGGTGTCTCCCGGAGGCGGTCCGTCTCGTCCTGCCACGACGCGGCCAGGGGCCGCAGACGGGCCTCCACCTTGCGCGCGTGGTGCGCACAGAACGCCAGCTCGCCCCCGGAGGATTCGAGCACGACGCGGACGTACGCCTGCGCCCCGCAACTGTCGCACCGGTCCATGGCGGTCAGTTCCCGGTCTGCCACTGCTGTACTCATCGCTACCTCCTCGCTGGATGCTGTACTCCATACAACCACCCGCATGGCCCGAGTCATCTCAACCGCGCCACTCTTTCGCTGACCGCGTACCGGGTGTGCCTGCCCGGGAAGGCCCGCACGCTGGCCTAGGATCGAGAAGCCGGGCCCCGGCACACCCCCCACGAAAGGGAACCAGGATCACGTGACTGCGCAGCGCTCGGAATACAACGCCCGGCACCTGTCGGTGCTCGAGGGGCTGGAAGCCGTGCGCAAGCGACCCGGGATGTACATCGGGTCGACCGACTCCCGGGGCCTCATGCACTGCCTCTGGGAGATCATCGACAACTCCGTCGACGAGGCCCTCGCCGGGTACGGCCAGTCCATCACCGTCATCCTGCACGCGGACAACTCCGTGGAGATCCACGACGAGGGCCGCGGCGTCCCGGTCGATATCGAGCCCCGCACGGGCCTGACCGGCGTCGAGGTCGTCTTCACCAAGCTGCACGCCGGCGGCAAGTTCGGCGGCGGCTCCTACACCGCCTCCGGCGGCCTGCACGGCGTCGGCGCCTCCGTCGTCAACGCCCTCTCCTCCCGCTTGGACGTCCAGGTGGACCGTGGCGGCAAGACCTACCAGATGTCCTTCCGCCGCGGCGAGCCCGGCCGCTTCACCGACCGCGGGCCCCGCCCCACCGCCGACGCCGTCTTCGCCCCCTTCGACGAGGCGACCACCCTCGACGTCGTCGGCAAGACCAAGCGCGGCGTCACCGGCACCCGGATCCGCTACTGGGCCGACCGGCAGATCTTCACCCCCGACGCCCGATTCAACTACGACGAGCTGATCACCCGCGCCCGGCAGACCTCGTTCCTCGTGCCCGGCCTGCGGATCACGATCCGCGACGAGCGCCGCGTGCCGGGCACCCCCGGTGAGCACGGCGTCGCGGAGGAGGTGTTCCAGCACGACGGGGGCATCGCCGAGTTCGCCGACTACCTCGCGGTGGACGCGTCCGTGACGGATACGTGGCGCATCCACGGCAGCGGCTCCTTCACCGAGACCGTGCCCGTGCTCGACGAGAGCGGCCACTCCCGCATCACGGAGGTCACCCGCGACTGCGAGGTCGACGTCGCCCTGCGCTGGGGTATCGGCTACGAGACGACGATCCGCAGCTTCGTCAACATCATCGCCACCCCCAAGGGCGGCACGCACCAGGCCGGCTTCGAGCAGGCGCTGCTCAAGACGTTCCGCAAGGCCGTCGAGACCAACGCGCGGCGCCTGAAGGCCGGCAACGACAAGGTCGAGCGCGACGACGTGTTCGCCGGCCTCACCGCGGTGCTGACCGTCCGCCTCGCCGAGCCGCAGTTCGAGGGCCAGACCAAGGAGGTGCTCGGCACCTCGGCCGTGCGCGGCATCGTCTCCCGGGTGGTCGAGAAGGCCCTGACGGCGAAGCTGACCTCGACCGCGCGGGCCGAGAAGACCCAGGCCAACGCGCTGCTCGAGAAGATCGTCAACGAGATGAAGTCCCGCGTCTCGGCCCGGCAGCACAAGGAGACGCAGCGCCGCAAGAACGCGCTCGAGACCTCCACCATGCCGGCCAAGCTCGCCGACTGCCGGGTCAACGACGTCGAGAAGTCGGAGCTGTTCATCGTCGAGGGCGACTCCGCGCTCGGCACCGCCAAGCTCGCCCGCTCGTCGGACTACCAGGCGCTGCTGCCCATCCGCGGCAAGATCCTCAACGTGCAGAAGGCCTCGATCGGGGACATGCTCTCCAACGCCGAGTGCGCGGCACTGATCCAGGTGGTCGGCGCCGGATCCGGGCGGACGTTCGACCTGTCGGCCGCCCGCTACGGCAAGGTCATCCTGATGACGGACGCCGACGTCGACGGCGCCCACATCCGCACCCTGCTGCTCACCCTGTTCTTCCGGTACATGCGCCCCATGGTCGAGGACGGCCGGGTCTACGCGGCCGTGCCCCCGCTGCACCGGGTGGAGATCGTCAACCCGGGCGGCAAGGCCAACGAGACGGTCTACACCTACTCCGACGCCGAGCTGCACCGCGTGCTCGCGGGCCTGGAGAAGTCCGGGCGCCGCTACAAGGAGCCGATCCAGCGGTACAAGGGGCTCGGGGAGATGGACGCCGACCAGCTGGCCGAGACCACGATGGACCCGCGGCACCGCATGCTGCGCCGCGTGCGCTACCAGGAGGCCGCGACCGCCGAGACGGTGTTCGAGCTGCTCATGGGCTCCGACGTCGCCCCGCGCAAGGACTTCATCGTCGCCGGCGCCGCGTCGCTGGACCGGGACCGCATCGACGCCTGAGCGCCGAGCATCATCACGAGCGGCGCCCTGAGAAGGGGTGTCCTGACGCGAGCCGTCCTCAGGCGAGGAGGGCCGCCGGGGCGAGGACGAGCACGAGTGAGATCAGCCCGACGACGACCCGGGGCAGGGACCCGAGCGGTGCCGGGGGTCGCAGCAGCCGCGTGACCCGGGCCGGGGTGACCCGGCGCGGCGTCGCCATTGCATCGGCCTCCACGCCGTCCACCCGCACCACGGGGTCGACGGACGCGACGCGCTCGGCCTGCGTGCCCGCGGTGGCACCGGTCGCCCGCGAACCGGTGCTCCCGGAGGCGCCGCCGACGATGGCGATGGCGCGCACGAGGGTCGTCCGGTCCACGGTGTGGAGGGCGTCGTCGTCGGCCAGCATCTCCACCAGGTCCGTGACCGCACCGAGCGCGAGACGCGACGTCGGCAGCCAGGGCAGCGACGAGCGCCACGCGGCGAAGGCGAGCAGCAGCAGGTGGTGGTGCTGGGTCAGGTGGGCATGCTCGTGGGCGAGGACCGCGTCGAGTTCGGCCGGAGCCAGGGCCTGCAGCAGCCCGTCCGAGAGCACCGTGACGGACTTGGTGCCCCCGGGCAGGCAGTAGGCCAGGGGAGTGGGGTGCTCGACGACGAGCGTGTTGTCCTGCACGGCGCCGTCCCGCACCGCGCCGTACCCCGTGTCGTCCTGCTTCGCGGGCCGCCCGAGCAGACGCAGTGCGTCGCGGTGCGCGCGCCGGCGCTGGCTGATCCGCCGCCACGTCAGGGCCAGGGTCAGCAGCAGGTGGCCGCCGAGCAGCACCGCCGCGCACAGGGCGAAGACCGAGACGACGCCCAGCGTCGTGCTCAGGTCGATGCCGTGGTCGACGGCGTCGAGCACGGACGAGGACGCGGAGAGCAGGTCGTGCCCGGCGGGGGCCAGTCCGAAGGCGAGCAGGGCGCCGATCATGCACATGCCGCCGGAGAGCGCGATCGCCTGCCACAGCACGAGTGCGAGCGCCGGGCTGCGGGCCGTCCATCGCGCCCGGACCAGGATCATCGGCACCGGCCACGCGAGCAGCAGGGCCAGCAGCCCGAGGATCAGGCCGGTGCGGACCATGTCGACATCAGTCGCGGCCGCGAAGGATCTCGCGCAGCAGGGTGGCGTCCTCCTCGGACATCGAACCGACGAACCGGCTGAGCACGGCGTCCCGGTCGGCCGCCTGCCCCAGCACCTCGTTCATGAGGGACACGGTGTGCGCCTCGCGGCTGGAGACGGCCCGGTACTGGTGGGGCCGGCTCGTGCGGCTGCGGGCCACCAGACCCTTCTTCTCGAGCCGCGAGAGCACCGTCAACACGGTGGTCACCGCCAGTTCGCGGCCTGCGGCCGCGTCGGGGCTGTCGGCCAGCTGGTCCCGCAGTCCGGTGGCCGTCAACGGCTCCGGGCTGGACCACAACAGGTCCATGATGGAACGCTCCAGGTCCCCCAGGGACGCCATGGTTCCCCCTCTACACTGATGGCGGGTGCCCGATCGGGCACCCGCGACGATGTCGTACTGGTCACTAGATTACCGTGCGACGACGGGTTGTTCTACACTCGGTAGAAGCGGAGTATTCTACGAGATGTAGAAAACAAGCGGTGCGGCACGGACGCCGCGCCGAGCTCATGATTCACCCGGTCTAGGAGCGCACGGTATGGACCCCCTCGACATCGCCCGGTGGCAGTTCGGGATCACCACCGTCTACCACTTCCTCATGGTGCCGCTGACCATCGGACTCGGCCTCAGCGTCGCCGTCATGCAGACCCTCTGGCACCGCACCGGCGCCGAGCACTACCTGCGGATGACGAAGTTCTGGGGCAAGATCTTCCTGATCAACTTCATCATGGGCGTGGCCACCGGGCTCGTGCAGGAGTTCCAGTTCGGCCTGGCGTGGAGCGAGTACAGCCGGTTCGTCGGCGACGTGTTCGGCGCACCGCTCGCCATGGAGGCGCTGCTCGCGTTCTTCGTCGAGTCCACGTTCCTCGGCCTGTGGATCTTCGGCTGGAAGCGGCTGCCTCCGCGCATCCACCTCGCGACCATCTGGTTGGCCTCCCTGGCCACGATCGGCTCCGCGTACTTCATCATCGTCGCCAACTCCTGGATGCAGCACCCCGTGGGCGTGCAGATGATCGACGGCCGCCCGCACATGACCGACGTCGTCGCCGTCCTGACCAACAACACCGCGCTCGTCGCCTTCACCCACGCCATCACGGGCGCCTTCGCCGTCGGTGGGGCCATGCTCTTCGGCGTCGGCTGGTACCACCTGTGGCGGCGGCGCAAGGACGGGATCGACACCGTCGACGCCAAGGGCTACGTCATCCCGGGCTCCGGCAAGGGCGCCGGCCGCGACGTGATCGAGCACAAGGTGTGGTTCCGCACCCTCGTGATCGGCGGCTGGATCGCCGTCGTCGCCTTCGCCGGCACGGCGATCACCGGCGACGCGCAGGGCAAGCTCATGTTCCAGCAGCAGCCGATGAAGATGGCCGCCGCCGAGGCCGCCTGCCACTCGGGCACGCAGTTCTCCGTGCTCTCCGTCGGCCAGCTCGGCTCCCGCGACTGCTCCAAGATGGTCGCCGTGTTCGAGGTGCCCGGCGTGCTCTCCTTCCTCGCCAACGGGGACTTCACCACCCCGGTCAAGGGCGTCAACGAGCTGGTGCCCGAGTACCAGCAGAAGTACGGCACCACCCTGCCCAACGATCCCAAGTACGGGGCGCGGGCCGGCCAACCGATCCAGTACGTGCCCGTCATGGAGGTCACTTACTGGGGTTTCCGCCTCATGATCACCTTCGGCGGCCTCTCCGCGCTCGCCTGTTTCATCGGCCTGATCATCACCCGCAAGGGCACCGTGCCGTTGTCCAGGCCGCTCATGGTCTCCGCGGTGCTCGGCATCCTCGCCCCGTTCGGCGCCAACTCGGCGGGCTGGATCTTCACCGAGATGGGCCGGCAGCCATTCGTCGTCGCCCCGAACCCGGACTTCAGCGGGGTGGACCAGGTGTTCATGTACACGGCCGCCGCCGTCTCGCCCGGCGTCTCCTTCGGGGAGGTGCTGTTCTCCCTGATCGTGCTGACCTCGGTGTACGCGGTCCTCGCCGTCGTCGAGGTGAGTCTGCTGGTCAAGTTCATCCGCGGCGGCGTGGCCGCGGCGATGCCGGAGCTGGCGCACGCCGGCGCCCCGGCCTCCGACGACGACGAGGGGCCGAACGCCGACCACGGCCCGGACGACGGGAAGGACAGCGATGTCCTCGCCTTCGCCTACTGACACCGTCCCGTTCCGCCACCATCCGGGAGAGTTCTGATGGACGTCCTGCCCACCGTCTGGTTCGTGCTCATCGCGGTCCTGTGGACCGGTTACCTGTTCCTCGAGGGCTTCGACCTCGGCGTCGGCCTGCTGATGAAGCTCTTCGCCCGCGACGAGCGGGAGCGCCGGGTGCTGCTGAACACCATCGGCCCCGTCTGGGACGGCAACGAGGTGTGGCTCATCACCGCCGGCGGCGCCACGTTCGCGGCGTTCCCGATGTGGTACGCCTCGCTGTTCTCCGCGCTCTACATCCCGCTCGTCGTCGTCCTGCTCGGCCTGATCTTCCGGGCCGTGGCCATCGAGTACCGCGGCAAGCGGACCTCCCTGCGGTGGCGCACGGGCTGGGACTGGGCCCTGGCCGGCGGCTCCCTGATCGCCGCAGCCGGGGTCGGCGCGATGCTGGCGCTGACGACGACGGGCCTGCCGCTGAACGCCAACGGCGACCGGGTCGGCGGGCCGTTCGCCTGGTTCACCGGCTACGCCGTGCTCGGGGCTCTCGCCGTCGTGGGGTTCTGCCTCGTGCACGCGCTCGCGTTCATCGCCTTGAAGACGGACGGTCCGGTCCGCCACCGGGCGCGGCGTCTGCTCGTGCGGGTGCTGCCGGTGGGGCTGCTGCCGATCACCGCGTGGGTGCTCGTCGTGCAGGCGCGCAGCGGGTCCCTGCTGACCTGGCTGCCGATCATCGTCGCGGTCGCCGGGGCGGTCATCGCCTGGATCCAGGCGCGCCGGGACCGGGAGGGGCGGGCCTTCGCCGGCCTCGCGGTGTTCCTGCTCGGCGGCGTCGCGGCGATCTTCTCCGCCGCGTATCCGGTGGTGCTGCCGTCGTCGCTGAACGCCGCGTGGGACCTGACCGTCGCGAACGCCTCGTCCTCGGCCTACACGCTCGGGGTGATGACGGTGGTCGCCGCCTTCGGGGTGCCGCTCGTGCTGGTCTACCAGGGTTGGACCTACTGGGTGTTCCGCAAGCGCGTGACCGGTGAGCACATCCCCGAGGCGCACGACTTCGAGCCCGTCGCCGCCGCCGACCGTGCCGGCCGCTGAGCCCACGGCCGACAGCACGGCCGCAGCCGGCACCGGCCCGGCCGGATCCGCTCCCGCCGGGTCGACCGACGCCGGCGTGATCGAGGCGGAGGCGACCGGGTCCGGGTCCGGTCCGGCCGGGGCGTCGCGTCGTATCATCCGGCTCGGCCGGTTCCGTCGGGGCGGGCGCCCCCGCAACGGATCCCGCCGGACCGTGACGCCGCCGTGGGCGGGCGTCGCCCCGCGGGCGCTCTACCTGCTCGGCCTGACCGCCGCGCTCAAGGCGGCGGGGCTCGTCGCCGTCGCCCAGGCGATCGCGACGGGCGTCGCAGGCCTGGCTGCGGGCCGGGCGCCGGGAGCGGCCACCCTCGCCATCGGCGTCCTCGGCGCTGTGCTGCAGGCCGCCGCCCACTGGGGCAGCCAGGTCGCCGCCCGGCGGGCGGCGCTGGGGGAGAAGGAACGGCTCCGCGCCCGGTTGACCCGGCGCGCCGTCGACGGCGCCGGCCGGGACCTGCCCGGTGGGGGCGCCGGGTCCGTGGCCGTGCTCGCCACCCGCGGGCTGGACGACCTGGACAGCTACTACACGCAGTACCTGCCGGCCCTCGTCGGCTGCGCGGTCGTGCCGCTGCTCGTCGGTCTGCAGATCCTCGCCGCGGACTGGGTGAGTGCGCTCATCGTCGTGCTCACGGTGCCGCTGGTGCCGGTGTTCATGATTCTCATCGGGCTCGAGACGCGCGACGCCGTCGACGCTGCGGCGGGCTCCCTGTCCCGGCTCTCGGACCACCTCGTCGAGCTCGCCCGGGGCCTGCCCGTGCTCGTGGGCCTGGGCCGTGCCGGCGCCCAGCTGCGGGCGCTGCGGCGGCTGTCGGAGGACTACCGGTCCCGCACGATGCAGACGCTCAAGGTCGCCTTCCTCTCCTCGCTGGCCCTCGAGCTGATCGCCACCATCTCCGTCGCCCTCGTGGCCGTGTTCATCGGCGTCCGGCTGATCGCCGGCCAGATGGAGCTGCAGTGGGGACTGCTCGCCCTCGTGCTCGCCCCCGAGTGCTACCTGCCGCTGCGCCAGCTCGGCGCCGCCTACCACGCCAGCGACGACGGTCTGGCCGCCCGCACGCGCGCGCAGCAGTTGATCGACGCGCCGCCCATGCGGCGGCTGGTCGACTCCCCGGCGGAGCACGGCACTGCGACCACGCTCCCCGACGTCGTCGTCGAGGACCTGGCCATCACCTACCGCGGCCGGACCCGGCCCGCCGTCTCGGGGCTGAGCCTGACCGCCCCGGCCGGGACGATCACGGCGCTCGCCGGGCCGAGCGGCTGCGGCAAGTCCTCGGTGCTCGGCGTGCTCGCCGGCACCCTCGGCGACCACCCGGCGGTCGCGTCGGTGGCCGGCAGGGTACGCGGCATCGACGCGACCCGGGTCGCCTGGCTGTCCCAGCACCCCGTCACGACCGAGCCGACCGTGGCGGCCGAGGTGCGCGCGTGGGCCGGTGGCGTCACGGCCGGTGCTTCCGGTGACGACGGCGCCGACGACGACGGCGCCGCCGAGGACCGCGCGCTGGACGACGTCCTCGACCTCGAGACCGACACCGACTCCCTGGCCCGGCGGCTGCTGGACCGGGTCGGTCTGGCCGACCAGGCCGACGCCGAACCGGGCCGGCTCAGCCCCGGCCAGCTGCGCCGGCTCGGGCTCGCCCGGGTGCTGGCGCGCGTCGAGGCCGGTGCGACCGTCGTGCTGCTCGACGAGCCGACCGCGCACCTCGACACCGCCACCGCGCGGCTGATGGGCGACGTCATCGACTCGCTGCGCGGCCGGGCCACGGTGCTGCTCGTCGCACACAGCCGAGCAACTCTCGCCCTCGCCGACACGGTGATCAGCCTGCCTGCGGGATCCGCCGGGATCGACCCGGCCGACGAGTCGCCGAGGGAGGCGACAAACGTCGCGGAGCACGGTGGCGAGGCGCTCGCGCTCGCGCACGAGGCCGCGCCGTCGCTGCGGGTCGACGTCGTCACCCCGGCCCTGCCGGAGGGCACCGCGACGGCCCGCCACGGCAGCATCGCGGACGGGCGGCGGGCGGCGCCCAGCGACGACGCCGCCGACTCCACGGGCGCCGCGCCCGCACTCGTGGCGGGTCGAGCCGAGGAAGGCGGGCCGGACAGTGCCGCGCGGCGGTCCGCCAGCTGGCGCGCGCTCCGGCTGGCCCTGAACCCGCTGCGCCCCCGCTTCCTCCTCGCCGTCCTCGTCGGCACCCTGTCGACCCTGTTCGCCGTGTCCCTGACGGCGCTGTCGGGGTGGCTGATCGTGCGCGCGAGCACCCAGCCGCCGATCCTCTACCTGCTCGCCGCGATGGTCGGCGTCCGCTTCTTCGGCATCGGCCGATCGGTGCTGCGCTACCTGGAGCGGCTGTGGCTGCACGACGCGATCTTCGCCTCGCTCACCGACCTGCGCACCACGGTGTGGCGGGCCCTCGGCCGCCGTGCCGGCTCGCTCCGGGTGCTCGCCCGCGGGGAGGTGGCGGTGTCCCGGCTGATCGGCGACGTCGACCAGCTGCGCGACCTCGCGCCGCGGGTGATGCTGCCGCCGGTCGTGGCCGTCGCGACGTCGATCGCCGTGCTGATCGCCACCGGCCTGCTGGCGCCCCCGCTGCTCGGCGTGCAGATCGCGGCGCTTGCCGTCGTGCTGCTGGTGGCACCCGTCGTCGCGCTCCTGGCGGACCGCCGGGCGGTGGTCGCCGAACAGCGCATCCGCGGCGGCGTCCTGCGCCGGACGGCCGCCCTGATCCTGGCCGCGCCGGACCTCCGGGCCAACGGCATGGCCGCCCCGTTCCTCGCCCGGCTCGGCGCGGACGACCGGCGCGCCACGGACGCCGCGCGCCGTGCGACCGGGGCCCAGGGGGCCGCGGGCGCGGTGATCGTGCTCGCGCTGCTGCTTTCCGCGGTGACGATGACGGCGATCAGCGCGGGCCCGGTGATCGCCGGCGCGCTCGACCCCGAGGCCGTCGCCGTCATCGTCCTGACGCAGCTTGCCCTGGTGGACCCCTTCATCGACACCGTGACCGCGGTGCAGCAGATCCCGGCGCTGCGCGCGGCCGTCGACCGGTTCGCGGACCTGACCGGCCCCGAACCGGTCACCCCGCGCACCCGGCTCGAGGACGAGCGGGAGTCCGGCTCCGTGGACGCCGACCCGCTCGCCGCGGCGGACCTCGCCGAGGCGGTGTTCGCGTGGCCGTCCCCGCCGGACTCGAACGCGGACCCAGCAGGCGCCGTCTCGTTCGCCGTCGGACCGGTGGGCGCACAGCTGCCGGTGCCGGGCGGCGCCGGCGGGTGGCTCGTCGTCACGGGACCCTCCGGCTCGGGCAAGAGCACGCTGCTCTCCGGTGTGCTCGGCTTCCTGCCGTTCTCCGGCGGTCGGTACCTGCTGGACGGCGACCCGGTCGAGAGCGCGCCCGCGAGTACGGCGGGCCGCCAGCGTCTGACCCGCATCGCCTGGTGTCCGCAGGATGCCCACCTGTTCGACTCGAGCCTGCGAGCCAATCTGCTGCTCGCCCGGCCCCGGGACGAGGCGCCCACCGAGGACGAGCTGCGCCGTGCCCTGTCCGCCGTCGGGTTGCGGGAGCTGCTGGCCGACCTGCCCGACGGACTGGACACCCGGATCGGGGCGTCGGGCAGCGCGCTCTCGGGTGGTCAGCGGATGCGGGTGGCGATCGCCCGGACGCTGCTCGCGCCGGGGGAGCTGGTGCTGCTGGACGAGCCGACGGCCCACCTGGACACCGCCACCGCGGAGGCGCTGATGGCAGACCTGCGCCGGGGCCTGTGGAACCGGATGGTCGTCCTCGTCACGCACGACCCGACGCAGATCCTGCCCGGCGACGCCGTCATCGACCTGCCGGACCCGAACCGTCGAGGGGATCGGTCATCCTGAGCGGCTATCGGCGCCCGCGGTAGACCGCCATGCCTTCTCCGGTGAGCATGCCGATGGATGGAGGTGCCGCCGTTGTCTCTCCTCTCATCCTTCTTGCTCTTGCTCCTCCGGCTCCTCCGGGTAGCCAGACGGATCGTAGGCGGGGTCCGAGAAGTGCCGCAGAACGATGGCGAAGATCATCAAGGAAATTCCAGCAAAGAGCGTCGCTTGGAACACGAGGTGCACGTTCGTGACAGCGTCGACGCCAATGCCCGCAACCATGAGGAAAACGCTGAGACCAGCGAGGGCGGCCGATTGCCGCCGTCGCCTACGGGTGTGCCGTGAGGCGCTAGTGTCATCTGACGATCCGTCGGGGACTGGGCGCCGGGACACAGTCATGAACGATCAGCGGCTGTACCGGGCTGAGTGCCGCGCTCGACGAGCTGGTCGGCGATCGCCCGCGCGTCGAGCACTGACCGAGGGAGCCGGTCAAGCCTGGTCACGACCAGGACGTCACCGCAGCGGCTTGCGGCGAGGGTGGTCTCGAGGCCGGGGCGGGCACGGTTGATGGCGGTGAGCCCGTGGTCGACGTGGATGCGCTCGGCGTCGACGCCGAGTGCGATGAGCTGCTCGCGTTGGGCGGTGACGTCGTGGCCGGCGGTCGAGACGCGGGCGGATCCGATTTTCACGGCCTCAGTGTTGCAGAATGGGCCCCTTCATCGAGCAAATCATCGGGCGGGTCTATCGTGCACCGTCGATCCCGGCGACGGCGCGGCCAGGCGGGGGAGCGGGGGAGTGTGCGATAGGCGTTCGTCTAACGGACACCAGCGCGGTCGGCATTCCAGGCGGGGCTCAGGGAAAGCGGCGGTTCCTCGGCCTCGGGTCCCGCAGCCCGCGTGCGGTTAGTGGTCCGATTCTCCAAGTACGTGGATCGGGTTGGCGTGGGTGACGTGGTCGAGGGCGAGTTGGAGTAGGGCGCGGACGTGGGCGTCGTGGAGTTCGTAGTGGGCCTCGCGACCCACGCGGTGCACCCTCACGACGTGGTGCGCCCGTAGAAGCCGGAGGGCGTGGGACACGGCAGATTCGCTGGATCCGACGGTAGCGGCCAGGTCGCGGACCCGCATCCGCTCGTTCAGCAGTGCGGTGAGGATTCGGACCCGCGCGGGGTCGCCGAGCAGCGAGAACACGTCAGCGACCTGCAGGACGCTCTCCTCGGCCGGTATCTCTACCCTGATGTGCTGCCCGTCGTCTCCGTCAGGTTCCTGTGGGGCTCCCATGGAGTGTCACTCTAGCTAGACCGGCAGCTGACGCTCGTCGGTGAAGGTGACCGGTTCGCACTGGATGGTGGCGTGGTGGATGCCGTGTTCGTCGAGCACGGCATGGGTTGCCTGGAGGACCGTGGCGAAGTCGGCGCCGGCGGCGATGCGGACGTGGCCGGTCGCGTTCTCGATGCCCGAGGTGAGTGTCCAGACGTGCAGATCATGCACGCTGTCCACGCCCGGTAGGGCTTCGATCTGGGAGGTCAGCTTCGGCACGTTCACGTGGGCGGGAGCCACCTCGAGCAGGATCCGCAGGGCCTGGCGGGTGAGGATGAAGGTGCGGGGGAGGATGAACAGGCCGATGCCGACGCCGATGATGGGATCGGCGTAGGGCCACCCGGTGGTCCACAGAATGATCGCGGCGACGATCACACCGACCGATCCGAGCATGTCGCCCATCACCTCGAGCATCGCCCCGCGTAGGTTCAGACTGTTGCGGGCTCCAGATCGCAGCAGCAGGAAGCTGACCACATTGACGGCCAGGCCGATGACCGCGGTGATGAGCAGCGGCGGCCCGGGTACCGACGGAGGGTCGCTGATCCGGCGCACGGCCTCGACGATCACGTAGCCGGCCACTCCGAACAACAGGATCCCGTTGGCCAGGGCTGCCAGCACCTCCAGCCGATACAAGCCGTAGGTGCGCTGGGCGGTTGCGGGGCGGCGAGCCAGCAGGATGGCGGCAGTCGCCATGCCCAGGCCGAGGACGTCGGTTCCCATGTGTCCGGCGTCGGAGATCAGGGCCAGCGAGTTGGTCGTGAAACCAACCACAAACTCCACGACCATGAACCCGCCGGTGAGGCACAGGGCCGCGATCAGAGCCCGCAGATGGCGTCCGCTCGCACTTCCACCCGTGCTCGGTCCGTGCTGATGCCCCGCGCCCATCTCCCACCTCGCTTATTCATATGAACAGGTATTCAGATGTTAGCCTAAGTGCAACACCGGGAACACACCGTCCTTGAGGGCGGCGAAGTGGGCCGTGACTGGTCGACGCTCGCGTCCCGCGTCGATGCAGGAAGCAGAGCGGCCCTGCCGGCGTGGAGGCCGCCCGTGTGCTTGTTGACCACTTCGACGGAACGGAATCATGACCGACAAGACCTCCCGATCCTTCCGCCGGTGCAACGATTCGATGGTGGGCCGGCGGTGAGCAGGCGCGGACGGGTACCCTCGCCGTACCAGCGGAACGCCTTCGCTCCCGGGGCCGTCGCAGCTGCGGCACTCTTCCTCGCCCCAGTTCTGACCGGAGCGGGCTGGGGTCCGGTCGTGTTGTTCCTGACCGCGATCCTGGCGGTGATTGTCGGCTGGTTCGCGGTGCAGGCCAAGCATTGGTGGTGGGTGCCGGTGTTCACGCTGATCGCCGTGGTGTGGAACCCGGTCCTCCCGCTTTCCTTCGCCGGTCCGGTCTGGGGTGCCGCTCAGCCCGCCGCGGCGGTCGTCTTCCTCGTTGCCGGTGTGACGATCAGGGTGCGGCGATCGTGACCGGCAATGCGACGATCCTTCCGCCGCCGACACCAGAAAATTTGGTGGCGTTCTGGCCCGTCGGTGTGTCCGTGGTCGCGCCGATCGCCGTGGTGCTCGCCGTGTTGTACCTGCTCGGTGCGGTGGCGCTCTGGCGGCGGGGACGTCGCTGGTCGGCATTGCGCACGATCTCGTTCCTGCTCGGCTGCGGGATCCTGTTTCTCACCGGAAGTCTGGGGCTGAACCAGTACGCAGAGTGGCTCGTCGGAGCGCTCGTGTTCCAGCAGATCACCCTGATGACCGTCGTGCCGCCCTTACTCATCGTCGGTTCGCCGGGCCGGCTCATCCTCCGGGCGACACCGCACCGGGGGATCGGTCGTGTGGCGTTGCGCGTCGCACACGGTGGGCTGCGCTCCCGCGTGGCCAGCGCGGTCCTGCACCCGGCCGTCGCCATCATGGTCGCGGCCGCGCTCTACCTCGGGCTCTATCTCACCGACCTCGTTAGCGTGGCGATCGCCCTGCCGGCGGGGCACGAGCTGCTGCTGATGACCTTCCTCGTCGGCGGAATCGTCGCCGCCGTGCCGCTCTGGTCCTCCGACCCGCTACCGAGGGCCCCGTCCTACGCGGCCCGGCTGGCCGACGTAGGCGTCGAACTCCAGATCCACGCCATCTTCGGCCTGGTCCTGCTACGCACGCCCTCACTACTTTTCTCAGCGTTCTCCAGCCCGCCCCCATCATGGTCGGTCGACCCCCTCTTCGACCAGGCAGTCGCAGGCACCCTGGCGTGGACCTACGCCGAACTGCCCTTGTTCGTCATCCTGATCGTGACCCTCGCCCGGTGGGGCAGGCGGGACGCGAAACTCGCCGCCCGCCACCAACCACGGCACGAAGCCGACCTGGAGGAGTACAACGCCTACCTCGCCTCCCTCGAGAGACGAGGCTCGTCGTCTGCCGGCGACGAGTAGGGCCAGCGCGGTCGATAGCGGTCCCGGCCGTGCCGAGGTACTTGCCGTGGTCGACATCCTGCCCGACGCGTCACACGGGTGGCCGAGGCGGCATGCATAACCTTGACGTGGTCTGGCAGCGGACGCCTCAGGTCGTTGCGGCCGCTGCCGGCACGTCGAGGACCGTGGAAGGGTCCGCTAAACGTTCGTTTAACGAGACATTGCGAGCGTCAATCGATAATGCGCGCCGCGGAGAGAACGCCATAGTCGAACCAATAAGGTGGCATGACCGTCGTCATGCAAGACGATAACCTCACCATGACGGGGCCTCAACCCCTGATCGGGCCAACAGCTTCTTCCGAAAGGCACCAGTCGTTATGAACGCCACTCGAACCGCCGATCGTAGAATCGGAAGTTCCTTGCTAGGGGCGACGGCGCTCGTCCTGGTCCTTACCGCATGTACCCCGACTCAGGACCAAGCTGCGCCGGACACAAGGACCGCCGCCGCCACCGGTGCTGGCCCCTCGTCATCACCGACCCGCAGCACCGACGCCGTCTGCGCCCCCTTAGCTGAGCAGTTGGAATACCTGAACTTTTTCCCTTCCCTGCTTTCTCCCACGGACACAACCGGTGCGAAATCTCTAGACACGGCCTTCCATGCATTGCAGGCCAAGGCACCTAACGACCTCAAGCCCCGCCTGAAAGGGCTGGATCAGGTTATGGACGCTGCCATCAAAGATCCGAGCAAGTACAATGAGTCCGCATACATCGATGCGAAAATCAAAGTTGAGGACTGGGGTCAGAAATACTGCTCTTGACTTCCCCTTCGAAAGGTGAAGGGGTGGTTGAAAACGCCGGCTTCTGACCATGAGGCCGGCGAGACGGTCGAGGAACGGGGCACCTACGTGATGGTGACCGACTGCGCCGAGTCGATATGAGTCCGCGCCGGTCGGTCGTCGGGGACGGCGACGGCCCCGGCGGCCGGTAGGGGCGCACTGCCCGACCTTCGCTAGTGAGGGTTTGACTGGCGGTTAGCGGGCGAGGACGGCGTCCAGGGCGGCCGTCAGGTCGGCGGGCCCGGTCAGCTCCAGCTTCTTGCCGTCCAGGAAGAACGTCGGGGTTCCGGTTGCGCCGAGGTACTTGCCGTCGTTGACGTCCTGCTCGACGCGTTCCCCGGTAGCCGGGGCGGCGACCGCCCGGTCGTAATCCTCCATGTTCAGGCCCAGATCCTCGGCGAAGGCGCGGAACTGGCCGGGGTCCGGGACCTGTTGTTCTCCCCACTGCTTCTGGGTCTTGAAGAGCTGGCGGTACATGGACTCGAACTGTCCCTGTTGGGCGGCGGCCTCGGCGGCGAGGGCAGCGTTCATCGCGTTGACGTGTCCGGGTAGCGGGAAATAGCGGACGACGTAGTTGACCTTGCCGGCGTATTTGCCGCGCAGCTGTTCGACGAGCGGGTAGAACGCGCCACAGGCCTCGCACTCGAAGTCTAGGAACTCGACCAGAGTCGGAGCGTCAGGACCGGCGTCATCGAGGACATGAGAGTTGGAGCGCGCGGCGGGCAGGGCGCCGACGGTCTGACTGGGATCAGGTGCGGTGGGCCGATCCGGTCGAAAGGCGACGGTGAGGGCTGCTATCACCAGCACGATGACGACGGCACCGGTGATGTAGGTCGCGCGGGCAAAGGTCTTCACGGGGCGGGCTCCTGGTCGGGCGAGGGGTCGGTCAGACGGGTGTGAGTTGCGGCTGGGGTGCCGGCGTCGCGGCCAGGTGGCGCAGAGCGGTTGGGCGGCGGGCGGCGCGGAGGCCGTTGAGGATGACGACGACTTCGGCGACTTCGTGCACGAGGACCACGCCGGCGAGTCCGAGCACGCCGAACAGGGCGAGGGGGAACAAGACGATCACGATCGCCAGGGCGAGGCCGATGTTCGTCGTCATGATGCGCCGCCTGCGTCGCGCGTGGGCGAGGGTGCCGGGCAGGAGGCGGAGGTCGTGGCCGGTGAAGGTGACGTCGGCGGACTCGATCGCGGCGGCGGAGCCCTTCAATCCCATGGCGATTCCGACCGTCGCGGTGGCGAGGGCTGGTGCGTCGTTGATGCCGTCGCCGACCATCGCGGTGGGCCCTCCCTCGACGAGCGAGGCGACGGCGCGGGCTTTGTCCGCCGGAAGATGCTCCGCCCGCACGTCAGTGATACCCGCGTCCCGAGCGAGAGCCTGGGCAGTGCGGGTGTTGTCACCGGTCAGCATCGTCGTGTCGATTCCCTGGGCGTGAAGCAGGTGCACCGCTTCTGCTGACTCGGGGCGTAGTTCATCGCGGACGCCGATCAGACCCACGAGCTGACCGTCGGACTCGACGACGACCACGGTCATGCCCTGGGCCGCCATCTCCTCCGCGGCGGGTCGCAGGTGCCCGGGCGCGAGCCACCGGGTGTTGCCGATACGGATCTGGTGCTCACCCACCCGGCCGGTGATGCCGAGGCCCGCCTCCTCGACCACCTCGGTTGCGGGCTCGGCCCCCGGCGCGGCCGCAATCAGAGCAGCGGCCATCGGATGGGTGCTAGTGGCCTCCACGGCGCCGGCCCAGCTGAGCAGTTCGTCGCGGGAGACCCCGGGGACGGTCTTCACGTCGACCACGGCTGGTTCGTTGCGGGTCAGGGTGCCGGTCTTGTCCAGGGCGACGGTACGGATGGTGCCGAGTCGCTCGAACGCCTCTCCGGACTTGATCACCACCCCGAACTTCGATGCCGAGCCGATCGCGCTGATCACCGTCACCGGCACCGCGATCGCCATCGCACAGGGGGACGCGGCGACGAGGACGACGAGGGCGCGTTCCGCCCAGGTCCACGGATCGCCGACCAGGACGCCAAACAGGGCCACCAGCGCCGCGGCGACGAGCACGGCCGGGACGAGGGGTCGGGCGATGCGGTCGGCCAGGCGCGCCCGCTCACCCTTCTGGGCGTGGGCCTGCTCGACCAGGGCGACGATCTGCGTCAGCGAGTTGTCGCGACCGTCCGCGGTCGCCTCGATCCGCACCGTCGCCGATCCGTTCACGGATCCTGCGGCGACGTGGTCCCCGGGGCCGACGTGGACCGGGATCGACTCGCCGGTTATCGCGGACGTGTCCAGGTTCGTCCGGCCACCGATGACCAGGCCGTCCGTGGCGAC
Organism: Tersicoccus mangrovi; assembly: GCF_036881825.1. Classification (NCBI taxonomy): domain Bacteria; kingdom Bacillati; phylum Actinomycetota; class Actinomycetes; order Micrococcales; family Micrococcaceae; genus Tersicoccus; species Tersicoccus mangrovi. Next base: position 382,560 of record NZ_JBAJMW010000004.1, on the reverse strand, counting down.
CCGTTCCCCGGCGCCGACCACGAGAACGTCCCGTTCGCGCACATCAGGGGCGGGGATCGTGGCGTCGCCGTCGGGACGGGACACGCGCACCGTGCCGGGGATCAGGGCGAGCAGGGCCCGTAACCCTTCCTTCGCCCGATCCATCGCCCGGTCCTCGAGCTCCTCGGCGAGCGAGAACAAGAACGCCAGGGCCGCGGCCTCACCGACATGGCCAAGCAGCACCGCGCCGATCGCGGCAATCGTCATCAGCAGGCCGACGCCCAAGCGCCCCCGCCGCAGGCGGCGAATCGCCCCCGGTACGAAGGTGGAAGCGCCGGCCACCAGTGCCACCCCCTGCAGCACCACGGCAGGAACTGGGAGCCCTGCCCACGTGATGCCGTACCCGGAGAGCAGGAAGACACCGGAAGCCAGCGAGCGGACCAACGCACGATCGCACCACCACGAGGGGCGGTCCTCGCTGCGCTCGGACTTGGTCGCCGATCGAGCCGGGTCGGCGCCGCAGCAGGCGTCGCCTTCGTCACGATGCCGCACGGACGCCGCGGATCCGGGTGCCGACTCGGGGTCACCGGACGTGCAGCAGGCAGCACCGCCTGCCGGACGTCCGAGCAGAGTCGGACGGGGGATGGACGTAGTCGCGCGCTGTTCGTCGGGATCGCAGCACTCGTCGCTCACAGCGTTCCGCCCGGCTCGGCCCCGGTGCCGCAGCACAGCGGAATGTCGCAGTGTTCATCGGGGCAAGGACCGCCGTCGTCGTAGGCCAGCACCGTGTCCAGGAGGAGGGAGATCGCCCGGGTCAGATGGGGGTCGGCGATCTCGTACCGGGTCTGCCTGCCTTCCGGTGTCGCCACCACGATTCCGCATCCCCGCAGACACGACAGATGGTTCGAGACATTCGTGCGCGTCAGATGCAGTGCCTCGGACAACCGTGCCGGGTAGCCCGGGCCGGACAGCAGTTCCAGAAGAATCCGGGAACGGGTGGGATCGGCCATCGCCCGGCCGAGACGGTTCATGACACCGAGGCGAGACGCCATGGTCAGCATGGCCCTAACTATACAGCGGACACTGACCTGTTCGGGGTCCGGGCGCTGATTCTGCGGCGTGAGGCCGGGAACGCGGCGAGTTCATGGCGTCGAGAGCGATGACGCAACGGCAACTTCCGTATTCACCCGATCTAATGGCTTGCCTTCACGTAGACACACACGAATGTCGCTTGTGATCATCGATGGCGAAGGGGAGTAGTTCCGTCCTGGTGCAGCACCGGACGCGGCGTGTCGACATAGTGGCGATCAGGACGATCCGCCCGGTACGTCACCTCAGGTGATGAGGCGAGCGAGACCTTCGGCCCAAGGGCCGGAGTGTGTCGCGCTCTGGCGTCGTGCTGATCATTGGAGTGAACTCATGCCCGCTGCACTGTTGCGCCGTGTCGGTTTGTGCCTGGCCATCGCGGCCCCGGCCATCATCGTCCGATTCTCCGGCCTCGAGATCCCACCGCTTGCGGGCATGCTGGTCTTCGGTGCGGCGATCGTCGCCTCCGCCTTCCTGCTGGCGTGGGCCGCGGAAGCGGCGCAGAAGGACATCGCCGGGGCCCTGGCCATCGCGATCCTGGCGGTGATCGCCGTGCTGCCCGAATACGCCGTCGACCTCTACTACGCCTTCCGGTCCGGCACGGACCCGGCGTACGAGCAGTATGCGGCGGCGAACATGACCGGATCGAACCGGCTGCTGTTGGGCTTCGGTTGGCCGCTCGTGGTGATCGTGGCCCTGCTGGTGGCCAGGAAGACCGCCAAGGCGGAGGGCCGCCCCAGCCTAGGGTACCTGCCATTGCCGCGCGGCAGCCGCCTGGAGACCGGGTTCCTGGCCCTCCTGGGCCTGCTGGCCTTCGTGATCCCCGTGCTCGGGCAGATTCCCTTCTCGTTCGGCGTCCTGTTGGTGCTGGTGTTCGTCTGGTATCTCTGGCGTTCGGGTCAGGTCGAGAGCGAGACCGAGGAAGAACTCGTGGGGCCGGCCAAGCTGATCGGTGATCTTCCGCGCAAGACGCGCCGGGCGACAGTCATCGGGCTCTTCGTCGTCTCCGCATCCCTGATCCTGGCATCGGCCGAACCGTTCGCGGACGCGCTCGTCGAGTCCGGGTCATCGCTCGGCATCGACAGCTTCTTCCTGGTCCAGTGGCTCGCGCCCCTGGCTTCGGAGGCGCCCGAGTTCATCATCGCGGTGATGTTCGCCCTGCGGGGCATGGGCGCAGCCGCCATCGGGACCCTAATCGCCGCGAAAGTCAACCAGTGGAGCCTGCTGGTCGGTTCCCTCCCCATCGCGCACCTGGCCGGCGGCGGCGGTTGGGACCTGGCCCTGGACGCCCGGCAGACCGAGGAATTCGTCTTGACGGCGACGCAGACGCTGATGGGACTCGCGATCATTCTTGCGCTCCGTTTCCACTGGCAGTCCGCGATCGGCCTGGCGGCGATCTTCGCCGTGCAGTTCGCGGTGACGGACACCACCGGCCGCTACGTCCTGAGCGCGCTGCAGGCAGCGATCGCAGTAGTGTGGCTGATTGTCCATCGCCGGGAGATCGGGCCCACCCTGCGAGTCCCATTCCGGCGCCCACAGAGGTCAGCGGACGCTGAGCCGGCCATGCTGGAGGCGAAGTAACGGGCTATGGTTGCCGTCGATGGTGTCACCAAGGTGGTCGAGGACTACCTGACGCTGATCTGGAAGGCCCGGGAATGGCCCACGGACGGGCGACTGCCCACCACCTCCGACCTGGCCGCGTCCCTCAGCGTCACCCCACCGTCGGTGACGGCGAATCTGAAGAAGCTCGCTCGGCAGGGGCTGATCGAGTACGAGCCGTACGGGGAGATCCTGCTGACGGAAGCGGGACAAGAGATCGCCGTGCAGGTCGTCCGCCGACACCGCATCATCGAGACCTACCTGATGCGCTTCCTCGGCCTGACCTGGGACCAAGTCCACGCTGAGGCGGACGAACTCGAACATGCCATCTCGCCGTTCGTGCTCGAACGGATGGACGCCGCTCTCGGCTACCCGGCAGTCGACCCACACGGCCACCCGATCCCCGGTAGGGCAGAAGATGAACGACCGCCCGGCAGTCCGTTGAGCACGGTCGAGGTCGGGCAACTCGTCGTTGTCGTCAGGGTCTCCGACCTCAATCCGGGCATCCTGCGGTACTTGGCCGACGCCGGTATCACTATCGGCACCGAGTTGACCATCGACGAGGCGTTGGATGACACCGGGCTCCTGACTGCTCGGGTCGAAGGTGGGCGCTCCTTCCAGTGCAGTGCGCAGATAGCGGGCGCCGTCTTCACGGTGCCCACTGCTGTGCCTACGACGACCGAAGACCGGTCGTCGTAGACGCAGCAGGTATAGGCCGAAATCGACCGGTTCTGACACGTTGCTGCGACCGCCGTCGAAAACCCATAACCAGCAGGTCAGAATGCATGTCCAATGACATACTGTGTCAGAACGAGACCGAGTTGGATTCTGGAACATTTGGGGGAGTGGGATGCCGTCACGCTTGACGGTTGTCGATGGGACTGGCCGTGAGGTCGACGTCGAGGAGCCGCGAATCACGCCCAACGGCGTGAGCCTGGGCTACGCCCGCACGTCGACGAGGGATCAGTCGCTCGAGCTGCAGCGCCGGGCCCTGGAGGCTGCCGGCTGCTTCGACGTCTACGCCGACCGAGGCGTGTCCGGGAAGACGATGGCGCGGCCGCAGCTCGACATGTGTCTCCGCGCTTTGCAGCCGGGCAACACACTGGTGGTGTGGAAGCTGGACAGGCTCGGCCGGACGGTGAAGGGCCTCGCGGCCCTGCTCGATGAGCTGGCGGACCGCGGTGTTGGGTTCCGGTCGCTGACCGAAGGCATCGATACCGCGACTCCCACAGGCCGCCTCATGTTCCACGTGATTGCCTCCGTCGCGGAGATGGAACGCGAGCTGATCCGGGAGAGAACGAAGGCCGGTCTGGCCGCGGCGGCCGGCAAGGCCGGACGCCCACGAGCCCTCGAGCCGCACGACGTCGACCTGGTGCGCCGGCGGCGGGCCGAGGGGTGGACGCTGAATGCCATCGCAGCGGACCGGAAGGTCAGTCGGTCCACCATCATCCGCGCCCTCGACGTCGACGGCAATACGGAGCTCTGACGGGGCATGGTCGCGGTGGATCCGGACTGCATCGAGTACGGGTGCACGCACCCGCACGTAGGCCTGGACGAGTGGGCGCTGATGTGGATGCGCGGCCTCGAGCCACGCGAGATCGCTCGGCACTGCGGCGTGGACTCGTGGCGGGTGAACCAGGCGATCGCCGTGCGCGTGCGCCGCGACCCGACGATGCCGGCCCGTCGGCTCAAGAGGCACCTGCACCCGTTGCCGGCGACCCTCACCCAGAGGCAGGACTTCGGGCAGAAGATGGCCGACTACCGCGACTGGCTGCAGCGCAACGGGCGCGAGCCCCGCGAGAACAGCGGGAGCCGGTATGAGAGGGAGCTGTACGGGTGGCTGGCCCGCCAGCGGGCTGCCGAGCGCCGGGGGAACCTCAGTGCTGACAGGGCGGCAGCACTGGACGGGGTGAGTCGGTGGCGCCGGCCAGCGCTTGGCGCGTTGCGCGACGAGCACTTCGCTGAGCGGCTCGAGCAGCTGGCCGCGTTCGTCGATCAGCAGCATCGGATCCCGACCCGGTACGGGGGCGCGGGCGAGGAGGAGCGGCGGCTGGCGGTTTGGCTGATGGGGCTGCGAGCCGCCTCCCGAAGGTCCTGGCTCACGGCACACCGCGTGGAAGCGCTCGACGCCGTGGCGCCGGACTGGCGCGGGCGCAGGAGCCCACGGTTGCCGCAGGAGTAGGGCAGGGGGGGTACTCCGGGAAAAGCATGACAGCCGTGGACGGTCGGGCCGCATAGAGCAGCCGTGACCCCTTCACACAACAGGACCGTCCGGGCGCTCGTGAGCGTCGCCCTGGCCATCATGGTCCCCTTCGCCCAGCTCGCGGACCACTCTCCAACCCAGGTGATCCCGGCTGTGCCGGCGGCGATCACCGTCAACCCGCCGGCGACGTCGGTGGACGCCCGTCCCGTGGCTGGCGTAGTCATCCGCAGACGATGCTGATAGGTGCTCGACTACGCCCCACCCGGGTGACGTGACGCTGCTGCGGAGCCGCCGCCGGCGGCCGCCAGGCGGGCCGCGACCATGGGCACGGTCGCGCGGGCGACGTCGAGGTCGGCGCCGGCGTCGACGCACAACCGCATCGCCGCCACCGCCCACCAACACCCCGACGTCGGATCGGCCATCGCGGCCTTGTAGGTGCCGGCGGCCGCTCCGAGGAGGTCGCCGCGGCCGCCGGCATCCAGGTCGCCCCCATCGCCGTCCCGGCCGGGTTCCCCTCGCCGGCACAGGACTACTACGACGGGTCCGTCGACCTGAACGAGCACCTCATCCAGGACCGGACCTCCACGTTCGTGGTCCGGGTGTCGGGGGACTCGATGACCGGGGCCGGCATCAGCGACGGCGACGAACTCGTCGTCGACCGCGCCCGCCGGCCCACCGACGGTGCCGTGGTCGTCGCGATCCTCGACGGTGAACTGACCGTCAAGAGGCTCCGTCTCACCCGGGCCGGTGTCGTTCTGGCCGCGGAGAACCCGGCCTACCCCGAGTGATGGCTTCGCGCGGGATCTTCCAGACCTCCAAGCTGAAGCCACTGCTCGAGGAACGCGGGATCGACCTGTCCAGGGAGCAGGTGTATCGGCTGGTGACGCAACCGCCTCAGCGGGTGCGTCTCGACGTGTTGGCGGCGTTGTGCGATGCGCTGGAGTGCTCACTCGACGATCTCGTGACAATCGCTCGCCGAGAGGCATCGACCCCGGTGGCCGTGGGCGAGGAAGCGACGCGCGGGTCGATCGGTGATCTCCGTCCTGTCCGCGCAACCATCCGCCGTCCGCGTACGAAGTAGCCACGGTGGCCAAGCCTCCGCAGCAGCCGAGAGTCACGGAAGTTATCGACCTCGTGCGTCCCCTCGTTCCCGAGATCTTGCCCGAGCGTCTCGCTGAGATCGTGCATTCGGTTGCGCCAGTGCCCCTCACGCAGCGGCTTCTTGAGCTCGCGCTGATCAAGCAGCCTGGGGTCCTCGAGGGGCGGCATGCGAATGTGCCGGTGACCGTCCAGGATCTGGCCCGCGCGCTGGTAGAAGAAGGAGCAGACCGGGTAGTGCTGCCGACGTGCGAGTCCTGCGGCCGCTCGGTGAGAATGCCCCACAAGACGCCGAGCGGTGGTCGGCACTGCTCTCGTTGCGAGCGGAACGCCAGGTCCGTCTCCTGCGCTTCCTGTGGCCGGGTCCGACCCGTGCAGCGCACGATCGACGGACAGCGCTTCTGCCGCGAATGCTGGCGAGCCGACCCTCGATCGTTCGGTGACTGCTCGCGGTGCAGGCAGCACGCGACCATCATCGTCCGCCGCCCGGAACTCGTCTGCCTGGCCTGTTATACCGCACCGATCAAGACCTGCGGTCTCTGCGGAGAACCTGGCCGGGTCGCCTCCCACCTTGACGGGCGACGGGTATGCGCACGCTGCTATTACGCGATGCGTAGACCGCAGCCCTGTCCCGAGTGCGGGCGCAGGGTGTTCTTGACCGGTTTCATGAACGGTCAGAAGGTCTGCGCCGACTGCGCGGGCGCTCCGGTGACGATGGCCTGCCCTGGGTGTGGCTCGATCGAGGAGATCCGCAAGCATCATCTCTGCGTCGAGTGCCGCCGGCCCGTCGCGATCCAGCAGTTGCTCGCCGACGACGCGGGAGAGATCCGCGCGGACCTCCACCCCCTTGCGGACTATCTGCTCACGCACCACAGCAAAGCCGCATCGCTCGAACGCTGGATGCACAAGAGCAAGTGCGCGATGGTGCTCCGCGAGATCGCGGACGGAACCCTGCCACTCACCGCCGAGGCGATCATCACCCGAGCTCGGTCGGGACAGTCGGTAGCGTTCCTCCTCTCGCTTCTGGTCCGCTCAGGAGTGCTTCCGGAGATCGATGTCGAAGGCACGCGCTTCGACCACTGGCTCGATGGATGGTTGGCGGGCATCGAACATGCCGAGGACCGGCTGGTCCTGCGCCGGTACTGCACCTGGGAGCTCCTCCGGTCCACCCGGGCTTTCCGAGCGGTACCCCGCAGTACATCGAGTCCAGCCGCTGGCTTCCAAAGGCAACGGGCCGCGCTGAAGTACTGCGCCGCGCTTCTTCGAGAGATTCGGTCACAGCAAGAGACGCTGGCAACCTATCCGCAGCGCCGGCTCGACGCATATCTGACTGATTCACCGAGCCAGCGTGACGCGCTGGCACCATTCACTCGCTGGCTACGACGGCACCGGATGAGCACCCTCCGAGTCGAGTTCCGAGCCCATCGCCTCGAAGGGCGAAGCTACGCCTCCGACCACCGATGGCAGATGGCTCGCAAGTTCCTGTCGGATGCCGGCATGGACCCGAAGACCCGGGCAGCCGGGCTCCTCGTACTGCTCTACGGCATCCAGCTGACCCGCATCGTCACGATCACCCGGACACAGATCGATACGAGCTCGCGGCCCGTCACGCTGACCGTCGGGGCCGAGCCGATCGGGCTCCCCGAGATCCTTGGCGACGCCATCAGCGATCTCGCCGACGCCGCGAAGCACCATCCTGAAGGATGGCTGTTCCCCGGCCGGAACCCAGGCAATCACCTCACCCCGGGCCCGCTGAGCCGTCGTCTTCGCGCCGAAGGCCTGCTCGCGGGAAGCGCACGCACCACAGCGCTCATCGAGCTCACCCGGCAAATGCATCCCCGGATCGTCTCGGATCTCCTCGGCATCACGACCTCGTCCGCCGCCGCATGGTCGCGTCTCGCCGGCGGTGACTGGTCCGACTATCCGGCACTCCGTTCCGACCACGCCTGAACGAGCATCACACGTCAGCGCCCGGGCCGGAAATCGCTTCGCGCAACTGCTCGACGGTCGGCGACCCGGCGATCCCAGCTGGCGTGCGGAACATCCGGCAGGCGAGCCCGACGTGGGTACGCTCGTCGGCGAACGGGTCGATGCCGTCGACGAGCACGGTTGGGGAGCCGTGGAACCCGAGGCGCACGGCGTCCTCGGGGGTCTCGACCAGCTGACGTATGACCCTGACATCGGATCGGTCGTTGACTACTTCAGCGAGCCGCTGGTCGAGCACCTCCCAGTTGGGGCAGCCGTTGAAATACTGCAGGATGATCTCCATGATGGTCCTCTCAGTTCTCGTTGCCGCGGATCATCAGAAGCGCTCCGGCGATCGCGGCGGTGACGATCACGACGTCGGCGACGTTCCCGATGAACCAGTTCCCGTAGGCGAGGAAGTCCACGACGTGCCCCTGGGCGAACCCTGGAGCACGGAAAAGCCTGTCGCCGGCGTGGGAGGCGGCGGCCCCGCCAAGCGCGCCGATCACGATCGCCCACCCGGGGTGTCGGACACGGAACGCGAACACGATCGCGGTGACGGTGGCCGCGACGGCCACCAGCGCGAACACCCAGGTGGAACCCTCACCGAAGGAGAACGCCGCGCCGGGGTTGTAAGCGAGTTGCAGGCCCAGCAGGTCGCCGATCAGCGGGAGGCGCTCACTTACTGTGAGCGTGGCCTCCGCCCATGCCTTCGTCCCCTGATCGATCAGGAGGACGAGCCCGCCGAGCGCGAGTGCCCCCGCCGTGAGCCGCCAACGCCCCCTCTGCTGCCGCTCTCCCGACGTCAGCTCAGCATCGGCAGCCGCGTCCGGGGTCATGCGAGGACCTCGACGAGGCGGACGATGACGCCGGAATCGATCAGGATGAACAGGCCCAGGCCGATGAACACGACGGGTACGAGCCAGTGCTCGACGCGTTCAAGCGTTTCGGTGACGGCCTTGTGGGTTCCGATCAGGCGTCCAGCAGCGCACCAGACGGCGACGAGGACGAGGAACACCGCGATCATGACGACGACGTCGCCGGGCGAACTGGTGCGGAGGATCGGCGTGTAGAGGGAGATGTTGTCGGCCCCGTTGGCGATCGTGATCCCGGCGACGCCCCACAGCCCGACCGCGGTGATCTTCTCGTCGTCGTCATCGTCGTCACCGTTGCGTCGCAGGCCCCGCACGAGGGTCCAGATGCCGATGCCGAGCGGGATCAGGCCGAGGAAGCCCACCCATTCGTCGGGGACGATGGTCAGGCCGAGCGCGGCGATCACGCTGATCACGACGAGGGTGATGAACCCGAGGTACTGGCCTGCGACGATCTGCCACGGTCGCGGCTTCCCTCGGCTGGAGGCCAGGAACAGCACGGTCAGCACGACGATGTCATCGATGTTGGTCGCAGCAAACAAGCCGATCGCTGAGCCGATGGTCGCAAGCATCAGCTCTCCAGCCGTGGGGTACGCGTGCGGGCGGCGCGGAGTCCGTTGAGGATCACGACGACCTCGGCGATCTCGTGGACCAGCACCACAGCGGCGAGTCCGAGGACGCCGAACAGCGCGAGCGGCAGCAGCGCGGTGATGATCAGCAGCGACAGGACGATGTTCTGGTTGATGATGCGGCGTCCGCGGCGGGCGTGGTCGAACGCGCGCGGGATGAGGCGGAGGTCGTGGCCGGTGAACGCGACGTCGGCGGACTCGATCGCCGCGTCCGAGCCGGTCGCGCCCATCGCGATGCCGATGTCCGCGGCGGCCAGAGCGGGGGCGTCGTTGATGCCGTCGCCGATCATTGCAACCGACCCCGCCTTTGACAGCTCCCCGATCGCGGTCGCTTTGTCTTCGGGACGCAGTTCCGCGCGCACGTCGCTGATACCGGCCTGCGCTGCCAGCGCCCGTGCCGTGCGGGCGTTGTCGCCGGTGAGCATCGTCACCCCGACGCCCTGCGCCGCGAGAGTCCGCACCACTTCGGGGACCTCGGGACGCAGCTCGTCGCGGACGCCGATCGCGGCGACAGGGGCCCCGTCGCGGTGCACGATCACAACGGTCATGCCCTGCTCCTCCAGGCCCGCGACCTGGTCGCCGAGCACCCCGGCGTCGAGCCAGCGGGGGCTGCCGACGGTGATCCGAGTCCCGTCGATCTTGCCCTCGATGCCGTGCCCGGCCTGCTCGGTCACGCCCTCCGCAGCCTGGGCTCCGGGGGCTGCGGCGGTGATCGCCGCGGCCAGCGGGTGCGTGCTGTGCTGCTCCAGCGCGGCCGCCCAGGCCAGCGCCTGGGCGTCGGTCACGCCGTCCGCGGCGAGGACCGCGGTGACGGCGGGCTCGTTGCGGGTGAGGGTGCCGGTCTTGTCGACGGCGACGTGGCGGACCGTGCCGAAGCGCTCGAACACCGCGCCGGACTTGATGATCACGCCGAACTTGCTCGCCGCGCCGATCGCCGCGACCACCGTCAGCGGCACCGAGATCGCCAGCGCGCACGGGGAGGCGGCGACGAGGACGACGAGGGCTCGGGTGATCCACAGCTCCGGGTCCCCGAACAGCGAGCCGACCAGGGCGACCAGGGCCGCGAGGACCAGCACGCCCGGGACCAGCGGGCGCGCGATCCGGTCCGCGAGGCGCGCTCGCTCGCCCTTCTCCGCCTGCGCCTGCTCCACCAGCTCCACGATGGTCGTGAGCGAGTTGTCGGTGCCCGCCGCCGTCGTCTCGACCTCCAGCGCACCGGCGCTGTTGATCGCGCCGGCCGACACGGCGTCGCCGGGCTCGACCTCGACCGGGATCGACTCGCCCGTGATCGCCGAGGTGTCCAGGCTGGAGCGCCCCGCACGGACGACTCCGTCGGTCGCGATCCGCTCGCCGGGACGAACCACCATGACCTGCCCGACCGCGAGGTCCTTCGCCGCAATCTCCACCGAAGCGCCGTCGCGGCGCACGGTCGCGGTGTCGGGGACCAGCTTCAGCAGCGCTCGCAGCCCGCCGCGGGCGCGGTCCATCGCCTTGTCCTCCAGCGCCTCTGCGATCGAGTAGAGGAACGCCAGCGCCGCAGCCTCTTCGACGTAGCCGAGGACGACTGCGCCGACCGCGCTGATCGTCATCAGCAGCCCGATGCCCAGCTTGCCCTTGAACAGCTTCCGGATCGCGCCCGGCGTGAACGTCGACGCGCCCAGCAGCAAGCCGACCCAGAACAGCACCAGTGCCGGGATCTCCATGCCGGACCACTCAAGGATCAGACCAGCGAGGAACGCGACACCGGAGAAGACCGGCACCATGATCCCGCGGTCCCTCCACCAGGGCCGCTCCTTCTCCTCGCTCTCATCGACTGCCGTGGTCGTCGGCTCGTGCTCGCAGCCGCATGCCGCGCTCACGCGTCTGCTCCCGCTCCGCAGCAACCCGGAACGGTGCACGACGAGTCCACGCACGGAGCGTGCTCGTCGACAGCCAGAGTCACATCCACCAGCGCGATGAGAGCGGCCGCGNTCAGTATTGGTCCGTTCTCGCCCCGTGCAGTGCGAAGGTCAGCAGTGCTGGTGTCTCACCCCATCCTGACGCACAGGGGGCGGCTGGACGATCTCACCGAGTGGGCGCATGGTTTCACCGGCCGGGCCCAGTCGTTCCCCGGCTACCGGGCCTGGAGTCCCGCGGGGTGGTGGTCTTTCGGGCCCGCGGCGTCGTGACCGCGACGGGGTGAGCCATCGTGCGATGGTCAGTGAGAACGACCAAGAACTCACACAGAAAGACGACACCGCACGATGGCTCTTGACCAGTCTGCCCTCCTCGAGCTGCTCGGGGAACTGAAGCTCACCGGCACCACCGACCGCATCCGAGCCGCGACCGAGCGGCTCTACCAGGAGCTGATCGACGCGGAGACAGCCGCATTCATCGGCGCCGCCCCCTACGAGCGCACGAGCGAGCGCACGACTACCCGCAACGGTTCCCGGCCGCGGGTGCTGTCGACCACGGCTGGGGATCTGGAGTTGCGGATCCCGAAGTTGCGGCAGGGGTCGTTCTTCCCGTCGCTGCTGGAGCGGCGCCGCCGGGTCGACCAAGCCTTGTTCGCGGTCGTGATGGAGGCCTACCTCCACGGCGTCTCAACCCGGAAGGTCGATGACCTCGTCAAAGCGCTCGGCGCTGACACTGGCATCTCGAAGTCCGAGGTGTCCCGCATCTGCCAAGGGCTCGACGCCGAGGTCGCATCGTTCCGCGACCGCTCGCTGTCTGACATCGCCTACCCCTACGTGTTCCTCGACGCGACCTACTGCAAGGTCCGCATCGACCACCGTGTCGTGTCCCAGGCGGTCGTCGTCGCGATCGGCGTCGCCGCTGACGGGCGGCGGGTCGTGCTGGGCTTCGATGTCGGAGACAGCGAGACCGAGGAGTTCTGGAAGCAGTTCCTGCGCTCGTTGAAGACACGAGGTCTGGGCGGGGTGAAGCTGGTGATCTCCGACGCCCACGCCGGACTGAAGAAGGCCGCAGCGACCGTGTTGCAGGGCGCCGCCTGGCAGCGCTGCCGCGTCCACTTCATGCGCAACGTCCTGACCGCCCTCCCGAAGGGCCGGCAGGAGATGGTCGCCAGCGTGATCCGCACGATCTTCGCCCAACCCGACGCCGAGCACATCGATGCCCAGTTCGACGAAGTCGTGCGCATGATCGAGCGCGTCCACCCCAAGACCGCCGTGATGCTCACCGACGCCCGTGACGACATCCTCGCGTTCAAAGCGTTCCCCGCCCGGCATTGGCGACAGATCTGGTCCACGAACCCGCTGGAACGCCTCAATCGGGAGATCAAGCGCCGCACCGACGTCGTTGGCGTGTTCCCGAACAACGCCGCCCTGCTCCGCCTGGCCGGCTCCGTCCTCGTCGAGCAACACGACGAATGGGAAGCCGCCGACCGCCGCTACTTCTCCGAAGCCTCCATGACCGAGCTCACCGCGACCACCCCCACCATCGACGAGGCGGTGATACTCCCCGAGATCACCGCCGCCTAAACTAACGACAGCTGATCATCGCAACGAAGCGAAAGACCACCACTCAAACGGACGCGGCCCTACCGGGAGTCGAAGGTCCGAGTCTCGGAACGGCACCGGCGCCAGGTTGTCGTCGAGATCACGTTCGCTTCCCCCCATGACCTCATCCGGTGGGAGGACAGTAAGGAGCGGCAGGCGCACCTGCAACAGGCCGTGCCGCTCACGATCGGGCAGGCCCGTCCACTGACTCCGGACGCCCTCACCGGTGCAATCCCGACGGCCGGTCCCGCGCGCCCGCGGTGGTGGACGGCGCGATAACGCTGCACCCGAGCGCCCCGCCGAGACGATCCGGCGGGGCGCTCCCGTGTCCACCCCCCGGCCCGTCAAATGTCCGACCCCCCCCTACTACTGTTGTGTGTGTCAGATACACAACATGGCGCGAGCCGTTAGGCGCGGGCGGCGTGTGCCGGCATGCCGGACCGCCCCACCAGGGGCGAACGGCCGGCTTCGCCGACGCGATGACGCGCCGGCCGCGAGCGGGCGGATTTGCTCAGCGCGCCTGGAGGAGGCGCGCTTTCAGACGCTCTCCCCGCGCCTGGCGTTGGCTCTCCAGATCTCCCAGGCCCTCGTGAGCTGCCCGTTGTTGGATTCCGCGGCCGCGGCGCCCTCTTCTGCGGTGAGGGCGGTGTAGCCGCCGAGCTGACCGGCCGTCACCTGTGCTCGGGCGTTGAGGTCCGCGTAGACCGCGCGGGCGACCGCCTGCGGGATCGAGTCGCCCACGGCGACGAATCCGTGTCCTCGCATGAGTGCGACCGCCGCGCCCCCGAGGGTCGCAGCAAGGTCCGCGCCGAGCGAACCGCTGCGGATCAGCAGGTCGCTGGAGGACCCGACGCTGTCACGGATCTCGAAGACCGGGACCGCTTCGCCGAGGAAGCCCGCCATGTGCCACACCGCCTGCAGAGGCGTCCTGGAGATGCTGAAGGGCACCATCGACGCGGAGTGGCTGTGGACAACGGCCTGGACATCGGCGCGTGCCCGGTAGATCTCGCCGTGGATGAATCGTTCGAGATAGCTCGGTCTGTCGTCCGCGGTCGTCCCGTCCAATCCGATCACCTGAATGTCGTCGGGCGTGACGAGGCCGGGGGCCAGGTTTCTGGAGATGAGGAACCTGCTCGGGTCGTCGGGGTCACGGACGCTCACGTGGCCGAAAGCATCGAGGATGCCGTGGCGGACGAGAATGCGATTCGCATCGACGAGATCCTCTCGAACCCCTAGTCGATCACCAGTTGACATCCTTCATCGCTCCCTACTGCAGACGTACGTGTCGCTGTCAGCCCGAACACGCGGCTCACTCACCGTATACGGCGCTGTCACTCCTGCTCGACATCTCACGCGAACGCCTGCCCGAAGACCCGGACATCGCCCATCGCAGACGCGACCTGGATCAGCGTCGGCCCATCCTCGGCGAACGCGGCGGCGAACGCGCTCTCGAGCTCCTCCGGGTTGGACGCCCGCCAAGACTTCAGTCCCAGGCTTCGGGCGTACGATGCGTGGTCGATCGGGGGCCGGAAGGTCCAGCGCATCGCATCCTCTGCGCCGGGCTCTCCGAGCGAGCTGCCCATCGCTCCCGTCACGGTCGCGACGTCCCGCCAGCCCCCGTTGTCGAGGACGAGGTAGACGACCGGAACGTCGTACGCGGCAGCGGTGTGGATCGCTGTGGAGTTGAACATGAACCCGCCATCGCCGAGGACGGCGATCACTCGACGATCGGGACGAGCCATCTGGATGCCGACCGCCGCCGGCGCGCCCCAACCCTGAGCACTCGCCTTCCCCGAGAGGCCGAAATACGTCCACGGTGCGCCATAGTCGACGAGTGTGTCGATGAAGCCCTCCGCGGATCCGCACTGGTTGACGACGATCGTCTCGGAGCCGCCGAGGCGATGGATGAGGTCCGCGATGTGGGCCGCCGATACCGCGCCATCAGCCTCGCCGAGCAGGCGCGACCGCAAGGCTTCGCGGCCCGCTTCCCAGCGCTCTCTGAGCCCTCGCACCCGCCCGCCCGAGCTCACGGGTACCGCTCCGCCTTCAGCGAGGCGATCGGCGACCGCATCGAGCAGGCGCCCGGGGTGGCTGAGGATGCCGACCTGACCTGCGTACTGCCGGCGCAGAGCGAGCGGGTCCACGGTGACCTGCACCACGAGGCTGTCACCGAAATCCGGCAGGGGCATCGCCAGCCCCTCGGTGAGCTCGGCGCCGAGGAGGACGACGACGTCTGCGCCCTCCAGTGCAGGGCTCGATGCGGTCAGCTTGCCGACGTACCTCGGATTGGTGTTCGGGAAGGCGAGGTCGGCGCCCTTGATCTCCCCGAGCACGGACGCGTCCACCAGGTCGGAGAGCCTTTCCAGCGCGGCAATCGCACCGTACCGCGCGACCTCTGTCCCCACCACGATGACCGGACTGGCCGCCGTCCTGAGAATCTGGGCGAGACGCTCTACCGCATCCGGATCGAGCGCCTCATGCAGATACTCGGTCACCGGTCCCGGGGTGAACTCGATCTCCTCTTCCAGAAAGTCCATCGGAATGCCGAGGTGCACCGGACCGTAGGGAGGGGTGGAAGCGATCTGGAACGCTCGCTCGAGGAACTCCGGAAGCCGCTCCGCCCGGGGGATCTCAGCCGACCACTTCGTGTACTGCTGTGTCGCCTCTGTGATGGCCCGGGGAACGTTTTCGGCGCCCAGGCATCCCTGCAGGCGGCCTTCGCCTCGACGGGGTTTGCCCGAGGCTGACGGGAACAGCGCCTCCCAGCACCGCCGGCATGGATCGCGCCGCGCTTGCTGCGACGACGTACAGCGCGCAGCGCTGCCCCCCTACGAGAGCAGAACGGTCACGGTCTTCGTCTCGGTGTACGAGATCAGTTCGTCGAGGGACTCCTCGCGGCCGATCCCCGAAGCCTTCACCCCTCCGAACGGCAGTCCCCAGAAGTGCCGGCTGCCACTGTTGACGAGGATGTAGCCGGCCTCGATCTGCCGGGCGACGACGTGGGCGCGCGTGACGTCGCGCGTCCAGATGCTCGAGGTGAGCCCGTACTGGACGCCGTTGGCGATCCGTACGGCCTCCTCGTCGGCGTCGAAGGTGGTGACGGAGAGGACGGGGCCGAAGATCTCGTTCTGCTCGACGAACGACCCGGGGCTGACACCGGTGAGCAGCGTCGGCTCGACGAACCACCCCTCATCGAGGCCGGCGGGACGGCCGCCGCCCGTCGCCACGGTGGCACCCGCCTTCCTGCCTTCGGCGATGGCGCTGATGGACTTCTGGAACTGTGCCTCCGACACGAGCGGGCCCATGTCCACGGACGGGTCCAGCGGGTCTCCCACCCGGATCGCGGCCATGCGCTCGGCGACCCGGCCGATCACTTCGTCGGCCACCGAGGAGTGCACGAGCAGGCGGCTCGTCGAGCCGCAGCTCTGTCCGGCGACCCACGTGAAGTTCATACCCGCGACGGCACCGGCCGCAGCCGCCTCCAAATCGGCGTCGGCGAAGACGATCTGAGCGTTCTTTCCGCCCAGTTCGAGCGACACGTGCTTGACTCCGGTCTCGGCTGCATCCCGCTGGATCGATTGCCCCGTCGCGGTGGACCCGATGAAACCGATCCGGCGGACCTCGGGATGACGCACCAGCGCGCGTCCGGTCACCGCGCCGCGACCGCTGACGGTGATCAACAGATTGTCCGGGAGGATCCCGACCGCGAGCTCGGCCAGGCGCAACGAAGACAGCGGCGTCTGGTCCGGGGCCTTGAGGACCACGGCGTTGCCGGCGACGAGGGGCGCGGCGACCTTCGCCGCCGCGAAGAAGAAGGGATGGTTGAACGCACCGATACGCGCGACCACTCCGTAGGGCACCTGCATGGTGTAGTGGAGGTTCGTGCTCACCGGAATCGTCCGGCCACCGAGGTCGAGCGCCATGTCGGCGAAGATCTCCATGAGTTCCGCCGCCGCGTCCACATCGCCCCTCATCATCGAGAGGGTGAACCCGCCGTCCAGTGCGTCGAGAGTGGCGAGCTCCTCACGGTGCTCTCGGATCGTCGCAGCGAGTTGCCGGATCACGGCGGCCCGGGCTCGGGGCGGCATCGCGCCCCAGGCCGGCTGCGCAGCCTGCGCCGCCGCCACCGCGCGCCCGACCTCCTCCTCGGAGAGGTCGGGGGCGGAGGTCAGGGGACGCCCGGTCGTGGGGTTCTCGACCTCGTAGCGCGCGGCACTGGCCCACGGCTTGCCATCGAGAGTGACGGTCCATTCCCGGTCTGCGACATCGGTCGACGGGCTCATCATTGACTCCTCGTTTCCAGCAGAAGCGGTTTCTGTGTTCCAGAGGAGCATGCCCACCCTCTGGGACGGGAGGATGGTCCTCGCAGCCGCGACGCATCGCCTCCTCCTCCGAGCGCGGCCGCGAAGGCCTTCCTCGGGCCCACTTGACGTAAGGCGCGCGTGTGTGGCAGAATCAATTTCTGCAGATCAGAAACTATCCCTCGGCCTGCTTCGACGTGCGACGTCGGAGCGGTGTCGAAGCATTACACTACGGATAGGCGCGACGATGAGCACTTCCAGCATGACGATCTACGACGAGATCCGTCGCGGAATGATACCGGCGTACATCTACAACGACGCGGAGATCTTCGCGCGCGAACGAAAGAACCTTTTCAGCCGCGCCTGGCTGTTCGTGGGCCACGAGTCCGAGATTCCTCAGGCCGGCGACTACGTCGTCCGGCGAATACTCGACGACTCGTTCATCATCGTCCGCGACGAGAAGGGTGAGATCCGCGCCCACTTCAACATGTGCCTGCATCGCGGCATGCAGGTCTGCCGGGCCGAGATGGGGAACGCCTCGCACTTCCGCTGCCCGTACCACGGGTGGTCCTACCGCAACGACGGACGCATCGTCGGACTCCCCTTCCACGAGGAGGCCTACGGCGGCGAGGCCGGGTTCAGCCGAAAGGGCGCACGGCTCCTGCCGGCGCCGAACCTCGGTATGTACAACGGCCTGATCTTCATCAGCATGGACCCGGATGCGCCGAGCCTCGAGGACTACATCGGCGACTTCAAGTTCTATCTCGACTACTACACCCGGCAGAGCCCCAGCGGCATCGAGCTCCGGGGCCCGCAGCGGTGGCGCGTCAAGGCGAACTGGAAGATCGGCGCCGAGAACTTCGCCGGCGACATGTACCACACGCCCCAGACGCACACCTCGGTCGTCGAGATCGGGCTGTTCCGCGAGCCGAAGGCCGAGAAGCGCAAGGACGGCAACACATACTGGGCCGGCAACGGAGGCGGCACGACCTACAAGCTCCCGCCGGGCACGCTCGAGGAGCGGCTGCGGTACGTCGGCTACCCGGACGAGATGGTCGAGCGGATGAAGGCGACCTGGTCTCAGGAGCAGCTCGATGTCATCGGCCGCGACGGGTTCATGATCTCCGCGGCCTCGCTCTTCCCGAACATGTCCTTCGTCCACAACTGGCCCAAGGTCGAGGAGGGTTCGGACGAGGACGTGCTCCCGTTCATCTCCATCCGGACGTGGCTTCCGATCAGCGAGGACGAGACCGAGGTGTACTCCTGGTTCGCGGTCGACGCTGAGGCTCCGGAGGAGTTCAAGGCACTGTCGTACAAGGCCTACCTGATGTGCTTCGGGTCGACGGGCATGTTCGAGCAGGACGACGTGGAGAACTGGGTCTCGCTCACGAACACGGCGAAGGGATCAATGGCGCGGCGCCTGCTCCTGAACAGCCGCATGGGCATCCTCAAGGATGGATCGCCGGTCGTCGAGCCGCTCGGCCCCGACCAGTTCGCCGGCCCCGGCGTCGCGCACGTGGGCTACGGCGAGTACAACCAGCGCCATCTGCTCCACCGCTGGGCGGACTACCTGGAGTCGGAGTACGAGGGCGTCGACTTCCGTGCCCTGTCGATCGGCGGCGAGCCGCCACTGGATGTCGAGCCCCGACCTGCGGGCATCACGAACAATGGTCAGAAGGTGGTCCGATGATCGAGGAGACCGGCAAGGCAGTTTCCGAAGTCTCCCGGCTTCGCAAGTCGTCAACCCTCGCCGACCGGGTGGGCTCGTCCCTGCCCTTCACGAGCGAGCTGCACGCCACGATCCATCGCTGGCTCGTCGAAGAGGCCTACACTCTCGACCAGCAGCGGTATGAGAGCTGGCTGGACATGCTGACGGAAGACATCCACTACGTCATGCCCGTCCGCGTGACCACCGCACTCGGCACGCCCTTCAGCACGTCCCCCGGGATGGCGCACTGGGACGAGAACAAGTACTCGCTCAGCCGGCGCGTCGCACGGTTCCTTACCGAGCATGCCTGGACCGAGGACCCTCCGTCCCGGCTGCGTCACTTCGTGACCAACGTGCGGGTGTTCGAGACCGACGTGCCCGGCGAGGTGCTCGCCGACTCCGCGATGCTGCTGTTCCGCAGCCGAGGAGACGTGAACGAGCCGTCGATCATCTCCGCCCACCGGGAGGATGTGTTCCGTGACGTCGGAGGCGAGTACAAGCTCGCGCGCCGCGTCATCCTCGTCGACGAGTCGGTGCTGCGCACCCAGAACCTGGCGATCTTCCTGTGACCCTGGAGTGGGAAGGCGCCGACGTCGATCGGGCCGCCGCGATCGCCGCCGCCGAGGAGCGCGCACGTTTGGTCGCGCGCACCGTCGGCGAGCCGCTCACGATCGCCAACGAGTTCTCTGAGATCACGGTGAGCCGGGTCGAGACCCGCAACGGGACGCGTCTGCTCATCGACTCTCCGAAATCCGGACAATGGATCGCACTCGACCCGCTCGAGCTGGAGGCGCTCACCTGGCAGACCGTCCAGACGTTCTCAGCGATGATCGGGTCGCCGTACGCGCCCGTGTTCCCCGACCCCGACCCATCATCAACGAGGAATGACCATGGCCACGGTGAAGGCTGACCTCTCCCTCTGCCAGGGCTACGCGAACTGCGTCGTGGCCGCGGGAGACTACTTCGACATCGACGACGACGGCAAGGTCGTGCTCTTGCAGCTCGAGGTGCCGGACGCGGAGCGCACTCGCGTCGAGGAAGCCGCCCGAAGCTGCCCGGTCTCGGCGCTGTCTGTCGAGGGTTGAGCCGATTCGCATGTCTCACGTCGTCGTCGTCGGTGCTTCCGTCGCCGGAGTCAAGCTCGTACAGAATCTTCGTTCGGAGGGGTTCACCGGCGCGATCACGCTGGTGGACCAGGAGAGCCATCCCCTCTACGACCGTCCCCCGCTGTCGAAGAAGTACCTCAGCGGCGCCGCATCCGACCCGGAGATCGCGCTGACGACGGCGGAAGCGCTCGAAGGCCTGCGGGTCGAGACCCGTTTCGGCGTCGCCGCGACCGAGCTGGATCCTGCCGGCAAGACGCTGACGCTCGCCGACGGCAGCGAGCTGACCTACGACATCCTCGTCATCGCGACGGGTGCCCGAGCTCGCCGAACCCCGTGGGCTTCCACTCCCGGCGTCCACGTGCTGCGTACCCGCGCCGATGCCGACGAGCTGCGCAAGGAGCTCGTTCCGGGCCGCCACCTCGCGGTGGTCGGCGCCGGATTCATCGGCGCCGAGGCGGCCGCCACAGCGCTTGCGGCCGGTGTCAAGGTCACCATCATCGAACCGATCGGTGCTCCGATGGGCCGGGCGATGAATATGGAAGTGGGCGGTATCTTCGCGGAGAAGTACCGCAGGGAGGGTGCTGAGCTACGCTTCGGCGTCTCCGTCGAGAACGTCGAGCGCACGGGTGACCGCGTCCAGGTCACGCTCACCGATGGCGCGACGCTGGATGTCGACGCTGTCCTGCTCGGTATCGGAGCGGTCGTCAACACGGAGTGGCTCGAGTCGTCGGGCCTCGCGCTGGATAACGGTGTCGTCTGCGAAGGCACGCTTGCCGCCGTCGGCGTCTCCCACGTGTATGCGATCGGCGACGTGGCACGATTCATGAACCGACGGCATCCCGACCCGATCCGGTTGGAGCACTGGACGAGCGCGACGGATCAGGCGCTGATTGTCGCGCATAACATCGCTCACCCGGATGACCTGCGCAGCTACGACCCGACGGAGTATGTGTGGAGCGACCAGTACGACTGGAAGATCCAGATCGTCGGGCATACCGGATCTGATCACTGGACGATGGTGGGCGACCCTGCGCAGGACCGCTTCGCCGTCGTGTACGGCGAGAGCCAAGGGCAGGCCGAAGGTGCCGTCATCGTGAACTGGCCGCGTGCCCTCGTCGACGCCCGCCGCTCGGTCGCCTCGCGAGCGAAGGCGGACGAGCTGATACATCGGCTGCGCGCCCTCCTCGAGCCCTCGAGCACGGCTCCGGCGAAGGCGGCCGCCCGATGAGAGCTGACGACACCACCCTCCCCCTCCTGCACGGTCACCGCATCCCGCGAATCGGGGTGGGCACGTGGCCACTCACGGGAGACGAGTGCGCAACGATGGTCGAGAAGGCGGTCGGCTACGGTTACCGCCTGTTCGATACGGCGTACAAGTACGCGAATGAGGAGGCCGTCGGTGCCGGTCTGCGTGCATCGGGCATCCCTCGTGACGAGGTCTTCATCACGAGCAAGTTCAACAAGGAGGACCACAGCGTCGAGGGAGTGCAGCGCGCGTACGACCGATCGCTGAAGACCCTTCGCGTCGACTACCTCGATCTGTTCCTGATCCATTGGCCGGTTCCGGCCCTCGACCGATACGTCGAAGCGTGGAAGGGTCTGGTGAGACTGCTCGAAGAGGGACGAGTGAAGGCGATCGGCGTCTCCAACTTCAAGTCTCACCACCTTCAGCGCGTCGTCGACGCGACCGGTGTCGTCCCCGACGTCGATCAGATCCAGCTCAGCGTCGACATCGCCCGTGTCGAACAGCGCAGCTTCCAGCGCGCTCACGGCATCCTGACCGAGGCGTGGAGCCCGCTCGGACGCGGAGGAGCCCTGCTGTCCGATCCCGCGGTGACCGCGATCGCGTCGAAGTATGACAAGTCGCCCGCACAGGTCCTACTGCGCTGGCACATCGAGGAAGGGATCGTTCCCGTCCCGCGCGCCGGCGATGAGAAGCATCTCGCGCAGAACATCGACGTCTTCGATTTCACGCTCAGCTCGGAGGATATGGCGACGCTGAGTGGGCTGGATCAAGGCGAAGAAGCCGCCCGCGACCCGGACGATCCGGCCAACGGGCACTGAGGCCCACGGCGGCGGGTCGGTCGCTCCCGCAGCCACGCTCATCAGCGGCGTGTTCGCGTGCGCAGCGCATCCATGGGCGCTACGACGACCCGGGCCGGTTCACCCCAACAGTTCGGCGAGGCGGATCGCGGCGTCCTGCAGTGACCGCGCTAGGGACTTGACCTTGCCCGGCGGTAACCGCTGCACGGGCGCGGAGGCGTTGATCGCCAGTCGCAGTCCCGACGAGACGTGGACCGGGACCGCGACGCTCGCCACGCCGTCCTCGCTTTCCTGCCGATTCACGGCATAACCGTCCAGTCGTGTCCGAACCAGTTCGGCGACGAGTTCGTCTCGGGAACGTATGGAGTTCGGTGTGACGATCTCGAGCTGCTCGTCCGGGTACAGCCGGAAGAGCTGCTCGTCGCTCAGCTCGGCAAGCAGCGCCTTGCCGGTCGAGGTGCAATGCGCCGGCAGGGTCTTGCCCAGTCTCGAAACCACGCGCACGGCCACATCGGGCTCGGCAACGGCGAGGAATCGGACATGGTTGCCCTCGAGCGTGCCCAGGTGGCAGGTCTCACCGAGGGCGGCGCTGAGGTCCTCGAGGATCGGCTGCGCCAGTCTCGGGACATCCATCCTGCGCAGCACCGAGAAGGCCACCGTCGTCAGCGCCGGGCCAGGGCCGTAAGCCTTGGTCACCGGGTTCTGCCGCACGAAGCCGCGCCATGCCAGCATCGCGAGAAGTCGGTGCGCGGTCGAGGTCGCCACCCCGAGGAGGGCACCGGCGTCCGTGAGCCGCAGCTCGTGCTCCTCACCCAGCAGCAGGATCAGCTTCAGCGCGTTGTCGACCGACTCGATCGGATACTGGGGTGGATCGCCCGGCGACCCGAGCTGTCGATTCTGCACGGCAGAAAGCTTACTTGCAACGTGGGCGCGCTCCTCCTGCACCGCGCGCTCCGATGCCGACCCGACAGGCGGGAGGATCGTCTCCGCGGTGCCACTGCAGCCCGTGCCACGGTCAAGTCCCCGGTAGTGGTGTAGCCGTGTCGTGATCCTTCGGTGCTGGGTCAGGCGCTGAGTTCGAGGATGCTGTCTGTCACCTCCTCTGCCCCGGTGTCGGGGAGGAGGCGTAGGCGGGACTTGGCGAGGATGTCGAGGCCGAGGTAGCGGCGGCCTTCGGCCCATTCGTCGGTCTGCTCGGCGAGGACGGCGCCGACGAGGCGGACGATGGCGTCGCGGTTGGGGAAGATGCCGACGCTGTCGGTGCGGCGGCGGATCTCGCGGTTGAGACGCTCGTTGGGATTGTTGGACCAGATCTGTGACCAGAGCCCTTCGGGAAACTCGGTGAACGCGAGGATGTCCGCCCGTGCTTCGTCGAGGTGCGAGAAGGCGTCGGGGAGCTTGTCTTCGACGTAGTCGAGGAGCCGGTCGAACTGGGCGTTGACGGCGTCCTTGTCGGGCTGGTCGTAGACGGAGTGCAGCATCGCCTTGACCGCGGGCCAGAGGGACTTCGGGGTGACGGACATCAGGTTCGCGGCGTAGTGGGTGCGGCAGCGCTGCCAGGCCGCTCCCGGCAGGTTCGCGGCGATCGCCTCGACCAGTCCTGCGTGGGCGTCGGAGGTGACGAGGCGGACTCCGGTGAGGCCGCGGGCGACGAGATCGGCGAAGAACTGGTTCCAAGCCGACGCCGTCTCGGCCGTGGCGACGCGCATGCCCAGGACCTCGCGGCGGCCGTCGGCGTTGACGCCGGTGGCGACCAGGACGACCGCGTTGATCACCCGCCCGCCTTCGCGGACCTTCATCGTGAGGGCGTCTGCGGCGACGAATGTGAACGGCCCGGCATCCCCGAGGGGGCGGTGGCGGAACTGGTCGACGTGCTCGTCGAGGTCCGCGGCCATGCGGGACACCTGCGACTTGGACAGCGAGTCGATGCCGAGGGTCTTGACCAGCTTGTCCATGCGGCGCGTGCTGACGCCGGCGAGGTAGCAGTCGGNGAGGTGCGGATCAGCGATCTCATACCTAGTCTGGCGACCCTCCGGCTCAGCGACCACGATGCCGCAGTCGCGCAGGCAGGTGAGGTGGTTCGACACGTTCGAGCGAGTCAGCTCCAGCTCACGCGAGAGCACCGCCGGGTAGCTCGGTCCCTCGAGCAGGGTCATCAGGATCCGGGAACGCGTCGGATCCGCCATGGCCCGGCCGAGCCGGTTCATGACGTCGAGTCGAGAAGCAATAGTCAGCATGCACTGAACTATACAGCACAGGCTGATCAATCGCCGGATGCATCAGCCTCCGCCACAAGGCGAAACAGCAGTCGACATCTGATGAATACGCGACTCAGCAACAATCGGTGCTACCAGTAGAGCTGCTGGGCCGGTATGCGGCCTGGCAGGAGGTCTACTCCATCGACGAGTCCTTCCTCGGGCTCGACGCCCGCCGCGGCGCCTACGTCGATCAGGGCCGGGTGATCCGGACCGCGGTCGCCCGGCACACCGGCCTACCCGTGTGCGTCGGGATCGCCCGCACGAAGACGCTGGCGAAGTTCGCCAACCGGATCGCCAAACGGAACCGGCACCTGGGCGGGGTGTGCGACCTGGAGGCGATGCCCGCCGGCCACGTCGACGCCATCATGGCCCGTGTCCCGGTGACCGGGCTGTGGGGGATCGCCTCCCGGTTGGGCAAGCGGTTGAACCTGATGGGGATCGAGACGGTCGCGCAGCTACGCGACGCCGACCCGGTCCTGATCCGGGACCGGTTCAACGTGGTGGTGATGCGGACCGTGCTCGAGCTGCGCGGCATCCCGTGCATCGAGCTCGAGCCCGTCCGCCCGGACAAGCAGCAGATGATCTTCTCCCGCTCCTTCTCCACCCCGGTGCTCGGTGCGGAGCGGATGGCCCAGGTGATGGGCCTCTACGCCCAGCAGGCCGCCGCCCGACTGGCCAAGGAACACCAGGTCGCCAAGATCATGACCGTCTTCGCCTCCACCAGCCGGTTCCGGAACGACGTCGTCTCCTCCATCGTCTCCACCACGGTCCGGATGCCCAACCCGACCGCCGACCCGGTCCTGATGTCCAAGGCCGCGATCGAGACGATCCGGGCCCGCGTCGTCGACGACGCCCCCTACGTGAAGGCCGGCGTCATGCTCACCGGCCTCGAACCGGCCGGCGCCGCCCCCGTCTTCGACGAGTTCGTCAGCGTCCACGAACACCGCAACATCGGCGCCCTCATCGGCGAGGTCACCACCCGGTTCGGCACCCACACCATCGGCCTCGGCCGCGCCGGCCTCACCCGACCACCCGAGTGGACCATGAAACGGGAGCGCATGTCCCCGCGATACACCACCCACTGGCAAGAGTTGCTGACTGTCCAGGCTCGCTGATGAGGCACCACCGGTGGCGGCCGCAATGCCTGATCAACCGAGCGGGCACGCCGAGGTTGTGGCAGGTGAGGGTGCTGCACGCTAGGCTGATTCGCGTCGCAGAACCTCAGTTTCGGGAACAACTACGCCCAGGTGGCGGTGCTAGTGGTGCGATTCCGCTGGCTGACGAGCTGTGGGGAAACGGCCGAGGCGCGGCATTACTCCGTAGAGGTGTTCCCGGTTGAGCCCGGGTTGGAGCGTCGTTTCCCTGCTGGCTCATCCGACACGGAAGGGCCAGCAGGGGGACATGCCCGCTAGTAGGGAGACTCCTCGACGGGCCGGCGAACCGCGTTGTTAACCCGGACCCCAGCTGCACGTAGTTCCCTAGCGAAGCGTCGGAGGTCCACGCGCGTAGCCTCTGTCTTGCCCTTCGTGAGGGTGTAGAGCCGCCCTTGTGGAGATCGGAGTCGCAGCGTAGTAGCGCTGTCGGTCTTGACCGACCAACCTTGAGCCTGAGCGTTGGCTCGGAGAAGTGCAATCTCAGTCGCCAGGGCGTCGCCTGCCAGGTGCGGGCCAGCGCCGACGACAGCCTCCGCCTCCCGCCGACCAAGCGACCCAACCTGGCGGCCGATCTGCAAGGCGGCCGTGTTGACAGCAGCCTGCACGTTCCCATCCGGTCGTGGGTGATATGGGAGCCGCGTGAGCCCCAACGCGTCGGTCGGAAGCTTGGCTGACCCGGTGGCCAACAGGTAGGTGCGTTCCCGACCAAGGGCGCCCATGAACAGTCCGAACTCCAGAATGACGTTGTCACGGATGGAGGCACTGGTGTCTCCACGGCTCTCCGTTACGTCGTCTGGTGAAGCCACCAGAACGGCGAAGTCCGAGCGGCGCGCAACGCCGAGTAGAGCATCGAGCGGATAACTCGACGGGTCGAAGACCCCTTGGTCCCAAACGACGACCTGGCAGATCCCCCGTTCCTCGAGCACGGCCTGCAAGTTGTGGGCAACCTCGCGGCCCTCGGCGGACGAGCCGATGAAGAGGCGGGCTGGTTGCATGCTGGTCACCGGCTCAGCCTACGAGAGATCACTGGCCCAAAGTGGCGTCGGGCGAGGGTGGCGCCGTGAGGGTCACAAATGACGGTTTCTGACACGCGAGGGGGTGAGATCGGCTTGACCATGGTGAGGCCGGGCTCGGGAGTCTCACTCGTGAACTAGTGGCGCCGGCTGGGACCGCTGCTATCGACCGCGGTGGCAGTCCCACGCGGATCGACGGCGTCAGGGGAGACCCGATCAGGAGTAGCCTCGGTGCCGCTGCCCGACACGGACGTGGTCTTGGGGCGTGAGCCTGCTGTCCGTACGAGAGACTTGGACGGTGACTACTTCCCCTCTCGTCAGTGATTCGGCCGAGTTGAGGAAGGCGCGTGGAGCTTTCTTCACGCCTGCGCCCGTCGCTCGCTACATCACCGACTGGGGTATCCACCACGCCGCGGATCGGGTCCTGGAACCCTCGTGTGGGGAAGCGGCGTTCCTGCTCAGTGCGGTCGACCGCCTCCAACGTCTGGGTGCGTCCCCGGCGGACATGCGCCTGGATGGGGTGGAGCTACACGAGAGCTCGGCGGCGACGGCACGTACCCTGCTGGCGGACGTCGACGTGACGGCGGATATCAGCACGGGTGACTTCTTCGAGGTGACACCGACTGGCGCCTACGATGCTGTGATCGGTAATCCCCCCTACGTGCGGTATCAGGACTTCACGGGCGAATCGCGGGCCAGGTCCCGCGAAGCCGCGCTGCGGGCGGGCGTCTCCTTGACGGCGCTGGCGTCGAGTTGGGCCGCGTTCACGGTGCATGCCGCGCTCTTCCTCCGGCCAGGCGGCCGCCTGGGTCTTGTGCTGCCGGCCGAGCTGTTGAGCGTGAACTACGCGGCGGGAGTCCGCCAGTTCCTGATGGAGCGGTTCCGCCGGGTCGACTTGGTGATGTTCACCGAGCGAGTCTTCCCCGGCGTTCTAGAGGAGGTCGTTCTTCTCCTGGCGGAGGGTTACGACGAAGGCCCGGCGGGTCACTTCTCGGTGTACCAGGCCCGCAACTCCAGTGAGCTGAACGACCTGAACCTGTCCCATACGTGGACGCCGCTTCGGCCGGGGGAGAAGTGGACGGCGTCCATCATGGGCGCGGACGCACTCACGGCGTACACCGCGATGACCAGCCATGATGCCTTCGTCTCCCTCGAGGCTTGGGGGGACACCACCTTGGGGATAGTGACCGGCAACAACAAGTACTTCACCCTCTCGCCCGCCAAGGTGGCCGCTTTGGGGCTGAAGCAACGTGACCTGATCAGGATTTCGCCGCCCGGGAGTCGCCACTTGCGCGGTCTGACGCTGACCTCGCCAGCTCTGAAGCGACTCGGTGCGGAGGGGGCGGCCACCTACTTGTTTCGGCCAGCGAAGACGCCCTCCCCTGCCGGATGGGCTTACATCGGCGAGGGTGAGGCCGCAGGGGTGCAGGAGGCGTACAAGTGCCGGGTCCGGGACCCGTGGTGGCGGGTGCCGTTGGTTCGTCCGGCTGACCTGTTCATCACTTACATGAACGCCGACACCCCGCGGATCACCACCAACCGGGCGGCCGTGCGCCACTTGAACAGTGTCCACGGCATCTACCTGGCCGAGCAGAACGTCGAGATTGGGCGCGAGCTGCTGCCACTGGCGGCCCTCAACAGCGTTACCGTGCTGGGTGCTGAACTCGTCGGTAGGGCTTACGGCGGCGGGATGCTCAAGCTGGAACCACGCGAAGCTGACCGGCTCCCCATTCCAGGGCCGGGCACCGTCACCGCGGTGGCGGATTCGTTACGCCAGATCCGAACCCGGGTCGCCAATCGACTGCGCCGGGGAGACTTGACTGGAGCCGTGGCGATCGTCGATGAGGTCGTGCTGATCGGCGGGTTGGGTATCAGCCCAGACGCTGTCAGCTCCCTGAGGGACGCGCGCAACGTCCTCGCCGCCAGGCGTCTCGCCCGCGGTGCGGCCTCCGGGGACCGTCGATGAGCAAGTCCGAC
This sequence comes from Tersicoccus mangrovi, assembly GCF_036881825.1. NCBI lineage: Bacteria > Bacillati > Actinomycetota > Actinomycetes > Micrococcales > Micrococcaceae > Tersicoccus > Tersicoccus mangrovi. Next base: position 354,072 of record NZ_JBAJMW010000004.1, on the reverse strand, counting down.
GCCTTCAGCGACTTCGATCCTGTCCTGGCCGCCCAACCGTTGACGGATCCCTGGACGCACAGCGCCGGGCAGCAGCCCGTGTACGCTCCCGACTACGACTTGCTGGGGAAGCTGCTGACCATTCCCGTGGCTGCGGGCAGCGCCTCCGAGAGCGGTCGCTTCGCCCGTGGCATCGACGCATGGCTTGCCCACGAGCTTCGCCGGGCGGGATTCAGCTCCGATGAGGTGTGGCCACGTGCGGAGCGCCCACGGGTCCTGCCCCGGGACTTGGCCGTGCTCCTGGAGAAGCTGCCGGATAGGGTCTCGCAAGACCTCCGTGCCCGGATCAGCAACATTCCCTCCGTTGCCCCCACCGACGCGAAAGTCTTGGGCAGGGCCTATGACAAGCAAGTTGACGTGGCCGTCGCCCGGTGGGATCGAGGCCCGGAGATCCTGCTGAGCACGAAGGCGCAGGTCTCCTCGTTCGCGAAGAACCTACCCAACCGGTTCGAGGAAGCCTACGGCGACGCCGGAAACCTCCGCGGCCGTTACCCACTAGCTGCGGTGGGGTTCTTCTTCCTGCAACGCTCCACGATCCTGACCAGGGAGCCGGATGCGTTCGAACGCACCGTCGACATGATGCGTAAGCTCCGCGATCTCGGCGGAAGCAACGGATACACGGCGACCGGGATGGCATTGGTCAGCTGGGACGAGACGCAGCCCAGCCCCACCGTGCGCGTCGAGTTGGACCGCGTCCCCGAGGACGTGGCGCCCCCGCAGTTCCTCGCGGCCATGATCCGTCAAGTCTTGGTCGTGACCCCCGTGGTCCATCACGTCGACGTTCGAGAGAGGATGGAGCGCCGAAACATTCCTGTCCCGGAAACCGACGACGTTGACACCAGTGACGTCGGTGTACGGGAGAGTTGAAATAGGCGCAAGCGGAGGACACCGGGCTCTCTGATCCACTCCTGGCTCGCACCAGCAGGAAAGCTTCGTTCGCGGTTCGCGGTTCGCGGTTCGCGGCTGGACCGGTGGACTGAAGCCACATGTGCCCGTAGGCGGGGCAAGGGTAACGGCTGGACCTCGGTCGCACCGCGGTGAGACGCCACCCCACCGCAACGCCCGAACCAGCGGTCAGGATCGAGGACCCGGCAGCCAGCACGGTGCGACCGAGGTCGAGGCGTTGCCCGACGGCGTGAAGGCCGAGCTCGGCGAGGCGGCAGAACGTGGTCAGCTCAGGTTAGGCGAAGGTAGCGTCGCGCACGTCGATGTCTTCCAGACCATCCTCGGGAGGGCATCGACGTTTACGCCGTCACCGACGCGCCCACCGGCAGGCTCACACCCTCAATTGGGAAGAGCGGTCTAGGGTGATGAACATGGCAGAGCAGCAACGGATCTTGATCACGGATCTCGACAATACGTTATGGGACTGGTTTGATGCTTGGTATCAGTCATTCTCGGCGCTTCTCGATGGACTTCAGGCGATCAGCGGCCTAGACCGTGAACTCCTGGAGATTCAAATCCGGGAAGTCCACCAACGGCGAGGAACGACCGAGTACTCGAATCTAGTTCGCGAAGTGCCCGCGCTTGTCGAATTCTCAGGTACGCGCGATCCGTTCGAGGTATTCGACGATGCCCTCCATGCGCAGAGTTCGGCGCGCAGACGCGAAACAAAGCTGTATCCGGGCGTCCGCGAAGTCCTCGATCAACTTAAAGCTCGAGGCATAAGAGTTGTCGCATACACAGAGTCCACGGCCTACTGGACAGAGTGGCGCATTAAACATACAGGATTAGACGGCGTCATCGACGTTTTGTACTCGTCTCCTGATCATGATTTGTTGTCGGGTATCGACCCGGCCGCCCTCCGTACTGGACGCTATCGTGGACAATACGGGCTGCGCAGCACCATTCACCGCCAGGTTCCGCTAGGGATACTTAAACCGGACACGCACGTCATTTCATCAATCCTACAGGAGGAAGAAGTGCCGAGATCGAATGCACTTTACCTTGGGGACAGCCTGATGAAGGACATAGCGATGGCTCAGGCTGCTGAGGTTCTCGACGTGTACGCTGAGTATGGCCGGGTGCAGGATCAAGAAGAGTATGACCTGCTCCGTCGCGTCACCCACTGGTCCCAGAAGGACGTCGAACGAGAGCGCGCGCTAGCCGGACCAAGAGCGGACGTCATCCCCACGGCGACGTGTCACGAGGCCATCAACGAAATCCTGCCGATTTTTGGCTCATCGTTTGCGGGGCTCAGGTGACTGCCGGCACGAACGATGCAGAAGACACGCCGGATGGCGCGACAACGCCATTGCATCAGACAGGAACGTCGTTAACCCCGGACCAAGAGGTCGGCTACTACATCGACATGTGGAAGAAAAGTGTCGAGGTACAAATTCACTTCAATGATATCGAGTGGCGAATAAGGAGCCTGGCGCTCACCGCAGCAACCTTCGCCTTGGGTGTCGCCGGAGTTGCTGCAAAAGACAATACACGCGTTTGGTTCGTCTCGCTCGGGTCCCTCATCATCCTGGCCGGACTGATTCTTTGGTACGCCTTCTACTTCGTTGACGCACACTGGTACCACTCCTTGCTCAAGGCTTCTGTCGCCCATGGTACGGAAATCGAAAGGCAAATAAAGGAGACGCTGCCGGCTGCAGGGGTGACCGCTTCTATTACCCAAGGCAGCGGATATAGAACCAAAGGTTTGGTAAAGCTGATAACTGGTAAGGACGAGTTACGTTCGGAGGATAAGCTTAAATGGTTCTATCGGGTTGGTGCGGGGGCTTTAATCGTTGCCGCGATCGTCCTGCAGGTCGGTGCCTTCATCGGACCAACAGGTAAGAGCCCAAGTGTGCCAACCCCTGCTCCTGTTTCAACATCCACGGCGGGACCGTGATGCGTTGGCAACATCTATATCCGACTGAGGCTAGCACTGTCCGTGACGGCGCGATCATGTAGGTGCCGGATAGTTTTATCGCATCTGCGAGTATAGGGCGCCTCGGTAAGCGTTACTACCACGTCGGTCGAATCAGTTGTTTTGTTCGACCGACGTCGTTAGGGGCGGGCACTCGTGGCTTCTAGTGGAGCTCCCGACCTCTTTCGAATCTCCCGGTACACCGTGGCTCGGGAGACCTGGAAGAGCTCGGCGAGCTCGGTGTGGGTGTGGTCGCCGGCGTCGACGAGGGTGAGCAGGTGCCGGCGCCGGCTGGGGGAGAGGGACGGGGCCCGGCCCTTGAGCCGGCCGCGTGTCTTGGCGATGGCCATGCCTTCGCGGGTGCGCATGCGGATGAGGTCGGCTTCGAACTCGGCGACCATGCCGAGAACGTTGAACTGTGAACAGCTTCGCTCTGTGTCGTCCTTCTGGCTTCGCTTCGTGTCGGGTAGCCCGGTCGCTACGGCTGCAGGAGCTCTCGTTCGATGCGTTCTGCGACGGCGTCCCGCATTGGTCGCACGTCTTCCGGTGACCAGGAGTTGGGGTCGGGGAACGACCACTCCAGGACCGTGCCGCCAGGTTCTGCGGGGAGTTCGAGTCCGGGCTTCATGAGGACGACGATGTCCGCGTGTTCGAGCAGGTCGGGCGTCACGCGCCGCGGCATGCGTGCGGTGATGTCGAGGCCGAGTTCGCCTACGGTCGCGGCGATCGAGGGGTTCACCTCGTCGGCCGGGGTGATGCCGGCGGAGGTGGCCGTGTATCGGTCGGGTGCGGCGAGTTCGAGGAGTGCTGCGCCGAGTTGTGAGCGGCCGGCGTTGTGCTTGCAGATGAACAGGACAGTGGGCTTCGTGGTCATGGATGCAAGTCCGGTCAGTTGGTGCAGCACGAGGTGTTGCCGGTAGCCGAATCAAGCGGAGTGCAGCAGGCAGCGTCCTCAGCGGCAGGAGTGGCGGTGGCGGGCGGGGTGGTGCAGCAGGAGCTGCCGCCGATGTCGGTGGAGCAGACACCCGTTTCGGGGAGGACGAGTTCGAGCTGTCGGGCTGCGGTGTGGTCGCCGGCGAGTTCGGCGGCGATGGAGCGGACCTGCTCGTAGCCGGTGAGGAGCAGGAACGTGGGCGCGCGGCCGTAGGACTTCATGCCGGCGATGAAGAAGTTCGGCTCCGGGTGCGCCAACTCGGCGACACCGTGCGGGGGAACGGAGCCGCAGGAGTGCAGGTTCGGGTCGATCAGTGGTGCGAGGGCTCGGGGTGCTTCGACGATGTCGTCGAGGCCGAGGCGGATCTCGCGGAGCATGTCGAGGTCGGGCCGGAATCCGGTGGCGTTCACGATGACGTCGACAGTGACCGCGAACGGCTCTCCCGCGCGCCGGCCGGTGACGGTGACCTGGTCGCAGTCGGCGCGGACGTCGTCGATCTCGTACGAGGCGATCTGCTGCAGCTGACCGGACTCGACGAGGCCGTGGACGGTGGACCCGAGCTGACCCCTGGCCGCGAGGCCGTCGGCTGCGTCGGCGCCGAGCCGGGCGGTGCCGGCGTTTCGGACAGCCCACAGCACTTCGGTACCCGGCGCGGTCTTGGCGAGGCTGGCGAGCTTGATGAGCGTGTTCGCCGCGGAGTGGCCGGCACCAACGACGAGGACCCGCTTCCCCGAGAACCGGGCCCGGTCGGCGCCGAGGACGTCAGGCAGTGCGTGGACGACGCGGTCGCCGAGGTCCGCGGCGGGTGCGAGCCCAGCGGCAGTGAGGGGGTTCGGTGATGTGTAGGTGCCGGAGGTGTCGACGACCGCACGCGCGGTGATGTCCGTGACGCCGTCGGCGGTGTGGAGGCGGAGCAGGAAGGGGGTGTCGGCGCGGCCGGTGGAGCGGGTGCGGTCCATGCCCTGCCGTGACACCGCCTCCACCCGGGTGCCGTAGCGGATCACCGGTGCGAGCTGCGGGGTCGCAGCCAGGGGCGCCAGGTACGTGTCGACGAGGTCCTGGCCAGTGGGCAACGACGCCGCTCGAGGCGCTTCCCAGCCGGTGGCTTCCAGGAGACGCTGCGCGGCAGGGTCGATGACGTACTGCCACGGGGAGAACAGGCGCGTGTGTCCCCACGCGCGGACGCTCGTCCCAACCGTCGGGCCAGCTTCGTAGACGACGACGTCGAGGCCGCGCTCGAGGAGGTGCGCGGCGGCAGCGAGCCCGACGGGGCCGGCACCGATGACCGCGACGGGCAGCCCGGTGAGGCGGTCCGCGTCGGTCCGGGGTGGGACGGTGAGGGTAAGCGTCATGGTCTGCGGCTTCCTGGTCGTTACGCGGTTGCTTCGGTGGGCAGCAGCTCGGCGAGGAGCGTCTGGACGCGGTGCTTGACGTCGTCGCGGATGGGGCGGACGTCCTCGATGCCGCGGCCGGCGGGATCGGTGAGTTCCCAGTCCTCGTACCGCTTGCCCGGGAAGATCGGGCACGCGTCGCCGCACCCCATGGTGATGACGGCGTCGGAGTCGCGGACGGCGTCGGTGGTGAGGATCTTCGGCTGGTTGCCGGCGATGTCGATGCCGTCTTCGGCCATCGCCTGGATCGCGATCGGGTTGATCTGGTCCTTCGGCGCACTGCCGGCGGAGAGGACCTCGACGCGGTCGCCGCCGAGTGCCTGCGCGTAGCCGGCGGCCATCTGGGAGCGTCCCGCGTTGTGGACGCAGACGAACAGGATCGTGGGCTTGTCACTCATGGGTGTGTGTCTTTCCGGGTTCAGCGGATGAGGGTGAGCCAGCCGGCGAGGGCGGCGAGGGTGACGGCGAGGACGGGGACGGTGAGGACGATGCCGGTGCGGAAGTACTGCCCCCACCCGATGTGGATGCCCTTCTTCTCCAGCACGTGCAACCACAGCAGGGTCGCGAGGGAGCCGATGGGGGTGATCTTCGGGCCGAGGTCGGAGCCGATGACGTTGGCGTAGACCATCACCTCGTGGGTGAGCCCGGTCGCTCCGGCTCCGCCGATGGCGAGGGCGGCGATGAGGACGGTGGGCATGTTGTTCATCAGGGACGCGAGGATCGCGATGGTGAACCCGACGCCGAGCGCCGTGACGAGCACCCCGTGGTCGCCGAACACGTCGAACAGCTTCGCGAGGTGGTCAGTGAGGCCCTGGTTCTGCAGGCCGTAGACGACGAGGTACATGCCGATGGAGAACAGCACGATCTGCCACGGCGCCTCCCGGATCGTCTTCCACACCGGAATCACCCGCCCCGACGGCGCACCCGCACCGCCACCGGCGGCACCGACGGTGGCGGTGCCGCCGGTGGTGACCAGGACCGGTGCGGCCTGGGCGCGGGCGAAGAGGAACGCGGGCTGCCGGGCGGCAACGAGCACGATCACGACCGCCCCGACACCAGCGACGGCCGCGAGCGGCACACCGAGTGGGTCGGCGGCGAAGTAGCCGACGAGCAGCAGGGCGAGGACGACCCAACCGGCGCGGAACGTCGCCCGGTCCGTGATCGCGGCGGTGGGGCTGGTGAGGGCGAGGACGTCGTACCGCTTCGGGATGCTCTTGCCGAAGTAGAGCAGCAGCATGCCGAGGGAGGCGAGGACGGAGACGATGCCGACGGGGATCATGACGGCGGCGTACTCGGCGAAGCCGAGGTGGAAGTAGTCGGCGGAGACGATGTTGACCAGGTTCGACACCACCAGCGGCAGGCTGCCGGTGTCGGCGATGAACCCGGTGGCGAGGATGAACCCGAGCGCTGCCTTCTGCGGCATGTTCAGGGCCCGGAGCATCCCGACGACGATCGGGGTGAGGATCAGTGCGGCCCCGTCGTTGGCGAACACGGCCGCGATGACGGCACCGAGGCCGACGATGAGGACGAACAGCAGCCGTCCGTTGCCGCGGCCCCAGCGGGCAACGTGGAGGGCTGCCCACTCGAAGAACCCGGCCTCGTCGAGGATCAACGAGATCAGCACCACCGCGACGAACGTCAGTGTCGCGTTCCACACGATCCCGACCACTGTCGGGATGTCGGAGAGGCCGACGACGGTGGTGGCGAGGGCGATGACGGCGCCGATGAGCGCGGTGTAGCCGATCGGGAACCCCTTGGGCTGCCAGATCACCACCACGAGCGTCGCGACGAAGATCGCCGCAGCCACCACAGCCATCACCATCAGCCGATCACCGCAGCCTGGTTCACTGCAGCCTGGTTCGCTGCGGCGGCGGCGCGTTCCCAGCCCTGCGCGGCGACCTGCACGGCGTCCCACGGGGACCCGAGCGGCGGCGTGTAGGAGAGGTCGAGGTCGATGACGTCGTCCACGGTGAGCTCCGCGTGGAGGGCAGTGGCGAACGTGTCGATGCGCTTGCTGATCTCTGCCGAGCGCTGCCCGACGATCTGCGCACCGAGGAGCCGACCGGTGCTCTGGTCGCCGGTGACGCTGATCGTCAGCGGGACCGCGCCCGGGTAGTACCGCTTGTGGTCATCCGCCACCGTCACCCGCGTCAACGGAGACACCTCCAGAGGGCCGGTCTCGTGCTGGCGGAGGCCGGTGCGGGCGGCGACGAGATCGAACACCTTCACCACCTGCGTCCCCACCGAGCCTGCGAAAACCTTGCTGCCGCCGAGCATGTTTTCCGCGGCGACGCGGCCCTGCTTGTGCGCTGTCGTCCCGAGCGGCAACCACGTGGTGCCGAGGAGCCGGTGGTGCGTCACGACGCAGTCACCGGCAGCCCACACATGCGGCACCCCGGTCCGCATCGATTCGTCGACGACGATCGCGCCGGCCTGACCGAGCCGTGCCCCAGCGGCGACCGCGAGGTCCGTGACGGGATGGACGCCGACGCAGACCACGACGAGGGCGAACGTGCCCTCCGCGTCACCGGACGTCGACCTGGTGGCGACGCGCCACTGCCCACCGCCTGTCGGGGCGATCCCGGTGACGGTCGACCCGGTCAGGACGGCCGCGCCATGGCGGCGGACCTCGGCGGTGACGAGGGACCCGAGCTCCGGGTCGAGGGTGGAGAGCACTTCCGGGCCACGCTGAATCAGCGTCGTCTCGAACCCGCGCGCGACGAGCCCTTCGGTCATCTCCAGGCCGATGTAGCCAGCACCGACGACCGCCACCCGGCTCCCCGCCGGCAGCAGCTCGAGGGCAGCGACCACCTGCTCCGCATCAGTCATGGAGTGCAGCAGGTGGATGCCAGATTCCCCGAACGGGACCCCGGCCGGGCGCACGGGCTCGGCGCCGGTGCCGATCAGCAGCTCGTCGTAGGAGATCTGCTCTTCCCCGGCAGCGCCGGTGACGGTGAGGCGGCGGCGGTCGACGTCGACGGCGGAGGCCCAGGTGGAGGAGCGGACGGTCATGCCGGCGGCTTCGAGGTCCGCGCGGGTGCGGTGCGCGAGGGACGCTTCCGTCGCGACGTCGCCGGAGACCCAGTACGGGATGCCGCAGATGGAGAAGTTCGGGAACTCGTCCGCGAGTACCACCGTCACATCGGTGGTCGGGTCAAGTTCGCGGGCGCGGAGCGCTGCGGCGATGCCGGCGTCACTGCCGCCGACGGCGAGGAGGTGAGTCATCAGGCTGGTCCTTCACGGATCGAGCGGGAGCCGAAAGCCGGCCCGTACATCGAAGCACGTCGATATCGATGAACGCAAATATAGACGCCCGTCGAAGTCGGTGGGAGGATGAGCCCATGACGATCGAGCTGCTTCCCATCCAGGACGTCACCGCGTGCTGCTCGCCCGTCACCACCGAGGCGATGGACCAGGCGTCCGCCGAGGTCCTCGCGAAGTCGCTCAAGGCGATCGCGGACCCGGCCCGGCTCCGGCTGATCTCGATGGTCGCCGCGCACGACGGTGCCGAGGCCTGCGTCTGCGACCTGCAGGAACCGCTCGGCCTGTCCCAGCCGACCGTGTCGCACCACCTCAAGGTCCTCGTCGACGCCGGGATCCTCCACCGCGAAAAGCGCGGCACCTGGGCCTACTTCTCCCTCATCCCCGGCGCCCTGGACACCCTCGCCGGCCTCATCACCGCGCCGGCGAAGTAGTCCACCGCGACATGGTGGCGCGAAGTGCTTGCCGAATGTCCGCCGGCCGTGTCAGAATCGTCCTGCGTTCATAGTGTGCGCCTACAGCCGGTCCTCTGGATCGGCTTTTTTCATGCCCGCCTGCTCCGCTACCCTGAGGCTGCTCGGCACGCGTCTGCCCGGGAATCTCGCGGGTGTCGCATAGGCGCTGTACGCTGACACTCAAGGCAGCACGACGCTGTCTCCGGCCGGCCCTCTCAGGACCGGCCTTTTTTATGCCCTGATCTGACTCGGGCATTCGCAGGGAGCTCTCGACGCTCCTGCCATCCGCTGCCACGCCTCGTTGCGCGCCGGCGGTCCTCATGCCCCCACCCGAGGACGGGTGGGTTCTGGCCGCAACTGGCCAACCCCGAAGGAGGCATCATGCCCATCACCGACACGGTGGACATGCTGACGGCCTCCGGTGGTACTGCTGCCCTGACTGGCGTCATCGCCGTCGCCGGCGGCGTGCTCAGCGCGTTCCTGTCCAAGCAGGTCGTCGCGCTGATCCAGCACGTCATCGACGTCATCGACGACCGCACGCTGGCCAAGGATCCCGAGCGAGCTCGCATCGTCGCAGAACTGCGTCGAGCCCGCCGCGGGCAGCAGTAACCACCGGTTCAAAAAGCCGCCCCTCATTCGGCCAGGAGGGCTCTGTCTCCATGTTGTAGCGAAAACGAACGATTCCGCTACAACTATCCGTACCGACGCCCCGCCAGGGTGCGAGGCGGCGTGTCATGTAACGGAACCCAGTCCCGGAATCTACGTGCCACCACTACCCCTCCGGATCGAGTTTCGCTACGTTCTCTTCATGGGCCACCTCCTCGGGTACGCGCGCGTGTCCACTACTGACCAGGACGCGGCGCTGCAGATCGACGCGCTCAACGCCGCCGGCTGCTACCGCGTGTTCGTCGACACCATGTCCGGGTCGCTCCAACACCGGCCCGAGCTGGACAAGCTCCTCGACCAGCTCCGCCCCGGCGACACTCTCGTCGTCTGGCGACTCGACCGGCTCGGCCGGTCCATCCGGCACCTCATCGATCAGCTGCACGCTCTCGCCGAGCGCGGGGTCGGGTTCCGGTCGCTGCAGGAGACCATCGACACCACCTCACCCGGCGGCCGGCTCGTGTTCCACGTCTTCGCCGCTCTGGCGGAGTTCGAGCGGGACCTCATCAAGGAACGCACCAACGCCGGCCTCGCCGCCGCCCGAGCCCGCGGCCGGACCGGCGGCCGACCGTCTCGCCTCTCCGCGGACCAGGTGCGCACCGCGCGCCGGCTGTACGAGCAGCAGGACATGACCGTCGCGCAGATCGGTGACGTGCTCGGCGTCAGCCGCACCACCATCTACCGTGCACTCGCGAAGCACGCCGAGCCCGTCGTGGCGCGACGAACCAAGCCTTCCCCAACGATGTAGCTACCCATGGACGCAAGCGAGCGGTGGGGCATCCTTCGACTGCACGTCGAGGACGCCATCCCGCTCGCCACCCTCGCTCGCACCACGGGCGTCGCCGAACGCACCCTGCAACGCTGGCTCGCCCGCTACCGAACCGGCGGATACCCGGCTCTCGCCGACGGCACCCGCACCGATCACGGCGCCCGACGGACGGCACCGGAACTGGTGCGCCTGATCGAGGGGCTCGCGCTCACCAAGCCACGACCCTCGATCGCCACGATTCACCGCCAGGTCGACAACCACTGCACCAAACGAGGTCTCTCAGCGCCGTCGTACTCGGTTGTGCGGTCGATCGTGAACGGGCTTGATCCCGGGATGGTGACGCTCGCGCTCGAGGGGCCCGCGTCATATCGGGACAAGCAAGCACGAACTGTTGCTCCGACGTCGTGCGGATCGCCCCAACGCGATCTGGCAGGCGGACCACACGATGCTCGACCTGCTCATCGTCGGACCCGACGGCAAGCCGGAACGGCCGTGGTTGACGGTGATCCTCGACGACTACTCCCGTGCGGTCTGCGGGTACATGGTGTTCCTCGGCGCCCCATCCGCCGCGAACACCGCGCTCGCGCTCCGGCAAGCGATCTGGCACAAGCCGGAACCAGACTGGCCCGTCTGCGGGATCCCGGACGTGCTCTACACGGACCACGGGTCCGACTTCACCAGCCACCGCCTCGGCGACACCGCCGCCGTGCTGCACCTCCGCATCATTTACTCCCAGGTCGCTCGACCACAGGGCCGCGGGAAGATCGAGCGGTTCTTCGGCACCATCAACACCGAGCTGCTCCCAACGCTCCCCGGCCACCTCGCGCCCGGATCCTCCGCGCCGACGCCGGCGCTAGATCTCGCCGGTGTCGAGAGTGCCATGAACACGTTCATCCGCCGCTACAACGCCCGCACCCACCGCGAGCTCCGGAAGAGCCCACTGGAAGCGTGGATCGCAGACGGGTGGCTGCCACGACTGCCGGACTCCCTCGAGCAGCTCGACGGGTTCCTGCTCACCGTCCCGACCACGCGCGTCGTGCAACGAGACGGCATCCACTTCGAAGGGCTTCGCTACACCGCAGCCACCCTCGCACCCTTCGTGGGCAGCACCGTCAGCGTTCGGTACGACCCCCGCGACGTCACCGAGATCCGCGTCTTCCACCGCGACGCGTTCCTCTGCACCGCCATCAGCACCCAGCACCAGACCGAGACGATCAGCCTCAAACAGATCCAAGCCGCCCGGAACGCGCAACGCAGAGCCCTGCGCGGGCAGATCCGCGAACGCATCGCGATCGTCCGCCCCACGCCCGATGATCACACCCCACCAGCACCCGCACCGGATCAACGGCGACTGAAGACCTACGAGGAGGACCGGTCATGACGAGCCAGTTCATCATCACGAAGGAACACCGCCGGTTCGCGGAGTTCGCGGATGCCGTTCGGAAGCAGAACACCATCGGCGTCTGCTTCGGCCCCGCTGGCGTCGGTAAGACCCTTTCCGCACGCCGCTACGCCCACTGGGACAGCATCGGCCCATTCATCGCCAGATGGGCCGCACGCAGTGAAGACGACACCAAGATCTACGCCGCCGCACACCGTGCCCGCACGGTCTTCTACACGCCCGAGGTCTCCGCCACGATGCGAGCCCTGCAGGACGACCTCCGGCACGGCCCCAACCCGTCGCTGCTCGAGCTGATCATCATCGACGAGTCCGAACGCCTCACCGGCAACGCCGTCGAGTGGCTCCGTGACCAGTACGACCGCACCGGCATCGCGATGATCCTCATCGGCATGCCCGGCATCGAGAAGCAGTTCAGCCACTACCCGCAGCTCTACAGCCGCCTCGGATTCGCCCACCAATACCGTCCGCTCGGCCACGACGAGCTGCTCTTCGTTCTCGAACGTCAATGGCGCAAGCTCGGCAAGACGCTCGACCCCGACGACTTCACCGACGCCCAAGCCATCGCCGCCGTCGAACGCATCACCCGAGGCAACTTCCGACTCCCCGAACGCCTCCTCCCACAGATCCAACGCGTCCTGAAGATCAACGAGCTCGACGTCATCACCAACGACGTCGTCGAAGCCGCCCGCAGCACCCTCGTCATCGGCACCACCTGACCCGACACCGACCGCAGCGAAAACGACGACACAGAGCGAGGCTGCTCACACCTCCGACCCCAACAGCTGCGCGGGCGAGTCGGGGAGTGGGGGAGTGTCCGTTAGACGTTCGTCTAACGGGCGTCACCCGCGCGGCGGGCGAAGTCAGGGCGGAACTGGTTGGCTCTGCGGGGGCGTATGCCAGTTCGACGCGCCGGGCCGCCGTCTTTTTCCGCGCCCGCACCGTCCCGATCGACCTCGCAAAGGCAGAATTTGTCGGAACGCGAGTGTCACCACTGCACCAGGGCCGGGACGCTGAAGGCGACGATGATCAGCGCACCGAGCGTCACGGCAGTGACCGCCTGCAGCTGCACAGCGGAGGTGCGCGACCGCGGTGCCGCTGGCCGTTGGAAAGCCGTTGACACCCAACGCAGCGCGTAGAACAGCGACGCGACCGAGACGGCGGCAGCGATGACCACCAGCCACGACATCCCGCCTTCCCAGGCCGCCGTGAAGACTGCGAGTTTGCCCACGAAAACCGCGGTCGGTGGTGTCCCGACGAGGCTCAGCAGGCCGACCAGAACGACACCCGTGATGACGGGATGTTCCCGTGCTGCACCACGCCAGGAGCGGACCATCGTGCGGTCCGGGAGCGCGGCGATCGCAGCGAACAGGGCCAGGTTCGTCACGGCGTAGACCACCAGGTAGGTCAGCAGGGCGGGGCGGGCAGACGGTTCGACGCCGATCACGGCGACGGGCATCAACATGAAACCGACTTGTCCGACTGTGGACCAGCCGAGCAGCCGTGGGGCGTTGCGTTGCCAGAACGCCGCGAGAGTGCCAAGGATCATGCTCGCAGCAGCGAGCACTCCGACCAGCAGCGGTGCGTCCACGGTGTCAGGCATGACGACGACGAGGCGTGCCAGTGCGATCAGGGCGCCGAGCTTCGGGACGGTGGTGATGAACGCCGCGATGCCGATACCGGCACCCTCCGCCGCGTCCGGGACCCAGAAGTGTCCCGGGACCGCGCCGGCTTTGAACAGCAGGCCGGCGAGGAGCCCGATGAACCCGAGCGCGGCCGCTGCCGCCGGTACATGTGGTAGCGCCCGTTGCAGCTCGGGGTAGGTGCTGCCGCCGGCGACACCGACGAGGACGGCGATGCCGAAAAGCATCACGACGCCGAAGATCGCGCCCAGCAGGTACGTCTTCATCGTCGCCTCGGCCGCGGTCGAGGAGCGGGACAGTCCGATCAGCGCGTAGAGCGGCACTGTCGCTAGGAGGAACCCGGTCGCCACGATGAGCAGGTCGTTCGCGCCGGTGAGCACGACCGTGCCGAGTGCAGCCAGGAGCAGCAGCGAGGCGGTCTCGCTCTCTCGAGCGGAGCCCCGGGACGACTGTCGTCCGATGAGCATCACGATCGCGGTCGCCACGGGTACGAGGATCCTGATCGTCGTCGTCGCATCGTCGAGCGCGTAGGAATCGCTGAAGACGGTCGGCGGCCCGATCCTCAGGGCGGCCGTGACGGCACTGACGCACGCCACCACGATCGCTGACCATGTCACGAATGCCTGCCTGCGTCGCGGAAGGAAGCTGCCGCCGAGCAGCGCGGCGATCGCACCGCCCATCAGGACGATCTCCGGCAGGAGGGCACCGTAGTCCATGTTCACGCTGGACCTCCGACCAGTGCGGACAGCTGCCGGGCGGCGGGAGCGATGAGCTGCAGTAGTGGTCCTGGCACGACGCCGATGGCCAGGGAGAGCAGCAGGAGCGCCCCGACCGTCGCGGTCTCCCGAGTGGTGACGTCGGTGAAGTCTTCGGCGAGGCGTTCCGTCGGTCCGGTGAACATCTTCTGCACGGTGCGGAGGAACAGGGCCGCGGTGATCAGGATCCCCGGCAGCGCGATCGCGGCGATCGCTGTTGCTCCGATGCTGCCGGCGAAGATCTGGAACTCGGCGATGAAGCCGCTGAAGCCGGGGATCCCGAGCGACGCGAACGCGGCGACGGCGAAGAGTCCGAAAAACCGTGGAGCGGGCTTCGCAAGACCGCTGTAGTCGCTGATCTCGTAGCTGCCCCGCCGGTCGTGGAGGACGCCCGCGAGCAGGAACAGTGCCCCGGTGATCAGGCCGTGGGACACCATCTGCACGGTCGCGCCGGTGATCGCCAACTGCTGCGCCTGCGCGGAGGACGACCCGGTCAAGCCGGCGGCGCCGATGGCGAGCACGACGTAGCCCATGTGGTTGACCGAGGTGTACGCGATCAGTCGTTTGACGTTCGTCTGCGCCAGCGCGACGAGGGCCCCGTACAGCACGGACACGAGGCCGACGATCAGGATCACCCACGCCCAGGACCGCCACGCATCCGGCAGCATCGGCATCGCGATGCGGAGGAATCCGTAGGTGCCCATCTTCAGTAGCACGCTCGCGAGGACGACGGAGCCGATGGACGGTGCATCGGTGTGCGCCGGAGGCAGCCAGGAGTGGAACGGCACGGTGGGGGTCTTGACGGCGAAGCCGACCACGATCGCTGCGAGGACGGCGCCAGCGGCGAAGGGTGTGCCGGTGAAGCCGTGCCGGGCCAGCTCGACCATGTCGAATGTGTGTGGTGTTGCTCCGAGGTAGAGGCCGATGAAGCCGAGCAGGAGCGCGAGGGACCCGAGGAACGTGTAGAGGAAGAACCGCAGCGCGGACCGCTGATGGTTGCCGTGCCCCCACCCTGCGATGACGAAGTACATGCCGACGATGGACAGGTCGAAGAACACGAAGAACAGCAGCAGGTCCTGCGCGGCGAAGACCCCGAGGCAGGTGGTCTGCAGGAACAGGAACAGTGCGGCCTGCGGGCGAGGCCGGTCGGTGTCCCGCATCGCCCAGAGCGCGCAGGCGAGGAACACGACGTTGGTCAGGAGCAGCAACGGGGCCGAGAAGCCGTCGATGCCGAGGTGATAGCTGGTGCCGGCGCTCGGCATCCACTCCACCCGCTCCTCCCACCGCAGCCCCGCCGTGTCGGTGGTGGGGATGGACACGAGGATCCCGAGGGCAAGCTCCACGACGCTCGTCATCAGCCACACCCAGGCGGCTCCGCGCCCGGACACGGGCCGCGCCAGAGCGAGGATCGCCGCGGCGGCGACAGGAAGGAACACGATCAGACTGAGCACGATCACCTCACGACCAGGAGCAGGACGGCTGCGACGGCAACGGTCACGGTTGCGCCGATGTAGTAGTGGTGGACCTGGCCGGTCTGCGGGCGTCGAGCCAATCGACCGAGTACCGCGACGCCGGAGCCGACCCACCCCGTCGCGGCGGCTGGTCCACGCTCGTCGAGCGCGCGTACGGCGCGGGCAGCCTGCCCGAGCGCACGCCCCGACAGGTCGACGGCTGTGCCGAAGCGGTCATCGAGACGTGCGAGGACGGCAGCCAGCCGCAGTGTCGGTGTGGCGACGACCGTGACAGCGGCACGTTCGAGTCCGAACCAGTGCGCCCCGATGCGGATGATGGGTGTGCGCCACAGGGTCAGGAGGATCACGATGACCGCGATCGCGGCGGACGCGGCGAGCTCCGGCCACGACACCGCCGGCCCGGAGAGTGGAGCGAGCAGCGGATGCAGCAGCGGTGTGCCGAGGAGCGCGAGTCCGGCGGCAGCGGCGGTGAGCACCACCATCGGAACGATCGCCAGGCGCGGCACCTGTCGGGTGCCGTGTTCCTCGTCGTCCCAGGACGCTTCCGGTGTTCCAGCGCGCCGCCACAGCAGCGCGATGATTCGGGCGGAGTACGCCGCTGCCAGTGCCGCTCCGGCGAGACCCGCCGTATACAGCCACGGTTGCTCCTCCAGGGCGGCGGCGAGGACGACGTCCTTGGCGTACCACAGGGACAGTGGCGGCAGGCCGGCCAGCGACATCGCACCGACGGTGGCGAGGACGCCGACCGCGGGCCACCGGGCGGCGACACCGCGGAGACCGGTGAACTGTTTCGTCCCGGTAGCCGTGAGCCACGCCCCCGCGGTGAGGAACAGCAGCGCTTTCGTGGCGGCATGGGCGACGAGCTGCGCGGCACCGCCGCTGACCGAGCCGACGCCGGCGGCGAGGACGACGAACCCCAGCTGGGATGCCGTCGATGCGGCGAGGACCTGCTTCAGATCCCGCTGCGCTAGTGCGACGATGCCGAGGACGATCGCCGTCGCGGCACCCACCCACGCCGCCGTCGGCCCTGCCCAGCCGGTGCCGCCCAGAAGCGGTTCGACGCGGAGGAGCAGGTAACCACCCATGGCGACCATCGCAGCGGAGTGCAGCAGTGCGCTCACCGCGCTCGGGCCTTCCATGGCTCGGGAGATCCAGAACGAGAACGGCAGCTGCGCCGCCTTCCCGAAGCCCGCAGCAAGCAGCCCCGCAGCGGCGACGTGCACCCACGGACCGGGCAGCGACTGCAGGGCAGTGAGCGACCAGGAGCCGCCGCCGGCGACAACCGCGCCGGCGGCGAGGTACATGCCGAGGTCCCCGGCGCGCGTCACGGTGAACGCGGTGAATCCGCCGGCGACGCGGGCGCGGTCCTGCCAGCGGAACCCGATGAGGGCGTAGGAGGTGGCGCCCATCACCTCCCACGCGGCGAGCAAAAAGGGCAGGCCGGTCGCGGTGACGGTGACCACCACAGCGGCGAGGAAGATCAGCATCAGCCCGTGGAATCGCGCCGCCGGACGGGTCCGGTCCGCGGTTGCGAACACGAGCACCAAGAATCCGATCCACACCACGGTCGGCAACACGACCGCGGCCAGGGCGTCGACACGGAAGTCCGGGCCGGAGTCCGTGAGCAGCCTCGGAACCCCGCCGGTCACCTCCGCACGCGTGACGGCACCGATCGTGGCGGCAATCGCCATGATGGCTGCCGTGGCGAGGCTGACGGTGACGGCGGCCCGTTCGGCGAAGCGTCCACCCGTTGCCAGTGCCGCCCCGACGAGGGCGGGCAGGACGATGGCGGTGATCAGCGCGGCGCTCACTGAGTGAGGTCCGTTGCGGAGTCGGTCATGTCGGAGTTCCGGGAACGGTGCAGGATCGTCGCGACCGCGAAGCCCATCGCCATCTCGATCGTCATCGCCGCGATGATCACCAGCAGCAGCACCTGTCCATCGACGGTCGGTGTGAGATACCACCAGAACGCGGCGGCGGCGAGGATGACGGCGTTGATCATCACCTCGATGCCCATCATCACCATCACGACCACCTGCTGTGAGATCGCGCCGTACAGTCCGATGGCGAACAGCGCGGCCACGACCAGCAGGACCAGTTGCAGGCTCATCGCCCCATCCCTCCCGGCTCCGGGTCGGCGGGGGTGTCCTGGAGGTCGTCGCCGAGCCGGTCGTACCGGCCGCGAGGGTTCGCCAGCACGAGGGCGGCAATGATCGTGGCGAACAGGATGGGGCTGATCGTCAGCATCACGAGCATCTTCGACCCCATGATCGCCTCACCGAGTGCCCGGGTGGTGTCCGCCGGTGCGGTTCCGGCGCGGGCGGGCCACGGAATGAGGAGCGCGGCCGCGGCGAGGCCGACGAACACGGTGGCCGCGATCACTGCCGCAGGGCGTTTTGCGTGGGTCATGTCCATCGGCATCAGCGCCGGGTTCATGCCCATGTAGGAGACCATGAACACGGCCATCACGGCCATCTCCATCACCATCATCAGGATCGTCACGACGCCGATGAAGTCCAGGTGTAGCACCAGGATGGCGACACCGACGCCGATGAACGACACCGCCAGTGCGTACGTCGCACGTGCCATCGAATCGACCCGGAACACCGCGGCTGCGGCGAGCACCGCGACCACGGCCGCGACCCAGAACACGATCGTCGCCATCGCAGTTACCCCTTTCCCATCACAGCCAGCACCGAGGTGACCAGCAGCTGCAGCAGAACCACCGGCAGCACGACGACCCAACCCAGTTCCGCGAGCCGCTGCGGCCGGACTGCCGGTATTGCGCGTCCGAGTAACAGGAACACGGCGAGTAACGCACACGTCTTCACCAGCAGCCACAGTGCCGGCGGGAGCAGCGGACCGGCCCCACCACCGAGGAACATCGGCACCGCGAACGCGGCGCCCGCAACAAGCAGGCACCACCTTCCAGCCAGGACGAGCAGCCGGTCGACGCCGGAGAGTTCCCCGAGGACACCCCCGGCGATGTCCGTGCCGGCGGGAAGGGAAAACGGTCCCCACGCAGAGAACGCGGCGACCGAGGCGCAGTAGACGACGAACGCGACCGGCATCGTCAGTGCGAACCAGACGGGTTGCTGCGCCGTGACGACATCGGTCAGCCGGAGGCTCTGCGCGCCGATCGCGGGAGCAGTCAGGGCGAACATCAGCGGGATCTCGTACGCCAGGGCCTGCGCCAGGAACCGGTACCCACCGATCAGCGGGTGCACACTGTTGCCACCCCACCCGAGCAGCCACCACAACGCCCAGAGGCTGACGTCAACGGCGTTGAACCACACCACGCCAACCGGGATATCCAGCGGCACCAGCGTGCCGACGGGAACGACGAGGGCGGCGAGGAACGCGGCGACGATGAGCCCGGACCCGCCGATCCGCCATAAGAGGAAGTCCGCGCCGAGCACGGTGCGGCGTTGCTGGCGGAGGAGCCGGCCGGTTTCCCGGAATGGTGAGAGGACCGCAGCGCGCAGCGGTGTCCCGCGGTCCCGTGCCACCAGGGCGGCGTTGCCGCCAGCGGCCGCGATGGCGAGGACGACGACGACGGCGGGCAGGACGAGCGCCCAGAGGGCGCTTCCGACGTCAACCATGGTGGTGCCGTTTCGCCGCGCCGGCAGGATCGGTGGTGTCCGTGCGACGACCGGGGTGCACGGTGAGTGCGGCGACGACGAGGCGGGCGCTGCCGATGTCGCGTCCTTCGACCAGTGCCGGAATCTCATCCACCGTCGTCGCCAGCTCCGGCTTCGGCTGGCGTCCGTTGAGCGCGGCGTCTGCGCGCTCGAGGCGCTCCAGCAGGACGGTGCGGACATCGACGCCAGGTCGAACCTGGGTGCCGCGCAGTGACCAGCGGAGCATGACGGATCGCTCGATCCGGCGGTGCAGCGGCCGGATGCGTTCCCGCGCCTGGTCGCGGTGGCCGGTCACGGTGAGGTCTCGGATGCGAAGCGTCCGCGCTGCCGCGGCGTCCCATCCGGCAACGGCGAGCACTTGGGCGGCCTGGTCGAGTGCGATGGCCGCAACGTTCTTTGGCTCCGCCGGCACGTGATCGTCGGCGTCGACCATCGCGGCGGCGGCGTCGGTGATGGTGTCGCCGGCGAGCGTCACGTCCAGGACGACGTCCGCGGGCCAGGCCGGCAGGACCGGGCCGAGCCGCCGGTGCAGCACGTCCATTTCCAGGCCGTCCCGATCATCGGCACCCTCGGCGAGCGGGTATCCCCCCGGACCGCTCATCGACATGTGATCCATCGACATGTGATCGTGAGCTCCCATGGTCATACCGTGGTCGTGCATCGATTCGTCAGCGTCACTGCCGTGAGCGTCATCCGAGTGCTCGTGGTTGGAGTATTCGTCGTCCGGATGCTCGTGATCGTTGAAGGCCTGAGCATCGTTGTTGTCGATCGTGTTCTCGCGGGCGGCCAATCGCTGTGCGTCTCGATCCGCGAGGGCCTCCAGCGCGGTCGCGAGGGCGGCGTCGATCTCGTCGGGGCTGGTGAGCGTGGCCCGGTGCTTCGGATAGGGCATCTGGTCCCACACGCGGTCGATGACGGTGTGCAGCTCTGGTCCGGGTGTTCCGCACACGAGGAGGACGTCGCTCTCCGCTGGGTGGATGGCGATGGCGTGACCGGTGGTCGCGGCCGCCGCTTCCAGTTCGATTCGGACCGCACTGCCGCCGGGGGCCTCGACGAGGAGCACATGCATAGGGGTTCGATGCGGACCGGCGATTACACCCATCGAAACGCTCCTTCGCGCCAGGCCCAGACCACGCCGGCGACCAGAACCCCGAGGAAGACGAACATCTCGATGACCGCCTCCGCGCCCATCTGGGCGACGACGACCGCCCATGGGTACATGAACAGCATCTCCACGTCGAACGCGAGGAACACCAGCGTCATCGGATACCAGCGGGTGTGGAAGCGTGAGAGCGCGTGTTCCTGGAGATCCCACCCGGACCCGAACGGCAGCACGTCCTTCCGAACCCGAGCGACCGTCATCGCTCGCGCCAGCAGCACCAGGGCGGCGATACCGAGCAGCGCGATACCGAGCACGATGCCGATAGCGATGTACGCGGACATTCGATCTCCTTCCCGAGCCGGAGTACCCCCGCAGGGTAACGCGGATGCGCGTAGGCGGGTGGCGAGACCAGTGCAGTGGATCGCTGGGACATGCGTTGCCAGCAATTGGAGGTGGGTGTTCCTAGGGCCGGGTCACCGCGATCCCGCGACTGCGTAAGCACGAGGGGCTCACGCAGGCGAGGGCGGCTGGAAGCTCACATCTGTTTGATAAGGCCTTCACTTCATTGATCCCCTTGCTCTGGAACGCAACGACGGGCTTCGCCATCGCCACCGCATCGGGGTTCTCTCCGCTGGTGGCCTCGGTCTTAGCCGTGCTGACCGGCTCCTCACGGTGACCGACCTGACCCGCTGGGCATGGCGCTCGGCTGTCCACAGGTGCCCGAAGTCGCCGACGATGCCGGAATCCGGCTTCGTGCCGCTCTCGACGCGGTCGATGAGGGTGCCGCGTAGGCATGGTTTCGGCCCCGGCTGCCCGCGCGGACCGTGCGTGCACCCCGCCCCTGCGGGGCGCACGCACAGTCCGCAGCCATGGCGGTACTACATCTGCGCCAGGATGGCCTTCATTTCGTCGATCTCCTTCGTCTGGGAAGTGATGACCGACTTCGCCATGGCGACGGCGTCAGGGTTCTTGCCACTGGAGACCTCGGTCTTGGCCATGCTGACCGCCCCCTCGTGGTGAGCGATCATCTGCGTCAGGAACAACTTTGACGCGGCCGCGCCGTCCGCGGCCTTGAGCTTGGCCATGTCATCGCCGCTCATCATGCCGTCCATGCTGTGACCCGAGTTGCTGGCCATCGCGCTCGGCTGTCCCCAGCTGCTCAACCAGCCGCGCATGGTGCTGATTTCCGGGGCCTGAGCCGCCTTGATCTGCTGGGCCAGCTTCTGGATGCGCGGGTCGATGCCCTGCTTGGCCAGAATCGTGTCGCTCATCTGTACGGCCTGCTCGTGGTGGGGCAGCATCATCTGCGTGAACATGACGTCCGCGTCGTTGAACGTGCCTTGGGAAGGTGATGCTGAGGGTGACGAGCTGGTCATCCCGCTCATGCCCCCGTGATCCATGGACCCCATGCTCGAGGAGGCAGCGGGAGCGTTGTTGGAGGCTTGGTTAGTCCCGCATCCGGCGAGGAGGAGTGCGCCGGTCAGGAGGGCGGCGGGTACGGCAAGGGTCTTGATATTCATTGGTTTCCTTCGATTCAGGCGAACGGTAATGAGTCGTGGCGCAGCACGGCGCCAAGCCGTCACGTTCGGCTGATCGAGAGAAGTATGAGGTCAGGTGCCGGGTCCGTGGTTCGAGGGCCAGGGACAAGCGCCCGGGAGGAGAGTGCGGTCAGTGCGTCGGACCGGGCAAGTGGCGCGATGGCGGGCGGGGCCGGAGGAGCTGACCCGGGGGCGGGAACGCACTGTGGGTCACCGGGTTGGGCGCAAGGATGATCATGGGTGTGGGCGTCGGAGGCTGCGGCGGACCGGTCGCCACCGACAGACGCATGATACGCCGAGGTGAGGGTGGGTGACTGCTCCAGCGGCGCCGCTGCGGTCGACCCGAGGTGGGCCGTCGTGTTCATCGCTCTCATGCCGTCCGTGCTGACGGCGTGCCCGCCGAGCACGTGCATTCCGATGAGTCCGAACGCCACGCTCAGGACCGCCAGTGCGGTCAATGCCGCACGCGCCGCTGGGGAAGGTCGAAGCATCTGGCGAAGTCCCGTCCGTGACAGATCGACATCGTATGAGTGGCCGCCCGGCCGGCCGAAGTTGACGGCGCGTGCGTCCCCGGGCCCGCCGGGGACGCACCGAGTTCAACATCTTACCCCTAGGGGGTATAGTGGGTCAACGTAAAGCCACCCGCGAAGGGTCATCAGATCATCGATCCGATGGTGTGCGCGAGTGGTCGAGGGTGGCCGTCCGGCCTGGCGATCGCTGGGTGTAGAAGGGGAGCGGAGTGCGAGCAGCGTGTCGCGTCGGCCGTGCCGCGTTCTCCGCAGCAACGATGCTGGTCGCCGTCTTGGGTGTGCTCGTGGGCCTGTTGGCTATGCACATCCTGGCCTTGGACCAAGCTGTGATGATCCCTCTCACATCCTCACACGCCGTCACGTCTCACGCCGGTGCCAAGTCCGCTGAAGCGCCGGCGGAGACCGCCGGTGCTTCGTGCCCAGTCGGTCACGGATGTGCGGGTGCGGGCATGCAAGCACCCTGCACTCCGGGAAGCGCCCCTCACCCGACACCCATCTCGGAGCCAGGATCGTGCGCGGCACCCGCATCGCAGACGGGAACCGCGGCCATCGGCCGCGCCGCGCATCGGCGACCGCCCGCGCGGGCGCCGAGCCTGATCGAACTCTCGATCAACCGAACGTAGAACCGCGACACCCGGGTGCCTCGCCCACCGGGCTCAGCGTCACGTTCCCTGCCCACCCGCGCGTGCATTGCCGCGCGTGTGGCTTGACCGGAAGTCATCATGCACAAGTTCATCGAACGGTCCGCCGCCGGCACGACTATTCTCACAGCAGCGGTAGCGCTCAACGGCTGCGGGGTTCCCGCTCACTCCTCGATGGCCGGGATGGGAGACCGGGCCGCGCCCTCGAGCATCGCCAGCCCCTCCAGCACCGAACCCAGCTCCGTGGCGGATTGGACACACGCCCACGGCATCCACGTCACCCCGGACGGTGCAACCGTCCTGGTTGCCACCCACAAAGGCCTTATCGATTACTCGAAGGGTCGGCCCGAACGAATCGGGCCGGCCAACGACTACATGGGCTTCACCGGGGGAGGGGCGACGCTATACGCGTCCGGGCACCCCGGGGCCGGCTCGAATCTGCCGGACCCACTGGGCCTGATCGGCTCCACCGACGGCGGGCGAACCTGGGTCGAATTGTCCCGCCAAGGCGAGTCCGACTTCCACGCGCTCACCGTCACCCGGGGCGGCCTGGTCGGCTTCGACGGGACACTGGTCACCACCCGAGACCTGAAGACCTGGACCCGGACGACCAACCAGATCCAGCCCTACGCCCTCGCCGGCCGCCCAGACACCACCGTGGTCCTGGCCACAACCGAGAACGGCCTTCGCCGCTCGACCGACGCCGGCCGGACCTGGACGACGGTGCCGAATGCTCCAGTGGTCCAATTCGCTGCCCTGTCCGGCCCCTCCACGGCGGTCGGGGTAGCCCCGGACGGGACCGTGCACACCAGCGCCGACGCCGGACAGACCTGGAAGCAGACTGGCACCGTCCCCGACCCCGTGCAGGCGATGACCGCCACTAAGTCGGGCAAGGGGACGCAGGTCTGGGCGGTCACCGCGTCCGGTGTTCAGCTCTCCACCGACGGCGGCAACACGTTCAACCCCTACACCGGCAAGGCCGGCCAATGAGCATCGGCCACTTCTTCGCGTCGGTGGTCTCCTCCGGCCCCCTCCTGGCGGCACTGCCCTTCGCCATCATCGCCGGCGCCGTGTCTTGCCTCTCGCCGTGCATCCTGCCGCTGCTGCCCGGATACCTGGGGTACGTGTCGGGTCTGAGCGGCGACAGCGGACCGCGGCCACGCGGACGCGTCCTCACCGGGGTCGGGCTGTTTGTTCTGGGCTTCGCTGCCGTATTCGCGGCCTATGGGGCGGCGTTCGGCATCCTCGGATCCTGGCTACTGCGCTGGCAGGATGCCCTGATCCGCGGGCTCGGCGTCCTGGTCATCGTCATGGGACTCGCCCTGCTCGGGTGGATCCCCTGGCTGCAGAACACCCGCAAACCCACCATGCGCCCCCGCACGGGACTGACTGGTGCGCCGCTGCTCGGTGTGGTCTTCGGGCTCGGCTGGACCCCCTGCATGGGACCGACCCTGGCCGCCGTCCTTGCCCTGAGTGCTTCCACCGCTGACGCCGGGCGCGGTGCCATCCTCGCTTTCGCCTACGCCGTGGGCATCGGCATTCCCCTCACCGTCCTCGCCGCCGGCTTCGGATGGACCACCCACGCCTTCGGATTCGTCAAACGGCACCTGCGTGCTGTGAACATCGTCGGCGCTGGCATGCTCATCGCCGTCGGCGCCTTGATGGTCACCGGCGTGTGGACCACGGTCATCTATTGGCTGCAGAACCTCTCGGCCACCTACACCACCCCCATCTGACCCGCCCAGGACTAACGCCTCATGAATTCCTCCCCCAGCCGACGCCAGTTCCTCGGACTGTCCGTTGCCGCCGCTTCCGCCGCCCTCCTGACTGCCTGCACCAGCGGCGGCCAGGACACGGCCACGTCCACCGCCTCCGGACGAACCCGGATTCTGCCCACCGACCGGCTCGTATCCACCACCGAGAACCGGCGACCCACCACGGGAAAGACCGTCTCTGCCGCCCTGACCGCGGCCCCGTTCACTGCGGCCCTGGCCGAGAAGAAGATCGGAACCTGGGGGTACAACGCGTCCCTGACCGGGCCCACTGTCCGCGCCCAGACTGGAGACACCATCAAGGTCGATCTCCGCAACCGGTTGCCTCAGCCGACCACCATCCACTGGCACGGGCTCGCGCTGCGCAACGACATGGACGGTGTCCAGGGCCTGACCCAGGACCCGGTGCCGGGCGGTAGCGCATTCGCCTACCAATTCACGGCTCCCCACCCCGGAACCTACTGGTACCACTCCCACATCGAGCTGCAGCGGGAGCGTGCCCTGTCCGGGGCGCTGATCATCGAAGACCCTAAGGATCCCGTCACCGCCGACCACGAATGGGTCATCGTGCTGGATGACTGGCTCGACGGGATCACCGGCACCCCGGAGCAGGCCTACGCCGCCGTCTCCGCCGGAATGGGATCCATGGGCATGGACTCGAGCTCCTCACCCAGCGGCATGGGCGGGATGGACCATTCGAACGTGGGCGGCATGGGCGGTATGGGAGGGTCGGGGTCTACTTCAGCGCCAGCAGATGGGAAGTCCTTCATGCTGATGGGTGCCACCAGCGATTACCTCGGCGGGGACGCCGGGGACGTGCGCTACCCGTTGCACCTGGTCAACGGGCGCACCCCCAACAATCCCGACA
Organism: Tersicoccus mangrovi; assembly: GCF_036881825.1. NCBI lineage: Bacteria > Bacillati > Actinomycetota > Actinomycetes > Micrococcales > Micrococcaceae > Tersicoccus > Tersicoccus mangrovi. Next base: position 328,339 of record NZ_JBAJMW010000004.1, on the reverse strand, counting down.
CTCTCACCGCCGCACCCGGGGACACGGTCAGGTTGCGCATCATCAACGCCGCCGGCGACACCGCCTACCGCGTGGGCATCCCGGGGCAGAAGATTACCCTCACCCACACCGACGGATACCCGGTCGAGCAGGCGCAAGTCGACGCCGTCGTGCTGGGCATGGGGGAGCGGATCGATGCCCTCCTCACCGTCCGGGACGGCTACACCCCACTCCTGGCCCGACCTGAAGGCAAGAGCGGGCTCGCCCTCGGACTGATCAAGACCGGCACCGGCAAGCCCCCCATCCCCGAAGCGCTGCCCAGAACCATCACCGGCACCGTCACGGACGGGTCCCGGCTCACCGCCCCCCCTTCCGCGCGGCTGGCGCAGAAAAAACCCGACGTCGTGCACCGGGTCCGGCTCACCGGGTCGATGATGGCCTACGACTGGGGCATCAACGGACGCCAGTTCGACGAGAAGAACCCCTTCAACGGGGCCTTCGAGGTCGAACCCGGCCAACGGGTACAGATCGATTTCGTCAACGAGACCCCGATGTGGCACCCCATGCACCTGCACGGCCACACCTTCCAGGTCGCCACCAGCGGGGCACGGAAAGACACCGTGATCGTCCGCCCCAAGGAGACGGTCAGCATCTTTTTTGACGCCGACAACCCCGGGCAATGGCTCCTGCACTGCCACAACGCCTACCACGCCCAGAAGGGCATGATGGGGGTCCTGTCCTACGTGCAGAGGCAGAGCCAATGAGCCCGATGATGGAGCCGTCCGGTGGACCCTGCTGGCTGGCGGCCTGCAGATCGAGGGTTGCCGGCCGCATTATCCAGCCAGCTAAGGTGACTCGGAGCTTCCGAAACGTCTGATAGACGATCGTCTACCGTGCGGCCGGCCGGCGCCCGACAGATGACTGGAAGCGGATCAGGTATCCGTCGGGGTCGGTGAAGAGCACTTGCTGCACGCCCGCGTCCTGGTCTCGACGCGATACCACGTCGTCTCAATCGGCATGAATGGCTCGTGGCCGCCCGCCCGTAGGCGACCATCAAGGGTGGAGCTGTCGGGAACGGTGATCTGCAGGTTGATCCCGCGACCTAGAGGTGGTTGCAATGGAGCGGTGATCCAGTTCCGGCCGACTCCTACTTGCTCGAGCATGAGATGGGCAGCACCCAGAGCGATGTAGGCGAAACGCTCGTCGGGGCGGGCGTAGCGGACCGAGAATCCGCAGAGCCCACACCAGAACTCGAGGCTCCGGTCGAGATCCGTCACGAGCAGTTCGGGAACGAGAGCCGGCTCATGATCGTCAAGCACGGTGCCCATCGTCCCACTGGCCCGCTCGACAGCGCTCATCGGGCCATCGGTCCGTGGTCGAGAACGAAAGTCACGCAGACCACGGCGGTGTCGTCGTCGATTGTGAGGTGAGGAGCGCCGAGCGCCGCACGGAACTCTGCTGACGACCAGAACAGTTCGTGCTCGGCCCTCCAGCCCATGGCATCGGCGTGTCCCTCGCCTTCGTACTGAGCGTGCTCGTCAGTGACGTCGGCGAGGCGGCACACGTGCACGTCGACGACGCGAGTGACCGCGACTCGTGCGCCGGCGCTGTCAACGACGGCTTCGAGGTCCCCGACGCGGGGCAACGGCTCCCGCTCTCGTCGGTACTCCACGCCGAGAGAGGAGGTCGCGGTCTTCTCTCCGGCGAGGATGGCGGTAACCAGCCGATCTCGAAGTGGCCCAGGAAAGGCGTACCGGGCCACCGGCAAAGATTCGATGGAGGGCGTCGAGTTCACCGCCCCAACGTAGCCAGAGGACTTCCTCTTCGCGAAGCGGAAGTCGAGCTGGGCTGACGGAAGACCATCGCCTGTCGGGCATCTCTTGCCCATTGATCCAGGCGGGGCTGGACGTCGTTGAGGAAGGCGGTCTTGGCTCGCGTGTAGTCGTCGTAGTCGTCGTCATCAACGTGATCCATGGCAAGCGCTCGTTTGTCGTCCTCGTAGTGGGCGGCTTCGTCGGGATTGGCGCGGAGCCAGTCCCGGAAGGTGACGACGTAGTGAGCAAACGGCGAGTCGCTGCGCCTGACGTGCAGGATCACCGCCAAGTCGGCACCGCGCGGTGGACGGTAGAAGAGGAGCTTCCGGCACAACGCAGGATCAGCCTGGGCGCCGGGTCGAGGCTGGTCGAAATCAACGCCGGGCGAGGTTGGCCGGGAGCCTCGGGACAGTTCGATCCCGGGTCGGCTGCCGCCACCTGACGCGGCCGGTGGCCGCCGACACCCAGCTCTTACCAGAGCGTCTCGGTGTCCTCGGCCTCGCCGTCCTCGCTGACCGTCACCGCGACCTCGGGCGCGAGCGCTGTTTCCTCGGACAGTGTCACCGCCGCCGCGTCGTGCGCCACCGCCTCGACCACCGCCGCCGGCGCCGGGCCGATCGCGTCGATCGCCGCACCCGCCGGCACCCCGGAACCGTCCCGCCGGCCGTGCTCGGTCGGCAGCGCCCGTGAGGCGCCGTTGGCCGCCGCCGCCCGCGCCGGGCCGTGCCCGGCCCACGCGAGCGCCAGCTCCTCCTCGCCCTTGAGGAAGCGGTGGGCCCGCACGCCGGCGGTGCCGCGGCCCTTGGCCGGGAACTCGCTCAGCGGGGTGACCTTCACGGAGGGGTCCGCGTCCGACGCTGCCGCCGTCAGCGTCACGACGACGGCCTCGGGGTCCTCAGCCGTGACGACACCGAACGCGATGACGGCGTCTCCGTCACCCAGCTTGATGCCGGCCATGCCGCCGGCCGTGCGGCCCTGCGCCCGGACGAGCCCCGCCGGGAAGCGGAGCAGCTGCGCACGCCGGGTGACGAGGACGAGCTCGTCCGTGTCCGCCGCGGGAGCCACGCCGATCACGGTGTCACGGCCCTTGAGCGTGATGATCTCCCAGTCGTCCCGGTTCAGCGGATAGTCAGGGCTCACGCGCTTGACGACGCCGGCCGCGGTGCCGAGCGCGATCACCGAGCCCAGGGGGGCGAAGCCGATGAGGGATTCCCCACGCTCGAGCGTGAGGAACTCCTTGACCGGCACCCCGCCGGCCAGATTCGGGGTGCCCGCGGTCGGGGGCAGCTGCGGCAGGTCCACGACCTGCACCCGCAGCATCCGGCCGGTGTTCGTCACGGCGCCGATCTCGGCCCGCGCCGTGGTCCGCAGGACCGTGCGCCACGCGTCGTGCCGCTGGCGCGGCGTCTGCACCGGCAGCTCGGAGGCGTCCGAGGTGCGCGCCACCTGGCCCGACGTCGAGAGCAGCACCCAGCACGGGTCGTCGGCGATCTGCAGGGACGCGGGAGCGCCCTTTCCAGAACCGGCGGGACCGGCGGGCCCGGCGGTGACCGCCGCGGGCAGCGCGGGGGCGGCGTCGGCCTCGAGCAGGACGGTCCGCCGCGGCGTCCCGTAGGTCGCGGCCACCTCGGCCAGCTCGTCCGAGACGACGGTGCGCAGCCGCTCGTCGGAGGCGAGGATCGCCTCCAGCTCGGCGATCTCGGCCCGCAGTTCGTCCTGTTCCTTCTCCAGCTCGATCCGGGAGAACTTCGTCAGCTGCCGCAGCCGCAGCTCGAGGATGTAGCTCGCCTGCGCCTCGGAGAGGTCGAACACCGTCATCAACCGGGCGCGGGCGTCGGCCACCTCGTCCGAGGAGCGGATGATCTCGATGACCTCGTCGATGTCCACCAGCGCGATGAGCAGGCCCTCGACCAGGTGCAGCCGGTCCTTGCGCTTGCCCAGCCGGAACTCGGTGCGCCGTCGCACCACCGAGAGCCGGTGGCCGACGAACACCTGCAGCAGCTCGACGAGGCCGAGCGTGCGCGGCTGCCCGTCGACGAGCGCGACGTTGTTGATGCCGAACGAGTCCTCCATCGGCGTCAGCTTGTACAGCTGCGCGAGCACCGCCTGCGGGTTGAACCCGTTCTTGATCTCGATGACCAGCCGCAGTCCCTTCTTGCGGTCGGTCAGGTCGACGATGTCGGAGATGCCCTGCAGCTTCTTCGCCTGCACGGCGTCCTTGACCTTCTCGATCACCTTCTCCGGGCCCACCAGGTACGGCAGCTCGGTGACGACGATGCCGGTCTTCCGGGCACTGACCTGCTCGATCGAGACGGTCGCGCGCGTCTTGAACGAGCCGCGGCCGCTCCGGTAGGCGTCCCGCACACCGTCGAGCCCGACGATCCGCCCACCCGCGGGCAGGTCCGGGCCGGGCACGAAGCGCATCAGCGCGTCGATCCCGGCCTCGGGGTTCGCGATCAGGTGCCGCGCCGCCTCGATCACCTCGCCGAGATTGTGCGGGGCCATGTTGGTCGCCATGCCCACGGCGATGCCGGAGGAACCGTTGACCAGCAGGTTCGGGATCGCGGCCGGCAGCACCTCCGGCTGCATCAGCTGGTTGTCGTAGTTCGGCACGAACTCGACGACGTCCTCGTCCAGGTCCGCCGTCATCGGCTGGGCCGCCGAGGCCATCCGCGCCTCGGTGTACCGGGCGGCGGCGGGGCCGTCGTCGAGGGAGCCGAAGTTGCCGTGCCCGTCGATCAGGGGCAGGCGCAGGGTGAACGCCTGCGCCATCCGCACCATGGCGTCGTAGATCGCCGCGTCCCCGTGCGGGTGCAGCTTGCCCATCACCTCGCCGACCACGCGGGCGCTCTTGACGTGCCCGCGGTCCGGCCGCAGTCCCATCTGGCTCATCATGTAGAGGATCCGCCGCTGCACCGGCTTGAGGCCGTCCCGGGCGTCCGGGAGGGCGCGCGAGTAGATCACCGAGTAGGCGTACTCGAGGAAGGAGGTCTCCATCTCGGAGGAGACGTCGACGTCGATGATGTTCTCTTCGACCCTGATGTTCTCGACGAAGTCCTCGGGGGGCGGACCGTCGTTCGACGTCGGCTTGCGGCGTGCCATGGGCTCGGGAATCCTCCTGCCGCGGCCCCGTCCACCGGCCTGTCCGGCGGCGCGCGGGACCGTCGGTGCATCTGTCGTGGTGCGGTCGTGCGGGCGGTGACGTGTCGGCCGGACGACCCCGAACAGCGGGCCCGAACAGACAGCGCAACGGCGTTCACCGTACTGTGAGTCTATGGCGAACGGCGCCCCGACCCGCGGATATCCCCAGCACTGGGAGGCCGACGTCGTGCTGCGCGACGGCGGCACGGCGCACCTGCGCCCCATCCTGCCCGAGGACGCAGCCGCTCTGCAGGCGATGCACATGGCCCAGTCGCAGGCCTCGATCTACCTGCGGTTCTTCACCTACAAGTCGCAGCTCTCGGAGCGGGAACTGGCCCGGTTCACCGAGGTGGATCACGTCAATCGGGTGGCGTTCATCATCACGATCGGCGAGGAGATCATCGGCGTCGGCCGGTTCGACCGGCTCGAGGGATCCGACGACGCCGAGGTCGCGTTCAACATCTCCGACCACCACCAGGGCCGCGGCATCGGCTCCATCCTGCTCGAGCACCTCGCCGCCGCCGCGCGCGAGAAGGGCATCCGCACCTTCGTCGCCGAGGTGCTGCCCGAGAACCGGAAGATGCTCACGGTCTTCGCCGACGCCGGGTACGAGGTGCAGCGCCACTTCGACTCCGGCGTCGTCGAGGTCAGCTTCGACATCGATCCCACGGACCGCTCCCGGGCCGTGATGGAGTCCCGGGAACACCGCGCCGAGGCCCAGTCCGTGGCCGGGCTGCTCTCCCCGCACACGATCGCCGTCATCGGCTCGCGCGCGGACCGGCGCCGCGCCGACGACCTGCTCGCCCACATCCGCGGCGGCGGTTTCACCGGCACGGTGTACACGGTCACCGGCGAAGGAAACGGCGAGGCCACCGGGGAAGCCGATGACGCGGAGAATGCCGGACACACCATCGCGAGCCTGGCGGACGTGCCGGTGCCGGTGGACCTGGCCGTCATCGCGGTCAGCTACGCCGAGGTGCTGCCGACCGTGCACGCCTGCGCCGCGGCCGGGGTGCGCGGGCTGCTGGTCGCCACGGGCGGGTACGCCGACGACGCCGAGCACGGCCAGGACCGGCAGCACGAACTGGTGCGGGTGGCCCGCGCACACGGGATGCGGCTGATCGGGCCCGCCTCCCTCGGCATCGTCAATACCGACCCCGCGGTGCGGCTGAACGCCTCGGGACTCGCCCCGATCGAGCGCGGGGTGCTCGGCGTCTTCACCCAGTCCGCCGCGCTCGGCGTGCTGATGGACGCCGCGGCCCGGCGCCGCTGCCTCGGCGTCTCCCACGTCGTCTCGGCCGGCAACCGGGCGGACGTCTCGGGCAACGACGTCATGCAGTTCTGGGAGGACGACCCCGGCACCGCCGTCGTCGGCCTGTACCTGGAGTCGATCGGCAACGCGCGCAAGTTCTCCCGCATCGCCCGGCGGCTGGCCCGCAGCAAGCCCGTGATCGTCGCGAAGTCCGACACCATGGGCCTGCAGCTGCCGCCCGGGCACGCGGCCCGCACGAGCCAGGCGCCGATCGGGGCGCTCGACGCGATGATGCGTCAGTCCGGGGTGATCCGCGTGCGCACGAGCGAGAAGCTCATGGAGGTCGCCCAGCTGCTGGTCAGCCAGCCGCTGCCCGTGGGCGGCTCGCTCGGGGTGGTCGCCAATTCGCTCGCCCTGGGCGAGGTGGTCGCCGATGCGGCGCGCGAGGCCGGGCTGCACCTCGCGCGGATGCAGGCCGACGTCGTCCTCGGTGGAGACCCGGAGGCCTTCGCCGAGGCCGTCCGGGCCGTGCTGGCCGACGAGGCGGTGCACCTGCTGCTCGTGAGCCTGCTCCCGCTCGGGGACGTGCCGGTCGAGACGTGCGCCCGGATCCTGCTCGACGCCGGTGCCGCGGTGGGCAAACCGGTGGCCGCCGTCTTCACCGGGGTCGACGACGACGGGTGGACCGAAGGCGTCGCCGTGCCGGGAGACGAGCCGCGCGGGGACGACGTCCCGGACGACGCCGCGGTCACCGCCGAAGCCGCGCTCGTGGAGGACGCGCTCACGGACGATGCGGCGCTCGCGGAGGGCCCCTCACCGACCGACCCGGCGCCGGTCACCGGAGCCGTGGACCGGGTGCGCCAGGCCGGCCTGCCGTGCTTCATCGGTCCGGGTGCCGCCATCCGAGCCATCGCCGCCGCCGTCGGCTACCGCACCTGGCTGGACCGGGAGGAGGCGGACCTCGTCGACCCGCCCGGGGTACGGCGCAAGGAGGCCGCGGACCTGCTCGCCGGATGGCTCGCCGAGGCGGGTGCCGGGGGAGGGACCGAGCTGGTCACGCTCGACCCGACGCGGACCGCCGCCCTGCTGGACTGCTACGGCATCGCCGTGCTGCCCTCCACGTCGTTCACGACGCCGGACGAGGCGGTGGCGGCGGCCGAGGCCATCGGCTGGCCGGTCGTGCTCAAGACGACCGACGAGACCCTGCGGCACCGGCTCGACCTCGGCTCGGTGCAGCTGAACATCCCCGACGCCGCCGCGCTGCGCTCCGAGATCGCCCAGATGACGGCGATCCTGACGGGCCACGGTGCGGCGGGCATGGAGATCCAGGCGATGGCGCCCACCGGCCAGGGCTGCGTGCTGCGGGGAATGGAGGATCCGCTGCTCGGCCCGGTCGTCTCGTTCGGGCTCGCCGGTGACGCCGTCAACATCCTCGATGACTGGGGCCACCGGGCGCCTCCCCTGACCGCGACCGACGTCGCCGACCTCGTCCGCGCCCCGCGGGCGGCCCGCAAGCTGTTCGGCCACGAGGGACTGCCCGCCGTCGACCTGACCGCGCTCGAGGACCTCGTGGCCCGGTTCTCCGTCCTGAAGGATGAGCACCCCGAGGTCGGCATCATCGAGTTCAACCCCGTCCTCGCCTCTGCGTCGGGGCCCACGGTCCTCAGCGCGCACATCCGCATCGGCAATCCGGCCCAGCGCACCGACAGCGCCCGCCGCGCCCTGCGCAGTTGAGAAGGCTGCGCAGTTGAGGCGGCAGGTCGAGTCGGCCGTCCCCATCCCGAGGACGTCGACGCACGCGCGCGACCGGTTCTGAGACACTGGGGTCATGCCACAGTCCATCGGCTCGGCGGCCGCCGCCAAGAAGCTGAAGAAGACCCTCGACCACGCCGGCTTCTATCCGGCGCTCGTCGCCGACGTCATCCTCGACGCCCTGGACGGGCGCGAGCCGACGGGCGAGCTCGTCCACCTCGAGACGCACGTCGAGCGCACCGAGGTGCACCGCCACATCACCGTGCTCGTGATGACCGAGGACATGCTCGTCGTCGCGCAGGCCGACGACCAGCACCTGGACGAGGACGGCCCCGAACCGCTCGCCCATGTCTCCACCGAGTCGGTGCCGCTCGCCGCGGTCAGCTCGGTCGTGCTCTCCGCCGCATGGGCTCGCCCGCAGGACTACCGACCCGGCGACCAACCGCGCGAGGTGACCCTGGCGATCTCCTGGAGCGGCGCCCAGCGCCTCGACCTCGTGCCCGCCGGCTGCGCCGACCCGCAGTGCGACGCCGACCACGGGTACACCGGCACCACCGCCCTCGAGGACCTCGTGCTGCGCATCAGCGCCGACGCGGACGGCCCGGACGCCGTCGAGTCCGCCCGGCGGTTCGCCCGCGCCATCCGGTCCGCCAGCGCCGTCCCGGACGCGCACCCGCACCCCGCACCGGCCCGCAGCGGCACCATCTCCGCCCGGCTCGGACGCCCGCACCAGCCGCGTGCGGGTGCCTGAGCGGGCCACGCCCGCGTCCGGGCGGAGCGGGCCCGCGGCGTCGACGACGACCGGTGACGCCGCGCACGACGATGCTCGCGCCGCTTCCGCCGTTTCCGCCGCCGAGCGCGGCATGGACGGGCTCGCCGGTCCGCCGGACTACGCGCGCCGCTCCGTCTCGGCCGTCTTCACGAGCGCGGCCGCGGCCGCCGGGGTGCCCGGTTTCGACAACACCCTGAACCTGCCGGCCGCCACCCGGGTGTGCGTGTTCATGGTCGACGGCATGGGCCACGACCAGCTGACACGCCGCTCCGGCCACGCGCCCGTGCTCCGGTCCCTGCTCGCGGGAGAGCACGGTGCGACCACCCGGGTGCTCGACGCCGCATTCCCCTCGACCACTGCGGCCTCCCTCGCCGCCCTGGGCACGGGCCTCGCCCCCGGGCAGCACGGCCTGGTCGGCTACGACGTTCTCGACCCCGAGCGGGACGTCGTCGTCAACATGCTCGGCGGCTGGGATCCCGCCATCGACCCGAAGACCTGGCAGCCGCACCCCACGGTGTTCGAGCGCGCCGCCGCGCACGTCCCGGTCTCCACCGTCAGCCAGTCCCGCTTCGAGCGCTCGGGCATGACCCGCGCGGCCCTGCGCGGCGCCCGATTCCTGCCCGCGAGCACGCTGCAGGCCGCGACGACGGTCGCCACCGAGACCCTCGCCCCGGCCGGCCCGCACCTGCTGTACCTCTACGCGAACGACCTGGACAAGGCCGGTCACCGGTACGGCGTGAACTCGGCCGCCTGGGAGCACGCGCTCGAGGAGATCGACGGCGCCGTCGGCCGGCTGCTCGCCCGGCTGCCCCGGGGCACACTGCTGGCGATCACCGCGGACCACGGCATGGTCGACGTCGACGAGCCGCACCGCATCGACGTCTCCGCCGAGCCGGACCTGATGGCCGGCGTCCGGCACACCGCGGGCGAACCGCGCCTGCTCCAGCTCTCCCTCGCCCCGGAGGCGGACCGTGCCGCGGTGATCACCCGCTGGCGCGAGCGCTTCGGCCGAGTGGCGTGGGTGATGGACCGAGACCAGGTCATCGAGGCCGGCTATCTCGGGCCGGTCGACCCCGCGGTGCGGCCCCGGATCGGCGACGTGCTCGTCGCCGCGCGCGAGCCGGTCGCCTTCTACGACCGGTCCCGCGTGGGCGAGGGCCCGATGCGTATGGTCGGCCAGCACGGGTCCTGGACGGCCGCCGAGCGGCGCGTCCCGCTGGTCACCGTCGTCGCGCCGGGCCCGCAGGGCAAAGGCGGCGGGAAGAGCCGCCGTGGCTGAGCTGGTCTTCTTCACCGGCACGATGGACTGCGGCAAGTCGACGCTCGCCCTGCAGACGGACTGGACGCACCGTTCCCGCGGGCGCGAGGGCGTCCTGTTCACCCGGACGGACCGGGCCGGCACGGCCACCGTCTCCAGCAGGCTCGGCCTCGCTGCCCCGGCCGAGGAGGTGACGGACACGACCGACTTCGAGGCCGAGGTGGCCGTCCGCCGCGTGCACGGCCGCACCGTCGACTACCTGATCTGCGACGAGGTGCAGTTCTACCGGCCGGAGCAGGTCGAACAGCTGGCACGTGTGGTGGACGATCTGGGCGCCGACGTCTTCGCCTTCGGCATCGTCACCGACTTCCGCACGCGGCTCTTCCCCGGCTCCGCCCGGATGGTCGAGCTGGCCGACCGGATCCGCTTCCTGCAGGTGGAGGCGCTGTGCTGGTGCGGCCGCCGGGCCACCCACAACGCCCGCACCGTGGACGGCCTCATGGTGACCGAGGGCGAGCAGATCGTAGTCGGCGACGTCGAGCCGCTCGGCGCCGTCGCCGACGCGGCAGAGCGCGACGGCGTGGGCACCGTGGGGTACGAGACGCTGTGCCGGCGGCACCACCGGCAGCACCTCACCGCGCGCCGGGCCGGTGACGCTGGAGCCGCCGACATCCGCCGGGACGACGCCCGCTGACCCGAGCCCTCCGGGCCGGACAAGGAGCGCGAACCCCGCGCGCCGCCGACAGAACCCCCGCAGCAACGACGACGGCCCGCCGACGGAATGATCCGTCAGCGGGCCGTCGGTCGATGTCGCGGGTGTTCGGCGGCCGTTCCTCAGTCGCCGCGCTTGCCGAAGACGATCTCGTCCCAGCTCGGAACGCTCGAGCGGCGGGCCTTGCCCTTGGCGCCCTGGTCGCTGTCCTGCGGACGCCCCTTCTTCGGGGCCTCGTCGGACTCCTCGGCCGGGCTCGTGCCGCGTGCCGCCGCGGACGGCGCACCGGCCGGTCGCTGCTGCCCGGAGGACTGCGGAGCGGGTGACTGCGCGCCGGAGGCGCGCACCCCCTCGGACTCCGTGGTGCCGTCGTCGGTGGTCACATCCGCCGGCGCACCGTCGGAGGCGTCCGCGCCGGACGAGGCAGCGGCAGTCGTGTCCTCGGCGTGTGCGTCGGCGTGCGGCTCGGCGTCGCCGCCCGTCGCGTCCGCCCCGGCCTCGTTGCCGGGGACCGAACCCCGGTCGAAGCCGAGCAGGTCGTCCACCGAGACGTCCTCGGGAGCGTCCCCGCGCCGGTTGCGGCCGCGCAGACGGGACCGGCCGGAACCCCAGCGGTGGCCCTCACGGGCCGGTGACCCGGACGCGGACGACGCATCGCCGTCGTCGGGAACCTGCTGGCCGTCCTCGTCGATGGTCGTCGCATCCGGCGCCGGCTCGGCGCCCGCAGGAGTGCCGGCCGTGGCGTCCTCGCCGTCGTCGTCCATGCCCGGCAGCGCGTCCTGCCCCGGACGGGGGTGGGCGGCCGGGACGGGACCACGGCTGAGCAGCAGGGCCAGCGCGTCGTCAGCCTCCTCGTCGCTGCCCAGGCGCTGACCGCGGCGGGACCGCAGCACGTCCAGCAGATCGGCGGACTCGTCCTCGACCTCGGGCTGGGACTCGACGTCGAACACGGAGTCCGTCACGGCGGCCAGGCGGCGCGGCGGGATGGGACCGCTGAGCGGCTCGAGTTCGCTGAGGACCTGAGCCCAGCGGTTCGCGTTCGCCAGGTGCTTGCGGGAGGGGTCGAACACCCACTGCGCGGGCGGCTGCTCGCCGAGGTCGATCGCGGACTCCTCGGGCAGGTCGAACCGGGCGACGACGTCCCACGAGCCGTCCTGGCGGCGCCAGGCGTCCCACTGGACGGTGGCCGGATCGACGGCGAGAGAGCGCAGCCGCACCGCGACCATCCGGTCGAGCGTCGCGGGCTGGTCGCCGAACGCGGCGCGGTACTCGTCGTGGTGGCTCGGGGATGCGACCTCCACCTGGCGGGCCTGCCCGGCCAGCCAGTCGCGCTCGGCGCGGACGGGGGCCTCGTAGCGGCGGATGTGGTCCAGGTCGTAGCCGCTCTCGACGGCGATCTGCTCGGCGCTCGCACCGGCGCGGATGCGCGCCTGGATCTCCCGCGGCGACAGAGGAACCTTGACCGCGGGGGTCTGCCGGGCCTGCCGCCGCGGCACCCGCTGGGTCGCCACGCGCAGGGTCTCGTCGATCCGCACCTTGTACATGGCGCCGGCGTCGTCACCGAACAGCAGGTGATCGCCGTCCTCGTGAACGCCCATCAACCGGAGTTCCTGCATCGATCGCCCTCCACGGCATGAGAATGAGACGGCGCCCACACACGCGCGCCCGCCGATAACAATGGCACTAGAACAATGGCACGGAATCGCCCGCGACTCCACTTGGTGCGCCTCTCGGCGCGCCCCGTCCGGGACGGGCCTGGAACGGGCTTCGCCCACAGCGCAACACGAGCGAGGCGGGCATGAAACCGGGGTCTGCGATGTTGGAGCACGGCGTACACAACGCGTGCTGAACCGGGGTCCCGAGGCCGTATAGTATCTTTCTTCCCGTCCAGGGACCCCGCACGAACGACCGGAGCGTGAAGAGACACCAATGGCGACAGATTACGACGCGCCACGCAAGACCGACGACGAAACGAACGAAGACTCCATCGAGGAACTGAAGTCCCGCCGTACCGACAAGCAGTCGGCGGTCGTGGACGAGGACGAGGCGGAGGCGGCCGAGGGGTTCGAGCTCCCCGGTGCCGATCTGTCCGGTGAAGAGCTCCTGATCCGGGTGCTGCCCGCTCAGGCCGACGAATTCACCTGTGGTTCCTGTTTCCTGGTGCGCCACCGCTCGCAGATCTCCCGGCAGAAGGACGGCATGTTCATCTGCAAGGAGTGCGACGCCTGAGGCGCTTTCCCCGGTCCGTGTCCAACAGCGGCACGGACCGGACGACGTCGAACTGCCGTACCGGCCCGGTACGGCAGTTTTTTTCTGCCCGATCCCGCATCCCGCGTCATCAGCCTGACGGACGCCCGGCTCACGGCAGCGAGGTGAGCGGCAGCGCTCAGAACGTCGGTTGCGAGCCCTGCGTCAGGACGCCGACGAGCCGGCGCGGGTGCCGCGTCGAGGTGATCCAGTACGGCGTGGGATCGGCCGGGTCCGTGATGCCGATCGTCACGACCGGGTCCACCCAGCCGCGGATGCACTGGTAGGCGCGGGCGTTCAGCTCCATGCCGCGCTGCACGCGCGCCTCCTCCTTCGCGAAACCGGCCACCTCGCCCAGGTAGCGCCGCTCGATCTGCGCCCGCCCCACCTGGAGCACGGTCGGGGTGACGACGATGGTCGCGGCGGACCGGACCAGCGCGAACACGAGCAGACCCGCGAGGATGAGGAAGACGACGACGCCGGCCGTCATGTTGATCGGCGCGAACACGACGAGGGATCCGGCGGCGACGGCGATGCACACGAACCAGACCCAGAACGAGGGCCACAGGCGCTCCCGGTAGAGCACGGCGTCCTCGCCGCCCGGCTCCGCGACGGGCGAGGTGGACGACGCCGGGTCAGGGGTCGGCTGGGCGGGGTCGGGCTCGGAGCGGGGCATGTCTCCAGCATCCCACCGCGCGCGTGTCCGCAACCAATCGACGCCTCGCTGCGCGCCCACGGCCGCCGGTCGGGCAGCGGGGTCCGGCTGGTTAGAGTGGGGGACTGTGACCGACGAGAACGTCCCGACCACCGTGCGGGTCGCGATACAGCTACTGGACGCCGGCATCGAGCCGCCCGCCTACGCCCATCCGGGAGACGCCGGCGCCGACCTGCGCAGCCGGGTCGACCTGGTGCTCGAGCCGGGGGAGCGGGCGCTCGTCCCCACCGGCGTGGCCGTGGCGTTGCCGTTCGGGTACGTCGGCCTCGTCCACCCCCGTTCGGGGCTGGCGACGAAGCACGGCATCACCATCGTCAACGCGCCCGGCACGGTGGACGCCGGATACCGCGGGGAACTCATGGTGACACTGTTGAACACGGATCCGCGCGAGGCGTTCAGCGTCGCGCGCGGCGATAGGATTGCCCAGCTGGTCATCCAGCGCGTCGACCACGCCGCCTTCGAGGTGGTGACCGACCTACCGACCTCGGTCCGTGGCGCCGGGGGCTTCGGCTCCACCGGCGGGTTCGGGGTGAAAGGACTGAAGGACGCATGATCTTCGGACGCTCCAAGAAGCGCGGTTCCTCCGATCTGCCGATGACCTCGGCCGATCCGGTCGAGACCGCCGACCCGACTGCCCCCGGCATGGACAGCACCGGCACGGACGACAACGTCACGGACAGCACCGGCACGGACAGCACCGGCACGAACGCTGCCCAGGCCGGCGTCGCGGCGCCGCAGGCCGCTCCGGCAGCCGACGCCACCACCGATACCACCGCGAGTGCGGACAGCGCCGCAGCGGACAGCGACGCCGACAACACCCCACGGAGCGACACCGGTGCCACCGAACCTCCGGCAGCCGGTGCCGCTGCACCGGCACCCGAGGCCGGCACGGCTCAGCCGGCGGCCTCCTCCGCCGACGTCCTCGACCGGGTCGAGCACGGTCCCCACGACGTCGCCGAGATCACCGACCGCGAGGGCTACCTCGACCTCGGCGCCATCCTGATCAAGCCCGTCCAGGGCGTCATGCTGCGCCTCGAGGTGCAGGAGACGACCAACCGGGTCCTCGCCGCGATCCTCGACCTGGGGGAGAGCAGCCTGCAGCTGCAGGCCTTCGCCGCCCCCCGGTCCGCCGGGCTGTGGGACGAGATCCGCGCGCAGATCGCCGAGGGCGTCACCGCGCAGTCGGGCCAGGCCCACGAGGTGCGCACCTCTTTCGGCACCGAGCTGCTGGCCGCGGTGCCCGCGGTCGCCGGCGCCGACGCGGGGCTGCGCGTCGCCCGCTTCGTCGGCATCGACGGTCCGCGCTGGTTCCTGCGCGGCGTCATCACCGGCTCGGCCGCGACCGACGACGAGCAGGCCGCCGCCATCGAGGCGCTGTTCCGCGACGTCGTCGTGGTCCGCGGCACCGAGGCGATGGCCCCGCGGGACCTGCTCACCATCTCCATCCCCGGCGTCGAGGACGCCGGCACCACCCCGGACGGGTCCACCCCGGACGGCCCGCCGGAGCGGGGCCCCGAGGTCACCCAGATTGGCTGAGCAGGCCGCCGTCGAGAACCCCCACCGGGTCACGCTGACCGGAAGCCTCGAGTCGGTGACCATCCAGCCGATCGGCGCACCCCCGTACTACGAGGCCGTGCTCGACGACGAGGCGGGCCACCGCGTGCACCTGGTGTGGCACGGTCAGCGGACGGTGCCCGGCGTCAACGCCGGCGTCACCCTGCGCGTCGAGGGCACCGTCTCCCAGCAGGCGCACCGCTCGGTGATCTTCGACCCGCACTACGAGATCCTCCAGCACGGGGGCGAGGCATGAGCGGCCAGCACCTGCCGGGCACGCCGGGCGGTCCCGACGACGAGCCCGGCCGCACCGACCCGACCCGGCGTCAGGCCCGCGCGAGCGAGGCGGCCGGCGGACCGGACGCCGAGGCGCAGGCAGAGGAGCCGGACACCGCCCGCGGCGGCTTCGCCCGGATGGCCGCCGGCATGGCCGGCAGTTCGCTGAAGACGGACGACGCGGGTCGGATCGACGTCATGGCCGCGATCGGTGGACCGCGCGGCATCGTCGAGGCCGTGCTGCCGGGCCTGGTGTTCCTCGTGGTCTTCACGTTCGCCCGGTCCCTGACGCCGGCGCTCATCAGCGCGATCGTCGTCGCCGTCGCCTTCACGGTGTGGCGCCTGATCGAGCGGCGGCCCGTCGTCCAGGCGCTCTCCGGCCTCGTCGGCGTCGTGATCTGCGCGCTCTTCGCCGATGTGAGCGACCAACCGCTCAACTACTACGTGCCCGGTTTCTGGACGAACGTCGTCAGCGTCGTCGTGCTGGTCGCGTCCGTGCTGGCCCGCTGGCCGCTGGTCGGCCTCGTCTTCGGCCTGCTGCGCAGCGAGGGCAACGACTGGCGGCAGGTCCCCGCCCGCGCCCGCGTCTACACGCGCGCCACGTGGATGCTCGCCGCGATGTTCGCGTTGCGCCTCGTGGTCCAGTTCCCGCTCTACCTCGCGGGCAACCTCGTGGCGCTCGGCACCACCCGCCTGCTCATGGGGGTGCCGCTCTACGCGCTGACCCTCTGGGTGGCCTGGATGATCACCCGGCCGGCGATCAGTCCTCGCCGCGGGACGCGCTCGACCCGCTGACCGGCTCGGCCGCTCCGGCCGCCGTCGCGCCCGAGGGTGCGTGCGTGGTGGACTCGGCCGCACCCGAGAGGATGGCCCGCAGCTCGTCCTCCGCCTGGATGGTCGTCAGGAAGAACAGCTGGTCGCCGCCCTCGATGACGTCGTCCTCGCTCGGAGCGATCGGCACCTCGTCCCGCAGGATGGCGACGGCGGTCGAGTCCTCGGGCCAGGCGACGAACGCCATCGTGCGGCCCACCAGCGGCGACTCGTCCGGGACGGTGAACTCGACGAGCGAGGAGACCCCGGCGCGCAGGGTCAGCAGCCGGACGATGTCCCCGACCTCGACGGCCTCCTCGACCATGGCGGTCATCATGCGCGGCGTGCTGACGGCGACGTCGACGCCCCAGGCGTCGTCGAACATCCAGTCGTTCTTCGGGTTGTTCACGCGCGCGACGGTGCGGCCGACCCCGAACTCGGACTTCGCGAGCAGGGAGACGACGAGGTTGACCTTGTCGTCACCGGTCGCCGAGACGACGACGTGCGTGTTCGGCAGGTCCGCGTCGGCCAGGGTCGACAGCTCGCAGGCGTCGCCGATGAGCCAGCGGGCCCCGCGCAGGCCGGACCGGCCGATCACCTCGGGCTTGCTGTCGATCAGCAGCACCTCGTGGTCGTGGGCGAGCAGTTCACGGGCGATGGAGGATCCCACCGCTCCGGATCCGACGATGACGACACGCATCGACATGGTCAGTTCACCTCCGAGACGGGGCCGGCGGCCAGCAGTTTGGTGACCTCGTCCGAGCGGTCCACCGGCATCATGACGTGCACGGTGTCGCCCGGCTGGTACGTGGTGTCCGGCTCGGGGAGCATGCCCTCGCCGAACCGGGTGAGATAGGCCACACGCACGCCGGCGACGCGTTCGACGTCGGCCACGGGACGGCCGGACCACGCCTCGTCCAGGTTGACCTGGCTGAGGATGAGCCGCCCGGAGGACTCCCGGAAGTCCCCGGCGATCGCCTGCTCCGGGAGGATCCGGCGGAGCACCTGGTCCGCGGTCCAGCGCACGGTGGCGACGGTGGGGATGCCGAGGCGCTGGTAGATCTCGGCACGCCCGGAGTCGTAGATGCGGGCGACGACGTGGCGGACGTGGAAGGTCTCGCGGGCGACCCGGGTGGCCAGGATGTTCGAGTTGTCGCCGCTGGAGACCGCCGCGAAGGCGTAGGCGTTCTCGATGTCGGCGCGCCGCAGCGTGTCCTGGTCGAAGCCGATGCCGCTGACCTTGCGGCCGCTGAAGCTGGAGCGCAGGCGCCGGAACGCCCGGTCGTCCTGGTCGATGATGGCCACCGAGTGGCCGTTGTTGTCCAGCGTGTGGGCCAGGGACAGGCCGACGCGGCCGCAACCCATGATGACGAAGTGCGCCACGGACGCTTCTCCCTCGCTTCTGGTGTGAATGGCAGTCGGTGCACGAAGCCCCCGGCACATCCTACGCAGGCGGGGCGGGCCCTCCGGACACGCGGGCGCCGACGTGGCCGGCCTCGCATGGCGAGGGGTGGGACAAACGTCTAGGTTTGCTCTGTGCTGACGTTCTTCAACGCGATCAAGCGGATCCTGGTCGGCAAGCCGTACCGCAACGATCGCCTGGGCCACACCCTGCTCCCGAAGCGGATCGCCCTTCCCGTGTTCGCCTCCGACGCCCTCTCCTCCGTGGCGTACGCACCCGACGAGATCCTGTTGACCCTCGCCCTCGCCGGCGTGGGCGCGGTGACCATCTCACCCTGGGTGGGTCTCGCCGTCGCCCTGGTCATGCTGACCGTGGTGGCCTCCTACCGGCAGAACGTGCACGCCTACCCGTCGGGCGGCGGCGACTACGAGATCGCCAACGAGAACCTCGGCAAGCCCGCGGGCCTGACCGTGGCGTCCGCCCTGCTCGTCGACTACGTGCTCACGGTCGCGGTGTCCATGTCCTCCGCGTCCAACTACCTCGTCACCGCGGTGCCCGGCCTGCACGGCAAGCAGGCCCTGCTCGCCGCGATCGGCGTCGTGCTGCTCGTCGTCGTGAACCTGCGCGGTATCAAGGAGGCCGGCGCGGCCTTCGCCGTGCCCACCTACGTGTTCATGCTCTCGATCCTCGGCATGTGCGCCGTCGGCATCGTCCAGTCCGCGTTCGGCGTGCTGCGCCCGGCCGAGAGCGCGAGTTTTCAGATCGTGCCCGAGGCCGGCCTCGACCAGGGGCTCGTGGGCCTCGCGGGCGCCTTCCTGATCCTGCGTGCGTTCTCCTCGGGCGCCGCCGCCCTGACCGGTGTCGAGGCGATCAGCAACGGCGTGCCCAACTTCAAGCGGCCCAAGTCGAAGAACGCGGCGACCACGCTGCTGCTGCTCGGCGTCATCGCCGTGAGCATGATCGCCGGCATCCTCTACCTGGCCAGCGCCACGAAGGTGCACATGGCGCAGGACCCGGCCACGCAGTTCCGGCTCAACGGGGCCCCGCTGCCGGACGGCTACGTCCAGCACCCCGTGATCAGCCAGCTCGCCGCGGCCGTGTTCTCCGACGGGACGATCCCCTTCTACATCGTCGTCGCCGCGACCGGCCTGATCCTCGTGCTCGCCTCGAACACGGCGTTCAACGGATTCCCCGTGCTCGCGTCGATCCTCGCCAAGGACGGCTACCTGCCGCGCCAGCTGCGCACGCGCGGCGACCGGCTCGCCTACTCCAACGGCGTGCTCGCCCTCGGCGCTGCCGCCCTCATCCTGATCCTCGCGTTCAACGCGGACGTCACGCGGCTGATCCAGCTCTACATCGTCGGTGTGTTCGTCTCGTTCACCGCGAGCCAGCTCGGCATGATCCGGCACTGGGGCCGCGCCCTGAAGGTGACCCGGGAGGGTGCCGAACGCCGCCGTATCCTGCGCTCCCGCGTGATCAACACGATCGGCCTGACCATGACGGCCACGGTGCTCGTCATCGTTCTGGTCACCAAGTTCATCCACGGCGCCTGGATCGCCATCCTCGCGATGGGCATCATCTACGCGATCATGTGGAGCATCCACGCGCACTACGTCAACGTGGCCCGCGAGCTGACGGTCGACGGCTCCCGCGGCGACAAGGCCAGGGCGCTGCCCTCGCGCGTGCACGCCATCATCCCCGTGGGGCACGTGCGCAAGCCTGTGCTGCGGGCCCTCGCGTTCGCCCGCGCCACCCGGCCCTCGACCATCAGCGCGGTCGTCGTCGACGTGGACCCCGAGGAGACGGCGCAGACGCTGGCCGACTGGGACCGGCTGCGCATCCCCGTGCCGCTGACCATCCTCGCCTCCCCGTACCGCGACACCACGACGCCCGTGCTGCGCTACATCAAGAGCCTGCGCCGGGACTCGCCGCGCGACCTCATCGTCGTCTACATCCCCGAGTACGTCGTCGGCAAGTGGTGGGAGCAGCTCGTGCACAACCAGACCGCGCTGCGGATCAAGACCCGGCTGCACTTCGAGCCGGGCGTCGTCGTCGCCTCCGTGCCCTGGCAGCTCGCGTCCTCGGAGGAGGCCGCGCGCTACCAGGAGATGCTGTGACCGCCCAGCCGGCGGCCGATCCCGCGACGGGTGCCCCGGACGAGCTGGAGCTCACCCTCGGCCCCATCGCCCACGGTGGCCACACGGTCGCCCGGCACGAGGGCCGCGTCGTCTTCGTGCGGCACGGCATCCCGGGGGAGCGCGTGCGGGTGAGGGTCACGGAGGCCGGTGACGCCGCCTCGTTCTGGCGGGCCGACGTCGTCGACGTGCTCGAGGCGTCCGCCGACCGGCGGGAGCACCCGTGGGCCGAGGCGGACGCGCTCGCGGCGGCCGAGGCCGGCTCGGTGCCCGTGGGCGGCGCCGAGTTCGGCCACATCGCCCTCGCCCGGCAACGCGACCTGAAGCGGGAGGTCCTCGCCGAGCAGCTGCGCCGCCTGGCCGGGCTGGACACGGCGAACCTCGCGGATCTGTCCTCGCTCGACGTCGAGCCGGCGCCCGACGAGGACCCGGCCGGCCTGCACTGGCGTACCCGCGTCACCTTCGACGTCACCGCGGCCGGGCGCGTCGGCATGCACCCCCACCGCAGCGACCTCGTGCTGCCGGTCGCCACGATGCCGCTCGGCGTTCCCGCGGTCGACGCCCTCGGCCTGGCCAGCGTCGACCTGAGCGGGGTGGCCCGCGTCGAGGTGGCGGTACCGTCCGGCGGCATCGGAGCCAGTGCCGGCCGGCCTCTCATCACCCTGTTCCCCGCCGTTGCCGGTGACGATGACGGTGGCGACGGCGACGTTCCCGACGGCGACCGCGGTGTCGACGAGGCCGACCTGCACCGGATCGCCACGGCCGTGCCCGGCGCGTCCGTGTGCTGGCATGATCCGGTGACGCACGCGATCCACGCCCTGCGCGGGGACCCCTGGGTCACCGAACGCGTGGGGGAGCGCCACTACCGGGTCACCGGCGACGGGTTCTGGCAGGTGCACCGCGCCGCCCCGGACGTGCTCACCGCCGCCGTCCGCGAGGGTCTGGGCGACGTCGACGGGCTGAGCGTGCAGGACCTCTACGCTGGGGCCGGGTTGTTCAGCGGGCTGCTCGCCGCGGCCGGTGCGGCCGTCACCTCCGTCGAGGCGGCCCGGGCCGCCAGCGCCGACGCCGCCGTCAACCTCGGGGACCTGTCCACCGTGACCGTCCGCCACGGCGACGTCGCCCGGTACCTCGGCGGTCCCGCCCGCGGCCGCGGCGGCCCCCGGGGCCGATCCGTCGGCAGGGGCGGCCGTCGCGGTGGCCGCTCCGCACCCCGCCCGGACCAGGACACACCGGCGCCCGCGGACGCCGTCGTCGTCGACCCGCCCCGTGTGGGCCTGGACCGCCGGGTCACCGACCGCCTCATCGCCGCACCGCCCGCCCGGCTCGCCTACGTCTCGTGCGACCCGGCGTCCTTCGCGCGGGACCTCGGCCGATTCCGCACCGCCGGCTGGCGCCTGCACACCCTGCGCGCGTTCGACCTGTACCCGGACACGCACCACCTCGAGTCCTTCGCGCTGCTCACCCCGCCCACGCGCTGACCTGCCGCGCCGACCACTCGCCCGCTGTGTCGCCCCGCCGACCCGTGCCGGACGGAGTCGCCGGGACCCCCGGGCACCATGGGCGAACGGGCCGCCCCGAACGGCTAGGATGGACCTGCCTCGGGGCGGACCAGGCGGCGTCGTGACCGGCGCCGTGCTGCGGCCGGGCCGTGGGCAGCATGGTGGTGCCGGTGCCGCTCGACGGTGTCCGGCCGGGGAACGGACCCCGATCAGGCTTCGCCCGTCGCTGGGTCGACGGGTCGTCAGACAGTGAGTCGGAAGCGAGAGGAGCGTCGCTGTGAGTGCAGTCGACAGTTTTGGTTCCAAGGGCGTCCTCGACGTCAAGGGAAAGCAGTACGAGATCTTCCGGTTGAACGCCGTCGAGGGATCCGAGAAACTTCCCTACAGTCTCAAGGTGCTGCTGGAGAACCTGCTCCGCACCGAGGACGGCGCGAACATCACCGCCGACCACATCCGGGCCCTCGGCTCGTGGAACCCGGACGCCGAGCCGGACACCGAGATCCAGTTCACCCCGGCCCGCGTCATCATGCAGGACTTCACCGGTGTGCCCTGCGTCGTCGACCTCGCCACGATGCGTGAGGCCGTCAAGGAGCTCGGCGGCGACGCCAAGCGCGTCAACCCGCTGGCCCCGGCCGAGCTCGTGATCGACCACTCGGTGCAGATCGACGTGTTCGGCACCGGCAACGCCATCGAGCGCAACATGGACATCGAGTACCAGCGCAACGGCGAGCGGTACCAGTTCCTGCGCTGGGGCCAGACCGCCTTCGACGACTTCAAGGTCGTCCCCCCGGGCATGGGCATCGTCCACCAGGTCAACATCGAGCACCTGGCTCGGACGGTCATGACCCGGGAGGTCTCCGTGAACGGTGAGGCACCGACCCTGCGTGCCTACCCCGACACCTGCGTCGGCACCGACTCGCACACCACGATGGAGAACGGCCTGGGCGTGCTCGGCTGGGGCGTCGGTGGCATCGAGGCGGAGGCGGCCATGCTCGGCCAGCCCATCTCGATGCTCATTCCGCGCGTCGTCGGCTTCAAGCTGACCGGCTCCATCCCCTCCGGCGCCACCGCGACCGACGTCGTGCTGACCATCACCGAGATGCTGCGCAAGCACGGCGTCGTCGGCAAGTTCGTCGAGTTCTACGGCGAGGGCGTGGCCGCGGTGCCGCTGGCCAACCGCGCCACGATCGGCAACATGAGCCCCGAGTTCGGCTCGACCGCCGCGATCTTCCCGATCGACGACGTCACCCTCGAGTACCTGCGCCTGACCGGTCGCAGCCAGGAGAACGTCGACCTGGTCGAGGCGTACACCAAGGAGCAGGGCCTCTGGCACGACCCGTCGAAGGAGATCTCCTTCTCCGAGTACCTCGAGCTGGACCTGTCCACGGTCGTCCCGTCCATCTCCGGCCCGAAGCGGCCGCAGGACCGGATCGAGCTGACCAACGCCAAGCCTCAGTTCCGTGAGGACCTGAAGAACTACGTCGAGGACGGCCGGACCGAGCTGCACGGCGTGGACGAGACGTCCGCGGAGTCCTTCCCCGCCTCGGACGCCCCCGCCTACCACGCCAACACCGACGCCGAGGATGCGGCCGCAGCTCCCCGCGAGACCGTCTCCGCGGCCTCCGGGGCCACCGGGCGCGCTTCCAACCCGGTGTCCGTGACCATGGAGGACGGCCGCCAGTTCGAGCTGGACCACGGCGCCGTCTCGATCGCCTCGATCACCTCCTGCACCAACACGTCCAACCCGTCGGTCATGATGGCCGCCGCGGTGCTCGCCCGGAACGCGGTCGAGAAGGGCCTCGCCTCCAAGCCGTGGGTCAAGACCTCCGTCGCCCCGGGCTCGAAGGTCGTCACCGACTACTACGAGAAGTCCGGCCTGGTGCCCTACCTGGAGAAGCTCGGCTTCTACATCGTGGGCTACGGCTGCACCACCTGCATCGGCAACTCCGGCCCACTGGAGTCCGAGATCAGCCAGGCCGTGCAGGACAACGACCTCGCCGTCTCCGCGGTGCTCTCGGGCAACCGCAACTTCGAGGGCCGGATCAACCCGGACGTCAAGATGAACTACCTGGCCTCCCCGCCGCTGGTCATCGCGTACGCCCTGGCCGGCACCATGGACTTCGACTTCGCGAACGACGCGCTGGGCCAGGACGAGAACGGCAAGGACGTCTTCCTCTCCGACATCTGGCCGGACCCGGCCGAGGTGCAGCACATCATCGACGGGTCGATCGACACCTCGATGTTCGACGAGGAGTACGGCACGATCTTCGACGGCGACGAGCGGTGGCAGCAGCTGCCGACCCCGGCCGGCGACACCTTCGAGTGGGACAGCGAGTCCACCTACGTGCGCAAGCCCCCGTACTTCGAGGGCATGACGATGGAGACCACGCCGGTCGAGGACATCACCGGAGCGCGCGTGCTGCTCAAGCTCGGCGACTCCGTGACGACCGACCACATCTCCCCGGCCGGCTCCTTCAAGTCCGACACCCCCGCGGGCAAGTACCTGACCGAGCACGGCGTCGAGCGCAAGGACTTCAACTCCTACGGCTCCCGCCGTGGCAACCACGAGGTGATGATCCGCGGCACGTTCGCGAACATCCGGATCAAGAACCAGCTGCTCGACGGCGTCGAGGGCGGGTTCACCCGGGACTTCACCAACGGTGGCGAGCAGGCCGCGGTGTACGACGCGTCGGTGAACTACCAGGCCGCCGGCACCCCGCTGGTCGTCCTGGCCGGCAAGGAGTACGGCTCCGGTTCGTCCCGTGACTGGGCGGCCAAGGGCACCGCGCTGCTGGGTATCAAGGCCGTCATCGCCGAGTCCTACGAGCGGATCCACCGGTCCAACCTGATCGGCATGGGCGTGCTCCCGCTGCAGTTCCCGCAGGGCCAGTCCGCGGACTCCCTCGGCCTGGACGGCACGGAGACGTTCGCCATCACCGGCGTGACCGCGCTCAACGACGGCACCACCCCGAAGACCCTCGCGGTCGTGGCCAGCAAGGACGGTGGCGAGGACGTCTCGTTCGACGCCGTGCTGCGCATCGACACCCCGGGTGAGGCCGACTACTACCGCAACGGCGGCATCCTGCAGTACGTGCTGCGCCAGATCGCGAAGTAACGACCGTACGCACCCGCAGGAGCGGTGAGGGCCCGGTGGAGCGATCCACCGGGCTCTTCGCTGTTCCCGCACGTCCAGCTCGTCAGTCGTCCCTCCAGCGCCGCTGGGCGGGGCGATCGCGTCTTAGCGCGCCCGGACCAGTTCCGCCTGCTGGCGCAATTTGACTCTCGAGAAGCATCGCTTTGGCGGTAGTGGCGGCGCGCCACGACGTCTCGCGCATCCGAGCCGGGCGACGTGTGGGAGAGTCTAAGTGACCTGGAGAAGCAAGTTTGGAGATTCGACGTGAAGCTAGTGCGTCTTGACGTAAAATCGTTTCGTTCGTTCGTTGACGGCATAGACGTCTCGCTTGTGACCGGAATGAACTCGTTCGTCGGGCCGAACAACTGCGGTAAGTCGAATCTCGTTCGGGCGCTCAAGCTTGCACTAGATCCAGCGTATGACTTTCATGCGTCACGGGACGTTCCTGGTCAGCGACTCTATGCCTACCCGCGAACGACGCTCACCTTCAAAGTCGAGGGACGATCGAGTTCTGAAAAGACGCTACTCAAATATCTCCGGGAGTACGAGGAAAGCGTCGTCGGCAACGACAGGCCGACATACGCTGGCGCGAACGAGTTGCGCCTGGTCGTCACCTATCGTGGCAATCAAACGACTGGTTTAGTGAGGCAGGAGTACTTCGCCGCGAAGGGTGTGGGTGATCGTCGCGGGGACACAAGACTCAACGAGCGCGCGCTTAAGCAGTTCCGCAAGCTCGTGAGATTCGTACCTGTTGAGAGCGGCCAGAGCATCGAGATGCTTCTGCTCGGGCAGTTCCGGGAGATCCTCCACACCGTGTTGCGCGAAGAGTTGGGAACCGCATACGGGGAATCAGAGGGAGCCCGGATTGCGTATGAGGAGCATCTTCAAAACGGGTTGCTTGCGCCGATGCGCGAGAAGATTCTCAACCTCAGTCAACGACTGTTCCCTGAGGTGAAGGACATCGCTCTTGTCCCGTCGGTGACGTCCCTCGAAGAGACCCTGTCGAACATCCGAATTCGGCTTGAGGACTCGGTGATGACCGATCTGGCTTCCAAGGGCACAGGTATCGCTGGCGGTGTGCTAATCGCGCTACTGCGGTACCTCAGCGATGCGAGCAAGCAGTCTCTCGTATTCGCGCTCGAAGAGCCAGAGGCCTTCCTGCACCCGGCAGCTCAGCAAGCCCTGAGAGACGATCTCGAGCAACTTGCGGAACGAGATGACGTGACGCTGCTGGTGACGTCTCATTCGCCGTACATAATCTCCCGTTCGCCTAATGCACAGGTGGTCGCGCTGGAGAAGGGCGTGGACGATGGGATCTCGCGAGTTGTCGCGTCAGCGCTCGGGAACGGCGAGCATGCCAACGTCATGTCCGGACTCTTCGTCGACACCGTCGTTCCCGAACTCCTCGACCGCTACCATTCAGTGCCTCCGAACTGCGTACTGCTCCTGGTGGTGGAAGGTGAAACCGACAAGCAGTTCATCGAGTTGGCATCGTCGGCGCTGGGTCGCGCCGATGAGTTGACGTCGATCGCGATTGTGGCCTGCAAAGGAGCGCACTCCGCAGTCGCGCAGGCCATCCTCCTTCGCGCTGAAGCAAAGCAAGAGGTGATTGCCCTGTTCGACTCTGATGGGGACGGCCGCACCGCACGTGATTTGTTGTCTGGACGATTCGGCTTTGCGAAGAAGTCGATCCTTGAGTATCGCACGTTCGTCGGGGGTCATCAGGATGCTGAGAGCGAGTGGATGTTCCCGGCGGCGCTAATACAGAACTTTGTCGACGAGCAAGGCGAAGAGCTTGTGCTCAAATCGAAGGCGAAGCACGGCGGGGAGTACCGCTACGACTTCACACCTCGCGGAAAGCAGGATTTTCCGGGGTGGCTCGCGCAGAACGCCAAGCCCGAGCACTACAACAGGTGGTCAGTTTTACTCGACGATCTGAAATCACGAGTCAAGAGCCTGCAGCCCGCCGCAATTGGAGATAAGGGAACCACGGCTTCTAGTTGACGGGTGCAGGCGGGCAAAGTGACCAGCAACATAGGAAGATTCATTCGTGATGCCACGGCGTCCCGCCAACCCGGCCTGCTCTGGCCAATCTGAGTACGCTGCGTTGGCACGTGCGCAGATTCGTCACCCGTCGACCATGCGATCTTGTGCCGAAGTCCCACCGATGTCCTAACGGTGTTCTACCTTGGCGTACTATCCCCCACGCCTCTCGACGATACGCACTAATGCTGCCGATATCTGGCAGGTGGCTGACAACGTACGTGGTCCCGTTAAGGAAGCCACGGCCGGAGAGGCGGGATCCACGAACGGGCGACCGGCGAGTGCACCAGACTCTCAGGCCCACCGCTACCGTTGGTGCATGCGAGCAGACAAGGCCATTGGAGCACTCGAAGCGCTTAAGGAGGAGGCCTCGACTCGGCAGGTGATGGGCGGGGGCGAACACTGGACTAGTTGGAAAGGCAAGGTGCGCGGCGTGCTCGTAGCAGCACTCGGCAAGGACGACCATCTAGTCGACCGCTTCGATAAAGTCCGCTACTCACTCGGTATGTGGAGCACCAGTACGCCTGACCGCTACTTCGAACAAGCCCGCCAGAGCGGCATTCGCAACGCATGCGGCGTCATCGACGCTGCCTTGTACCATCTGCGCCTGCAAGTGACGGACGACGAACCCTTGGACCTTCGCTCCTTCGATCCCGAGCTCTGGGAGCATGTAAGGCACCTTGTGGAGGACGGCGATTGGGGCAAGGTCGCGTCACAGACAGCTATCTTCGTGGAACACCGCATCCGTACATGGACTGGCGAACCGAGCGGGAAGCAGGGTGAGGCGCTCGTTGGCAAGGGCCTCATGGCGCATGTCTTCGGCGATTCAAGCGACTGGAGACTGGGCTCACGGGCGGGAGAACGCGAAGGGTGGAGAGGTCTCGGAATGGGGTTCGCTCAGGCTCTCGGAAACGTAGACCGTCACCGCATTCAGAAGCGAGACGACGCCCGGCGATACGCCATCGGAGTCCTGGGCCTGGGCAGCCTCCTGCTCACTCAACTGCGTCATGAACACGGAGACCTCATCGAAGACCGGCAGACAGGCGAGGAGAACCGGCGGGAAGGCGTAGACTAACGGGGCTCACCCCGTAGCCCTCGTTCTTGGCCGCCCAGCAACGGGACCTGAGAGAATAACGGCATGTATCTCTCGGAGTTTTTACAGTCCGCTCGGCTCTGCAGAGAGAGCGAGTTCGGTCTCGCCGCATTCATGCGATTGCCAGAGGTTCTGCGTCTGCGATGGCCTGAGGACGTCGTAGAGCAGTGGCTTTACGACTTCGCTGATCATGATCCGTTCTTGCGGGATTACAGAGATGTGGACCTCGAGCAGCTCAGCTGGCAGGTGGAAGCTCTGGATACCGACGACTTCATGACCATGCCTACGGGGCCCTCGGAAGCGGACACGATCGATCATCTCGCGAAGGACCCAGATCACTGGATCGCCCAGAGGAGCCGCGGAGTCCACGTGGGTGTTCGGCTTTCTTGGGACGTCCACGGCACCTGGAAGCGCTGGCCCATTGTGATCGACCGAGATCTGTTGAGGCCAGGGAGTATTGGACTACAGCTCATTGAGGGGCGCACACGCGTGGGCGTGCTGCGCGGACGTCACAGACGAGGAAGGCTGGTCGCGCAGAAGCACCTTGCCTGGGTTGGGCGGCGACGCTCTAGTTTGGCGTAGCTCACACCACCTAGTACCCGGGAACCGTCCTCGTCGTGGCGACCGTATTCACGTTGCGGGGCAACGGGGTCGCTGTGCCGCGCGTGATGGACGTGCCCGCTGACCTTATTCAGCGTAGAGGTCTTCTCTGGGCTCGCCTCCCATCGAGAAGATCGGCGATCTCGACGCAGCACTGGTCGAGCCGCCTGGCAGTTCGGATCCCCAGTCCTTTCGCAACTCGCGCATCATTGTCGTGGGTATGAGGTTGTCGGGCCTGAGAGCGCATGACGATGCCTAGCGGACTCGCCGCGCCGTAGACCCCGCCTACGCGATCGAATCTGACCGTCTGGCGCTGGCAGGATCGGTGAGCATTGCCGTGATGGGCCACCGCGCCAAGCGCGGCTTGTCTCAGGCGGCCGCAGCCGCACGGAGACGAAGACGGTCATCATGGCCTCGTCCACCCACGCGCTCAGCGTCTGGTCCAGGCGCAGATCACCGACGGACACGCCGGCCGCGGTCGACCAGAAAGAGTGGTAGGTCCCGCCGACGCTGGCCCAGCCCTGGCCACCACGGTCGCGGCGGCCAGGGCGATAGCCGCCCACGTGTCGTTATTAAGCCAGCGGGCCCGGGTGATGCGGCGATGCAGGATCTCCTCGACGGACAAGGGCTGAGGCATGACGCGAATCTCTCCACGAGAACCGGGTGACGCCCATCGTCGTCCGATACGGACCCGACCACAACCGACTCGGCCGGCCGGGGTTGATCCGCCGGCTCAGGCCCGGCGGGTCTGCTCGACGAGCAGGTCGACGACGTCGGTCAGCCGGCCCTGCCGCCGGTGGGCGCGCTGCTGCTGGGCGGCCGACGAGCCGGCGGCGAGCACCCGCTCCTGCAGGTCGCGCACCTGCGCGAGGTCCCCGGACTCCTCCAGCCACGGCGCCAGGGCCCCGGTCAGCGCGCGCACGACGTCGCCGGCCGGCCGGGCGGTGGCCGTCGGCACGTCGATCAGCTCGCCCTCCAGCCCGGAGCGGGCCGCCCGCCACCGGGCCGCCCGGGCGAGCGTCTCGGGCACCGGCGGGCGGTCGGGGTCCTCGCGCAGGCCGGCCAGCTCCCGCTCCACGAGCGCCCGGTAGAGCCCGGCGATCAGGACGAGGGTGTCCAGGTCGGGGCAGCTGTCGCAGATCCGCAGCTCCAGGGTCGGGGCGACCGTCGCGGGCCGGACGTCCGTGTAGATCATGCCCGGGTCGGCGATGACGCCGGTGCCGACGAGGGCGGCCACCTGCGCGTCGTAGTCCGCGGCGTCGCGGGCGAGGATGCCGGTGCCCGTCGTCGGCCACCGCTGCCACAGCAGGGTGCGGGCGCTGGCGTACCCGGTGTCCGTGCCGTCGACGGCGAACGGGCTCGACGCGCTCAGGGCGAGCAGCGTCGGCAGCCACGCCGCGAGCCGGGGCGCCACCCGGACGGCGTCGTCGCGGTCCGGGATGCCGACGTGCACCTGGGAGCCGCAGACCAGCTGCTCCCGGGCGAGCACGGCGTAGTCGGTGAACATCCGCTGGTACCGCGGGCCGTCACTGGGCTCGAGGGGCAGGCCCGCGGCGAGCGGCATCGTCCCCGCCGCCGCGACGCCCAGACCGAGCCCGCCCGCGGCCCGCGCGAGGACGGCGCGCCGCTCGGCCAGGTCCGCTCGGAGCGCGTCCAGGCCGGGGACGACGGCGCTGTTCGTCTCCACGCAACAGCGCTGCAGCTCGGCGACGTAGCCGTCGTCGGGCAGCAGGGGGAGAAGCTCGGGCGCCCGGGGCGCGAGCCTGCGGGTGGTGAGGTCGACGAGGTGGAACTCCTCCTCGACCCCGAGCGTGCGCCCGGTACGCACCGGGGCGACGGCGGCATCGTCGGCCATGGTCCGAGGCTAGCGAACTTCCGGTGCGGTGCCACAGGCGCGGCGGGGACGCGGACCGGTCACCGGGGGAGCGTCCAGCGGCCACCCCGGCGCCCGGCGTACAGTGGAGAGTTCGCACGAAGGACGCCGCCGCGCGTGGAAGGAGCCGTACCCATGGGCCTGCTGGAGACCATCGCCCACCCCCAGGACCTCAGCCGCCTCACTCCGGCGCAGCTGGAGAAGCTGGCCGCGGAGATCCGCGAGTTCCTCATCACCAACGTCTCCCGCACCGGCGGCCACCTGGGCCCCAACCTCGGCGTCGTCGAACTCACGCTGGCCCTGCACCGCGTGTTCGACTCCCCGCGGGACAGCATCGTCTTCGACACCGGCCACCAGTCCTACGTGCACAAGCTCGTCACCGGCCGCCAGGACTTCAGCACGCTGCGCCAGCAGGGCGGGCTCTCCGGCTACCCGGAGCGGGCCGAGTCCGTGCACGACATCGTCGAGAGCTCCCACGCCTCGAGCTCCCTCTCCTGGGCCGACGGCATCTCGAAGGCGCGCAGGCTGCGCGGCGAGGACGACCGGTGGACCGTCGTCGTCGTCGGCGACGGCGCCCTCACCGGCGGCATGGCCTGGGAGGCCATCAACAACATCGCCGCGGACCGGGACCGGCGCGTCGTCATCGTCGTCAACGACAATGGCCGCTCCTACGCCCCGACCATCGGCGGCCTCGCGGACAAGCTCGCCACCCTGCGCGCCGGCATCGACCGCGTCCGCACCGCCCCCGCGTACGAGGGGGCCCTGGACTTCTGGAAGGAACGCCTGCAGAACGGCGGCGTCGTCGGCCAGTTCGCCTACAAGAGCCTGCACGCGACCAAGAAGGGCATCAAGGACTGGTGGGCGCCGCAGGGCCTCTTCGAGGACCTCGGCATGAAGTACATCGGCCCCATCGACGGGCACGATCTCGGCGCCGTCGAGGATGCCCTGAGCCAGGCCAGGCGGTACCAGGGCCCGGTCATCGTGCACGCGCTGACCGAGAAGGGCCGTGGCTACGGGCCCGCCCGCGCCGACGAGGCGGACCAGTTCCACGCCGTCGGCGTCATCAACCCCGAGACCGGGATGCCGCTGGAGAAGCCCGGCGCCCGCTCCTGGACGAGCGTGTTCAGCGAGGAGATCGCCGCCATCGCCGACGAGCGCGACGACATCGTCGGCATCACCGGCGCCATGACCATCCCCGTCGGCCTGCACACCATGGCCGCGCGCCACCCGGACCGCGTGTTCGACGTCGGCATCGCCGAGCAGCACGCCGTCGCCTCCGCCGCGGGCATGGCGTTCGGCGGCCTGCACCCCGTCGTCTGCCTGTACGCGACGTTCCTCAACCGGGCCTTCGACCAGCTGCTCATGGACGTCGCGCTGCACAAGGCGGGCGTCACCCTCGTCCTCGACCGCGCCGGCGTCACCGGTCCCGACGGCCCCTCCCACCACGGCATGTGGGACCTGTCGCTCCTGCAGATCGTGCCCGGCCTGCACCTGGCCGCCCCGCGCGACGCGGACACGCTGCGCGAGGAGCTCCGCGAGGCCGTCGCGATCGACGACGCGCCCTCGGTCGTCCGGTTCTCGAAGGGGTCCGTGGGCCCGGCGGTCGCCGCGATCGAGCGCACCGACGACGGCGTCGACGTCCTGGCCCGTACCGAGCCGGACGGCGACCGGGTGCCGGCCGGCACCTCCGTTGATGCCGCCACCGACGCCGCCGCCGACGTGCTGCTCGTCAGCGTCGGCGCGATGAGCGAGCTGGCGCTGGACGTCAGCCGCCGGCTCGCCGACCAGGGCATCTCCTCGACCGTGATCGACCCGCGGTGGGTGCTGCCCGTCGCCGACTCGGTGATCGCCATGGCCGCCCGCCACCGCATCGTCGTCGTCATCGAGGACGGCGTGAAGGCCGGCGGCGTCGGGTCCCGGCTGCGCCAGCACATGCGCGCCGCGGGCGTGGACACCGCCCTGAACGAGGTCGGCCTGCCGGTCGAGTTCCTCGCCCACGGGTCGCGCTCCCAGGTGCTCGCGCGGGTCGGCCTGACCGGGCAGCAGATCGCCCAGGACACGGTCGCCCAGGTGCTCGGCGCCAAGGTGCCCTACGCGCGCCCGTTGCCGGCGGACGCCGACACGCACACGGACACCGACGCCGAGCGCGCGGGGGAGAGCCGCGACGCCGACGCCCGGCGCCCGCGGAGCTGACGGCACCCGACGGCGGGCGCGTACGCCGGTGACGTGGGCGGATGCTCCGGCTCCGTAGACTGGAGCGATGGAACTCCGTCAACTGGGCATCTCCGGCCTGACCGTCTCCGCCGTCGGTCTGGGCTGCAACAACCTCGGCCGCGCGGACACCGCGAGTGAGACCCTCAAGGGCAGCCAGGCGGTGGTCGGAGCGGCGCTCGACGCCGGGATCACCCTGTTCGACACCGCCGACAACTACGGGCGGACGGGCGGCCTGAGCGAGGAGATGCTCGGCAAGAGCCTGAGCCGGCGCCGCGACGAGGCCGTCGTCGCCACCAAGTTCGGGATGAACACCCGCGGCGCCAACGGCCCGTGGAACGGCGCCCGCGGTTCGCGCCGGTACGTCATGACGGCGGTCGAGAACTCGCTGCGCCGGCTCGGCACCGACTGGATCGACCTGTACCACTACCACACGCCCGACGGCGTCACCCCGATCGAAGAGACCCTCGACACGCTGGACGACTTGGTGCGCGCGGGCAAGGTCCGCTACATCGGGCACTCCAACCGGGCCGGCTGGCAGATCGCCGAGGCCGAGTTCACCGCCCGAATGCGTGGCACCACGCGGTTCGTCTCCGCGGAGAACGCCTACAATCTGCTGGACCGGCGGGCCGAGCAGGAGGTGATCCCGTCGGCGACGGCGTACGGCCTCGGCGTCCTGCCGTACTTCCCCCTGGCCAACGGCCTGCTGACCGGCAAGTACGCCGGCGGCAAGGCCCCCGAGGGCTCCCGCCTCACCCACTCCCGCAGCGAGCTGCTCGACACGACCGACTGGCGGCAGCTGACCCGGTTCTCGGAGTTCGCCGCCGCCCGCGGTCTCAGCGAGGTCCAGATCGCCTTCTCGTGGCTGGCGTCCCGCCCGGCCGTCGCGAGCGTCATTGCCGGGGCCACCCGGCCCGAGCAGGCCACGGCGAACGCGGCGGCGCTGAGCTGGACCCCCACCGCCGAGGATCTGGCCGAGCTCGACGCGATCTTCCCGCCGGCGGAGAAGGTCGCCCCCTTCTGACGGCTCGTTCTCCACGGTGAGACAGCGATTCCCGCCCGGAAGCGTGGCTCTCTGAGCCTGGTGTTCGGGCGGGAACCGCTGACTCATGGACGGGAGGGACGAGCGTCTGGTCAAGGTACCGTCCGGGTCGTACGCTGAAGGTGTGAAATATCGCACCTATTGGCGGTGGGGAGTGCGGCGGCCGTGACCGTCGACCCGGCGCCGGTGTGGGCGGCCCTGGCCGACCCGGTGCGACGTGCGATCGTGGACCGGCTCCGGGAGGGCCCGGCCACGACCTCGGACCTGCAGGCGCTGGTCGGGAGCACCGGCCGCGGCGGCAGGACCGGCTACGGCGCCCTGCACCACCTCAAGGTCCTGCGCGAGGCGGGTCTCGTCCTCGTCGAGGCCCGCGGGCGGGAGCGCCTCAACCACCTCAACGCGGCCCGGCTGGTCGAGAGCACCCTGAGCTGGCTCTCGCCCCGGCAGGCCGACGACGCCCTGCGGCTGAACCGTCTCGCCGCGCTCGTCAGGAGGCCGGCGTCGACGGGCGCCGGCACGGAAAGGTTCACCGCCATGGCCGAGATCAACACCTTCAGCGTCCGCCAGTCCCTCCAGATCGACGCCGACCCGGCGACCGTGTTCCGGGCCCTGACCCGGGAACTGGAGGCGTGGTGGGGCGCCCCCTACCTGCTCATCGCCGAGGACGGCGAGGGGCCCACCCGGATGACGGTCGACCTCACGATCGGCGGTGCCGTGACCGAGAGCCGGGGGGAGCGCAGCGAGCTGTGGGGCGTCGTCAGCGGCCTTGAGCCGGACCGCGTGTTCGCGTTCACCGGATCGATGGGCATGCGCTCGGCGTGTACCGGCGAGGTGCGCTACGAGCTCGTCGCGGTCGACGGTGGCACCCGGGTCAACCTCAGCCACGACGCGGTCGGGGCGTTTCCCGCCGAGCGGGCCGCCGGGTACGACCGTGGCTGGGAGGACCTGAATCTGCGGCTGCAGGCCTGGGTCGAACAGGGAGAGCGCTACGGCGTGAGCGGCCAGAACCGGGACGTGCGGGCCGGCTGACCCTGCCCGACGGGCCGGTTCGCGGATGGAATGAGCCGGCGTCAGGCGAGGTAGACGGTCCCGCCGGTCACGGTGACCTTCCGCTCGATGAGCGGCGTGTTCGCCGGGCCCTGCAGCACGGCGCCGTCGGCCAGCGCGAACTCCGACCCGTGGCACGGGCACACGAACTTGTCGCCCTGGACGTCGACCGTGCAGCCCTGGTGGGTGCAGGACGGGCTGAACGCCCGGAACGTGCTGCCCGAGGGGTGGGAGAGGAACACCTGCGCGTGCCCGTGCCGACCAGCTTGCTGCTGCCCACCGGAACGTCGGCGGTCTTCGCCAGTTCCGGTCCGCGAGCTCCGGACGCGCCCGATGCGCCGGCCGCCGAGGAGCCGCCGGCCGCCGTGCCCTCGGAGGACGAATCCGACCCGGTGGGCGCGCACGCGGCCAGGGCGGCGGCCGCGACGGCCGAGGAGGAGAGCGTGATGACCACGCGCCGGGACGGGGAGGACGAAGGCTGTTCCATGCCCGTCAGCCTAGGGTCGGCCACCGTGGCGACCGAGCCGACCGGCACTCCTCCGGGGCGATTCAGGGGCAACACCCAGCGACCCCGGAGGAAATGCAGGTCAGCGCGTTGTCAGCCGCGGTCGGCGTGGAACCGGCGGCCGGTGACCCGCTCGGACGCGCCGACGCGGTCCAGGTACGGCGTGATGCCGCCCAGGTGCAGCGGCCATCCCGCACCGAGGATCATGCACAGGTCGATGTCTTCGGGTCCGGCGACGACGCCCTCGTCGAGCATCCGCCGGATCTCGTCGGCCAGCGCGTCCTGCGTGCGGGTGAGGACCTGCTCGGCGGTCGACGGGTTGTCGCCCACCTGGAGCAGCGCCAGCGTCTCGTCCGTGACGACGTCCTTGCCGTCCGCGTCCTTGTCGAACAGGCTCGTCCGGCCGGCGTCGATGAGGCGCTGCTGGTTCTCCGAGACGTGGAACCGGTCACCGAACGCGGCCTGCAGCGACTCCTGCACGTGGGCGCCGACCGGCAGGCCCACGAGGGCGAGCAGGGTGAACGGCGTCATCGGCAGGCCCATCGGCGCGAGCGCGGTGTCCGCGGTGTGCGCGTCCGTGCCCTCGTCGAAGACCTTGGTGATCTCGCCGAACATGCGGCCGAGGATCCGGTTGACGGCGAACGCGGCCGAGTCCGTGACCAGCACGGCGTTCTTCTTCAGGCCCTTCGCGACGGCGAACGCGGTGGCGAGCACGGCGTCGTCGGTCTTCGGGGCGCGCACGATCTCCAGCAGCGGCAGCACAGCCACCGGGTTGAAGAAGTGGAAGCCGACCACGCGCTCGGGGTGGGCGAGGTCCTCCGCCATGGCGGTCACCGACAGCGAGGACGTGTTGGTGGCGAGGATGCAGTCCTCCCGCACGACGGCCTCGACCTCGGCGAACACCTGCTTCTTGACCGAGAGCTCCTCGAACACGGCTTCGATGACGAAGTCGGCGTCGGCGAACTGGCCCTTGTCGACCGTGCCGGTGACCAGGGCGGTGATCCGGTTGGCGGCGTCGGCGCTGATCCGGCCCTTCTCGCGCAGCTTGGCGACCTCGGCGTGCACCCAGGCGACGCCCTTGTCCACGCGCGCCTGGTCCACGTCCGTCATGACGACGGGCACGGTGAGGCGGCGAGCGAACAGCAGGGCGAGCTGGCTGGCCATCAGGCCCGCGCCGACGACGCCGACCTTGGTGACCGGGCGGGCGAGCTTCGCGTCCGGGGCGCCGGCGGGACGCTTGGCCCGCTTCTGCACCAGCTCGAGGAACCCGTACACCGTGGTCTGGAACTCGGGGGTCGCGATCAGCTCGGCCAGGGCCTCGTCCTCCGCGGCGAACGCCTCGGCCTTCGTCCGGTGCCGGCCCTGGTCGAACAGCTCCAGGGCGCGTTGCGGCGCCGGGGTGGCGTTCGAGGTGCGGGCGGCGACGACGGCGCGGGCCTTCGCGACGGCGGCGTCCCATGCGGCGTGGTCGATCGTGGCGTCCTCGAGGGCCTTCGGCCGGGTCACGGTGACCGTGCCGGTCAGCACGCCGGCGGCCCAGGCGAGGGACTGCTCGAGGAAGTCGGCGCCCTCGAACAGGGCGTCGGCGATGCCGAGCTCGGCCGCCTGCGGCCCGGTGAGCGTGCGGTTGTTGGCCAGCGCGTTCTCGAAGATGACCTTCTCCGCGTCGGCCGGACCGATGAGGCGGGGGAGCAGGTAGATGCCGCCCCACCCCGGCACGAGGCCGAGGTACACCTCGGGCAGGGCCAGCGCGCCGGCGGCGGAGGAGACGGTCCGGTAGTCCGCGTTCAGCGCGATCTCCAGGCCGCCACCGAGGGCCACGCCGTTGATGAACACGAAGCTCGGCACGCCGAGCGAGGTGAGCAGCCCGTACACGTGGTGGCCCAGGCGCGCCATCGCCCGTCCCTGCTCCGGATCGCTCAGCCGCGTCGTGGCGGACAGGTCCGCGCCGGCGACGAGGTAGTGCGGCTTGCCGGTGATGCCGACGGCCACGATCTCACCCGCGGCGGCACGGTCGGCCAGCTTCTCCAGGGTCAGCCCGAGCTCGACGAGGGTGTTGGGGCCGAGCGTCGTCGGGCGCCGGTGGTCCTGGCCGTTGTCCAGGGTGATCAGCGCCATCGTGCCGGCACCCCCGGGCAGGGCGATGTCGGTGGTCAGCGAGTGGGTGACGACCTCGTCGGCGAAGGCGTCGGCGAGGTGCTGGAACTGCGCGGTGGTCTCGGCGCTCATGCCGTGGCTCCTTCGGTGCTCGCGGTGCCGGTGCCGGCGTTGCTGGTGGTGCCGTACTCGGCGTGGTGGGGGTTCTCCCAGATGACGGTGGCGCCCATCCCCAGGCCGATGCACATCGTCGTGATGCCGTACCGGACGGACGGGTCCTCCTCGAACTGGCGGGCCAGCTGCGACATGAGCCGGACGCCGGAGGAGGCGAGCGGGTGCCCCACGGCGATGGCGCCGCCGTACCGGTTGACGCGCGGGTCGTCGTCGTCGATGCCGAAGTGGTCGAGGAACGAGAGCACCTGGACGGCGAACGCCTCGTTGATCTCGAAGAGGCCGATGTCGTCGATGGACAGGCCCGCGGTGCGCAGCGCCTTCTCCGTGGCGGGCACGGGGCCGACGCCCATCACCTCGGGCTCGACGCCGGCGAAGGCGAAGGAGACCAGCCGCATCTTTACGGGCAGGCCGAGCTCGGCCGCGGCCTCCTCGGAGGCCAGCAGCGCCGTCGTCGCGCCGTCGTTCAGGCCGGCGGCGTTGCCCGCGGTGACCCGGCCGTGCGCGCGGAACGGCGTGCGCAGCTCCGCGAGGTCCTCGACCGTGGTGCCCGGGCGCGGCGGCTCGTCGACGGTGCGCAGCTCCCAGCCGGTGCCCTCCTTGCGGGTGGCGACGGGCACCAGGTCCGGCTGGATCTGCTCGGCGGCGTACGCCTCGGCGAGCTTGCGCTGGCTGGCGGCCGCGTAGCGGTCGGTGCGCTCCTTGGTGATCGCGGGGAACCGGTCGTGCAGGTTCTCGGCGGTGTTGCCCATGTTCAGGGCGGCGGGGTCGACGATCCGCTCGCTGACGAAGCGCGGGTTCGGGTCCGCGCCGACGCCCATCGGGTGGTGGCCCATGTGCTCGACGCCGCCGGCGATGACGACGTCGTACGCGCCGAAGGCGATGCCCGACGCCGTCGTGGTCACCGCGGTCATCGCGCCGGCGCACATCCGGTCGATCGCGAAGCCGGGCACCGAGCGGGGCAGGCCGGCGAGCAGCGCGGCGGTGCGGCCGATGGTCAGACCCTGGTCGCCGGTCTGCGTGGTCGCGGCGATGGCGACGTCGTCGATGCGCTCGGGCGGCAGTTCGGGATGGCGGCGCAGCAGGTCACGGATGCAGTGCACGACGAGATCGTCGGCCCGCGTGCCCGCGTAGTAGCCCTTCTCGCCGGCCCTGCCGAACGGGGTGCGGACGCCGTCGACGAAGACGACCTCTCGCAGCTGCCTCTGGTTCACGGATGACTCCTCGCACCGATCGGGTGTGCGCTGGTTCACGCACACGCCCGATGTTACCCATGGGTAACAAGGTGGCTCAACCCGCCGCGAGGCGGCTGGTGTCGGCGCAGGTCAGCGTCGGGTCGAGGACGCCCGGTCGGTGTCGATCGCGCCGCCGGCGGCGGGGACGTCCGTGATGCGCAGGGCGTCGAGGATGATGCCGCCCACCAGCTCCCGCTGCCAGGGGCGTGCGCCGGACGCGGTCAGCGCGAGCTCGACGGCGTCGGCGTCCACGGCGTCGCCCTCCGCGGGCGGACGCCAGATGAGCCGGCGCAGCAGGTCGGGCGTGAGCAGGTTCTCGATCGGGATGGTCCACTGCTCGGACAGCTCGGCGATGCGGGTCCGGGCGGCGGTCAGCCGGGCGGCGGCCAGCGGGTCCTTGTCGGACCACTGGCGCACCGGCGGCGGGGAGTCCCCGGCGACGTGCATCGGCGGGAGGTCCCCGGCGGTGCGGGCCGTGGCGATCGCGCGGAGCCAGCGCGGCCCCTCCCGTCGGGCGGCGCGCCCGTGGAACCCGCGCGTCTCGAGCAGCTGGGGCACGGTGCGGGGCATGGCCTGCGCGGCGGCGACGATCGCGGAGTCGGGGATCAGGCGGCCGGGGGCGACGTCGCGGTGCCGGGCGAGGTTGTCCCGCTCGAGCCACAGTTCCCGCACCGCGGCGAGCTGCCGCCGGTCGCGGATCTGGTGCAGGCCCGACGTCCGGCGCCACGGGTCGGTGCGCACGATCGGCGTCGTCGTGAGTCGGACGTGCTCGAACTCCTGCCGGGCGAACTCGTCCTTGCCCGCCTCGGTGAGGCGGGCGGCCAGCCGGTCCCGCAGCGCGACGAGCACCTCGACGTCGAGCGCGGCGTAGCGCAGCCACGGCTCGGGCAGGGGTCGCGTGGACCAGTCCACGGCCGAGTGCTCCTTGGCCAGGTGCAGGCCGAGCTCGGCCTCGATCACGGCGCCGAGGCCCACCCGGGGCATGCCGAGCAGCCGGGCGGCGAGCTCGGTGTCGAAGAGACGGTCGGGACGCATGCCCTGCTCAGCCAGGCACGGGAGGTCCTGGGATGCGGCGTGCAGCACCCACTCGACGTCGGCGAGGGCCTCCTGGAGCGGGTCGAGGCCGTCGAGGGCCTCGGGGTCGACGAGCCAGGTGCCCGCGCTCTCGCGGCGCAGCTGGACGAGGAAGGCCCGCTGGCCGTACCGGAAGCCGGAGGCGCGCTCGGCGTCGACCGCCACGGGACCGGTGCCGGCGGCGAGGGCGCGGGCGGCCCGATCGAGGCCCTCGGCGGTGTCGATCACCGGGGGGATGCCCTCGGCCGGGTCGAGCAGGTCGACGACGGCGGGGGCGGAGTCGTCAGGCGCGGCCGGCGTCGTGTCGTCGGGCGGTGTCTGACGGGAAGAAGGGCCTGTTGTCATGTCGGGTCAAGGATATCCCGTCCGCTCAGGTCGGACGGCGACCGAGTCGGACGATGTCTCAGGTCAGACGGCGACCGGGCAGCGAGGTGACTCCCTCGGGCAGCGGTGGCAGGCCCGCGAAGGTGCACACCATGTCGCTCCAGGCCTCGAGGTGATCGGTGACGTCCGCCTCGGCGGGGGTCCAGGAGGCGCGCAGTTCGATGTCGACGGCGTCGGGCCGGTCCGCGAGCGAGCCGTAGCTCTCCGAGAGGATCCGCGTGGCGGTGCCGCCGGCCTGCCGGAAGGCGGCGCCGTGGTCGGCGAGCGCCTCCTGCAGCCAGGTCCAGGCGACGGAGCCGAGCATCTGGTCGTTGCCCATCTCGGACTCGAGCTCGGCCCGGATGTACGTGACGATGCGGAAATGGCCGTCCCACACGGGGGAGCCGTCCGGGTCGTGGAGGAGGATGAAGCGGCCGTGCGCGAGCTCTGGGGCGTCGTCGCTGCTGAGCGCGAGGCGGGCCGGGCCGTGCACGGGCGTCATGGTCGGGCCGCTGGCCGTGACGTCGGCGCCGAGCGCGACGGCGAAGGGGGCGAGACGGCTGGGAGCGGGGATCTCGTGGAGCGCGAGTTCCCGGCGCACCCGCGCGCGCCGCAGGGCGCCGAGGGCCGTGAGGAAGTCGGCCGGCGCGTGCTCCAGGCCGCCGATCGTGGTCACCTTCGGAACACTAGTGGCCGGGGTACGGCGGGGGACCGAGGCGCGCCGCACGCGGGAGCGCGCAGTAGCGCCTCGGTCTCGCGGTCAGGCCTGAGCGGATCCATCCCCGTCACCGGCGTCGGGCACGAGGCGCATCGAGATGGAGTTCATGCAGTAGCGCAGGTCCGTCGGGGTGCCGTAGCCCTCACCCTCGAAGACGTGGCCGAGGTGCGAGTCGCAGGTCGCGCAGCGGACCTCGACGCGGTCCATGCCCATGGTGCGGTCGTGGATGTAGCGGACACGGTCCTCGGCCAGCGGGGCGTAGAAGGACGGCCAGCCGCAGTGGGAGTCGAACTTGGTGTCGCTGCGGAACAGCTCGGCGCCGCACGCGCGGCACTGATAGACGCCGGTCGCGTGGCTGTCCCAGTACTCGCCGGTGTACGGGCGCTCGGTGCCGGCGCGGCGCAGGACGGCGAACTCCTCGGGCGTCAGCTCCTGGCGCCACTCGTCCTCGGACCTGGTCACGGTGCGGGTCGGCTGGTCGGTCACGGATGCTCCTCGGTTCCGGTCGAGATCCCCGATGGCGAGATCCCTGATGTCGAGATGCTGGTCTCGGGCCGGGTCGCGGCCCGCTGGGGTCAACGCCCCGCGCCGGTACCGCTATTCCGCTGCGGGTGCCGTCGACGGTGCCGGCGGTGCTCAGGAGTCGCCGATGAAGCTGGACCCCGAGTACAGGTGCAGCACGGGCAGACCGAGCTTGTCCTGCGCGCGGGTGGCCCAGTCGGTGTGGAAGGTGTCCTCCACGGCGTGGGGGACGGTGATGACGACGGCCTCGTGGGCGTCGTGGGCCCGGACGGCGGCGACCAGCGCGTCGACCGGCTTCTCGGCCGCGACCTCCCCGGTCGCGGTGGCACCCGCACGCTCGAGCACGTCCAGCGACGCCTGCAGTGCCTGCTCCGGCCGTGCCCGGTCCGTGGCCGCGCGCTCGTCGCCGGCGCGGTCCGGCAGCTCGAACAGGCTGAGCCGGTCGATCAGCTCGACCAGCAGCGAGCGGCCGGTGCGGCCCGGGAGGACGACGTGGTACGCGACGTCCCGGTCGGGGTGCAGGGCGGTCAGGTTGGCGGCATCCGCGTCCAGCAGCGGCTGCTCGGTCAGCACGACGATCGTCTCGCTCATGCCGGAAGTCTAGTGGGGGACCGGTTCCCGCGGTTGCCCTGCCAGCGGCCCTGCGCCCCACAGGCGGGCGTTCCGCCGTGGGCGGGCGACCGTGACGGTCCGGCCGTGACGTTCTGCCGGGACCTCTCGCCGTCGCCGCGGTTCGCAGGCCCCTGCACGCCTGCGCTCAGGGCTGCGTGGTACGAATGGCCTCATGGCGATGGACTCCCGTGGTTCCGGTGCATCCGGGCCGTTGCTGCCGTGGCTGCGGTGGAGCGGCACCGGGCTGGCGGCCGGTGCCGCGGTCGCCTCCGTGCTCGCGGCCACGTCGTCGGGCCTGGCCGCCTACTACGCGCGCATGATCGTCATCCCGAACCGGCGCCGGGAGGACCTCGAGATCCTCGCCGTCGCCGGGGCCGCCGGTGAGCGGCGCGTCGTCCTGCCCGCCACGGCGGAGACGACGGTGCCCGGTCGGTACGCCCTCTACGTCGCCGGGGGCACGAAGCGCGCGCTCATCGGGGACGTCCTGTCCCTCGACGGGTCCACGGTGACCCGCGCGGTGACCGGTGGCGACGAAGCCGCGCTCGCCGCTGCCACCCGTGGCTGGTGGTCCGGTGACATCATCGCCGACCCGAGCGAGATCGGTCTGGCCCACGAGGACGTGCAGATCGGCACACCCGCTGGCCTCGCCCCGGCGTGGCGCATCGACCCCGACGACACCCGCACCGCCGAGGCCACCACCTGGGTGATCGGCATTCACGGGCGGGGCGCCCGGCGGAGCGAGACCCTGCGCGGTGCGGCCGTCATGCACCGGCTCGGCTACACGATGCTCGCCATCGCCTACCGCAACGACGGCGAGGCGCCGCGCGCGGACGGCGGCCGGTACGGCCTCGGTGGAACCGAGTGGCGGGACGTCGATGCGGCAATCGCGTTCGCCCTGGACCACGGCGCCGAGCGCATCGTGCTGCTCGGCTACTCGATGGGTGGGGCGGTCGCGCTGCAGACGGTCGCCCAGTCGACGTGGGCGGACCGGATCGGCGCCCTCGTGCTGGACGCCCCGGTGGTGAACTGGACCGACGTGCTCGGCTACCAGGCCCGGCTCAACCGCGTGCCGGACTCCATCGGCCAGTTCTCGCAGCTGATGATTTCCCACTCCGCGGGCCGGGCCGTGACCGGTCTCGTCGCGCCCGTGGACCTGAAGAGCATGGACTGGGTGTCCCGTGCCGACAATCTCCGCACCCCGACGCTGATCATCCACTCGGTCGACGACGACTTCGTGCCCGCCGGTCCCTCGGAGGAACTGGCGCGGCGCAACCCGGAGTTCGTGCGGTTCGTGCCCTTCGAGGCCGCCCGGCACACGAAGGAGTGGAACGTGGACCCGGAGCGGTGGGAGGCCGTGGTGGCGGACTGGCTGCCCACGGCGCTGCAGGCGTCGGACCCGGCCCCGCGCTGAGCGGGCCGCGTCGAGTGGACGTGTGCTGCGGTGTACGAGCCCGGGCGTGACGTCGTCCGTCCACTCGGTGGGCAGGCCGCGTCGAGTGAACGTTTGCTGCGGCGGACGGGCTGCCGCGTGACATCGTCGGTCCTCTCGGTGGGCGGGCCGCGTCGAGTGGGCGTTTGCTGCGGCGTGTGAGGCCCAGTGTGACATCGTCCACCCACTCGGTGGGCGGGCCGCGTCGAGTGGGCGTTTGCTGCGGCGTATGAGGCCCGGCGTGACATCGTCCGCCCACTCGGTGAGGGCCGCGTCGAGTGGGCGTTTGCTGCGGCGGACGGGCTGCCGCGTGACGTCGTCGGTCCACTGGGTGGGCGGGCCGCGTCGAGTGGGCGTTTGCTGCGGCGTATGAGGCCCGGCGTGACGTCGTCGGTCCACTCGGTGAGGGCCGCGTCGAGTGGGCGGATCGTGCGGTCCCGCGCCCGAATGCCAGTGCTTCTCCGCACCCTCGGCGGACGGAGCCGCCGAGGGTGCGGAGAGGCTCAGGAGGCGGCGGCGCCCTGCGCGGCGAGCTGCTGGGCGATTTGACGCTTGATCCGCATGAGCATCGCGCCCATGCCGCGCATGCGCAGCGGGGTGACGGCGCGGGTCAGGCCGAGCATGTCCGGCGTGTCCTCGGGGACGGCGAGGACCTCGGACGCCGTCGCACCGGCCAGGCCCTGCTGCAGGACGCTCGCGAAGCCGCGCGTCGTCGGCGCCTCGGCCGGGGCGGAGAAGTGCAGGTCGACCCGGTCGCCGCCGTCGGCGACGTCGACCTTGACGAACAGCGGCGTCTGGCACTCGACGACCTGCTCGAGCAGTTCGGGGTGCTTCCCGTACTCCGCCGGCAGGTCCGCCAGCTCACGGGAGAACTCGAGCAGCAGTTGCAGGCGCTCGCGTTCGTCGACGGCCTGGAAGTCGTCGACGATCTCGGCGAGCTTGACGGGCAGGGCGGGGGAGATGGGGGTGCTGCTCACGGTCATCCAGTCTAGTTCGGCGCGCCGCTCGCCGCCGTCGCGCTGCCGGGGGGAGCCGGAAACGACAACGGGCGCCACGGACCGAATGGTCCGCGACGCCCGTCACGGTGTAGTCGCCAGGGAAAGCAGCTCGGGGGGATCCGGGGCCGTCAGCGCGCGGCGGGAGCCTCACCGGGTGCGTCGCCCGTGGCGATCGGCACGCGCACCGCGTTGCCCCACTCGGTCCAGGACCCGTCGTAGTTGCGCACGGACTCGAAACCGAGCAGGTGGGAGAGCACGAACCAGGTGTGGCTCGAGCGCTCGCCGATGCGGCAGTAGGCGATGACGTCGTCACCCTCCTTCAGGCCGGCACCGTCGAGGTAGACCTTCTCCAGCTCCTCACGGGACTTGAACGATCCGTCCTCGGCGGCGGCCTTAGCCCACGGCACGGACGCGGCGGACGGGATGTGGCCGCCGCGCAGGGCGCCCTCCTGCGGGTAGGCGGGCATGTGGGTGCGCGCTCCCGAGTACTCCTCGGGGGAGCGGACGTCGATGAGCGGCTTGCCGAAGTGGGCGAGCACGTCCTCCTTGAAGGCGCGGATCTGCTCGTCGGAGCGCTCGAC
This sequence comes from Tersicoccus mangrovi, assembly GCF_036881825.1. Taxonomy (NCBI): domain Bacteria; kingdom Bacillati; phylum Actinomycetota; class Actinomycetes; order Micrococcales; family Micrococcaceae; genus Tersicoccus; species Tersicoccus mangrovi. The sequence goes on along the minus strand of NZ_JBAJMW010000004.1, from coordinate 283,671 downwards.
CTCGGGGTAGTCGCCACCGGTCGCCGGCGCCGGCGTCTCGGTGGTCAGCTCGCGTCCCTCGGCCACCCACTTGTCGCGGCCACCGTCCATGAGCCGGACGTCCTCGTGGCCGAACAGGGTGAACACCCACAGGGCGTACGCGGCCCACCAGTTGGACTTGTCGCCGTAGATGACGACGGTCGTGTCCCGGGAGATGCCCTTGGCGCGCATCAGCTCCGCGAAGGCGGCGCCGTCGACGTAGTCGCGGGTCACCGGGTCGTTCAGGTCGGTGTGCCAGTCGATCTTCACCGCGCCCGGGATGTGCCCGGTCTCGTAGAGCAGGACGTCCTCGTCGGACTCGACCAGGACGAAGTCACCGTGGTCCGGGTGCGCGGAGTCGAGCCGTTCGGCCACCCAGTCGGTCGAGACGAGCCGGTCGGGGTGGGCGTAGGCGCGGAACTTCTCGTTCGCATCCGCTGCGATGGTCATCGGAGATCCTTCTTCCGGTCGGGGTCTGATCCAGCCCCCACCCTAGTCGCGGCGTGTGGGGCGTGTCCGGCGTCCAACCCGCCCGCGTCATCCGCCGTCAACTCCCGCGCGCGTGCGCCTGCGTGTGCAGGGGAGCAGCCCGACCGCGCGTCCTGCTGCCGTACTGTGGGAAGGCACCGAGAACCGACGCACCACCCTGGGAGGAATGACGCCGTGGGCGAGATCGTGCATTTGGCCGACCGCAAGCCGACGGTCTCCGCCGACGACCTGCTCGCCGGTTTCCACCCCTCACCGCGCTTCGGGGAGGTCTCGTTCGACACCTACCGGCCGGACCCCGCGCAGCCCAGCCAGACGGAAGCGGTGCACGCGCTGAAGTCCTTCGCCGCGGCGATCGAGGCGCCCGCTCCCTCCGGGTGGCGGAAGCTGTTCGGCGCCCGGCCGCCCGCGACGAAGGCCGGCATCTACCTCGACGGCGGTTTCGGCGTCGGCAAGACCCACCTGCTGGCGTCCCTCTGGCATGCGGTCGAGGGCCCGAAGGCGTTCGGCACCTTCGTCGAGTACACCAACCTCGTGGGCGCCATGTCCTTCCGGCGGGCCGTCGACGCCCTGCGGGACTACCGCCTCGTGTGCATCGACGAGTTCGAGCTCGACGACCCCGGTGACACCGTGATGATGTCCCGGCTGATGCGCGAACTCGCGGACGCCGGCGTCAAGCTCGCCGCCACGTCCAACACGCTGCCCGGGTCGCTGGGGGAGGGCCGCTTCGCCGCGGTCGACTTCAAGCGGGAGATCCAGGTGCTGGCCGACCAGTTCGACGTCGTGCGGATCGACGGCGAGGACTACCGGCACCGTGGCCTGCCGGCCGCGCCGGAGCCGATGACGGACGACGCCGTGACCGCGGCCGCCGACGCCGCGGCGCAGGACGGGAGGACCGTGGCGCTGGACGACGTCGAGGCGCTCGTCGAGCACCTGTCCCAGGTGCATCCGAGCCGGTACCGGCAGCTGATCGACGGCGTCGACGTCGTCGCGTGGCGCGGCGTGCGCACCATCACCCGCCAGGACCAGGCGCTGCGGTTCGTCGTGCTCGCCGACCGGCTCTACGACAAGGACGTGCCGATCATCGCCAGCGGGGAGCCGCTGGACCGCTTGTTCTCCGAGGAGATGATGGCCGGCGGGTACATGAAGAAGTACTTCCGGGCGGTGTCCCGCCTCACCGCCCTGACGCGCGAGGGCGGCTCGGCGAGCTGACGGCTCGGGCGGCGTGGTCCGCTGCGCCATCTCACGGTGCTCTCACCGGGCCCGGACACACGTGAGCCGACGTCACCCGCAGGTGACGCCGGCTCACGGCTCGATCATTCGTCTGGGCAATGCTCCGTCGGCCTCACGTGGCCGCGGCTGCCCGTCGCGGCGTCAGCGCCCCAGGTCGGGGTCCACCTTCGTCGGATCGGGCTGCGTCGCGTCCTCGGTGGGCGCGGAGGGGGTCTCGGTGCCGGGCGTACCCGTTCCGGTGGTGCCGGTTCCCGCGGGCGTCGTGCCCGGGGTGGTGCCGGCTCCGCCGGTGTGGTCCTGTGAACCGAGACGGTTCACAGCCTCGCCAGCCTTCTGCTGCACGGAATCGATGCGGTCGGCGTACTTCCCGCCGGTCTTCTGGTCGATGAAATCGCCGGCCTTCTCGATGCCCTGCTTCACCTGATCCTCATGACCGCGGACGGCGTCAGCGGCCTTTCCCATCAGATCCGAGGCCTTGCCCTTCAGATTGTCGAAAGCAGACATGCCACCTCCTTTCTGCCGGGAGGCCCGTCGCCTCCGTGTGCCCACCATGCTAGAGCAGTGACCACGCGGGGAACCCGGTGACGGCGGCGAGTTCGCCGGTTTTCACGGCAAGCGGAATGGGGCCCGAACAACGGGAGAGGGCCCCGGATCGACTCCGGGACCCTCGATGCGGTGGGCGATACTGGGTTCGAACCAGTGACCTCTTCGGTGTGAACGAAGCGCGCTACCACTGCGCTAATCGCCCTCGCGTGCCGCCCGCAGGCCGGGCAGCGATTCACCATCGTAGCGGAGTCCGAACCGGGCGCGAAATCGACGAAAGGCATCATCGCCGCCCGCGGGGAGGGGCCGGTGACCGGGTGGGACAAGGTGGCGACGATGCGGTGAAATCCGCGCCAACACAGGGATCTTCGGCCGATTTGGAACTGCGCCGGGACGCCTGTAGAGTCATTTCTCGCAAGAACACGGCGGCACCGCCCCGAGTCGGGCCGGTTTCTTCATGCGGACGTAGCTCAGCTGGTAGAGCACCACCTTGCCAAGGTGGATGTCGCGGGTTCGAATCCCGTCGTCCGCTCGCATGTCACTGTTCAGTCAGTCGGTGGTCCGGACCTCCAGTTCGGCTTCCGGACGGCGGTCCGAGTGGACCAGCTGGTCACGGTGGGGTGGCCGAGAGGCGAGGCAGCGGCCTGCAAAGCCGTATACGCGGGTTCGAATCCCGTCCCCACCTCCAGCCCCGGAAGGTCTCGACCCTCCGACGGCGACATGGGCGCGATTGGCGCAGCGGTAGCGCGCTTCCCTGACACGGAAGAGGTCACTGGTTCGATCCCAGTATCGCGCACGACAGAAGGCCCCGGCGGGAGACCGCCGGGGCCTTCGTGCGTCCGGGGTCGGGGTCGGGCGCACGAACGCCCGATGGAACCATCCGAGCCGAGCCCGGCGCGGGCGTTGGAGAAACGTCGGTGGCCGGTGGGAGAGTGAAGGCATGACGCAACCGAGGCTGGCGCACCAGACCGAACACGGGCGGATGTACGCGCGATCCACGAGTGCCCCGCCCACGGTGCCGTCGATCACCACCGTCATCGGCCAGCAGGCCACGGACCTGACCGGCTGGTCCGGGTACATGGCCGCCAATCACCTGGCCTCCCACCCCGAACTGCGCGGTGCCGCAGCGGATCCGGGCCAGCTGCGTGCACTCGTGCGGGAGTCGGCCTCTGCCGCCGAGCGCTACCGCGACCAGGCTGCCGAGCGCGGCGACCGGGTGCACTACTACGCCGAGCAGATCGCCCTCCGGCACCTGGACCGCGACCACCGGGTGCGGGAGGCGCGCGAGGACCTCGCCCAGCACGGGGAGCACCAGTTCGCCGACCGTTTCGACGAGTGGTGGGACGCCTATGCCGTCGAGCCGCTCGCCGCGGAGGCGACGGTGTGGAACCAGGAGGTCGGCTACGCCGGCACGCTGGACCTGATCGCCCGCATCGGGGGCCGGGTCTGCCTCATCGACTTCAAGACCAAGGGCACGGACCGGGACGGCTTCGTCAAGGCGCTCGACGAGAAGGTCGTCATGCAGCTCGTCGCGGGGATGAAGGCCCAGGAGCTGCTCGTCGACCCCGAGGCCGGCACCTGGGAGCCCTTCCCGTACGGGGAGAACCCGCTGCTGCTTCCCGTCGCCATCGGGCAGACCGAGGTGCGGCCGATGCGCGCCCGCGACGACGTCCTCGCCCACCACTGGTACAAGTTCTGCTCGCTGCGCCGGGTGTGGGAGACCACCGCGGACGCGACCGCGGCCGGCCGTGCCCTGCTTCCCATCGCCCCGCCGCCGGCGCCGCGTACGGTCGGCTCCGCCGCCGTGGCCGACGTGACGGGCACCGACACCGCGGGAACGATGGACGCATCGGCGGCCGACGCCCCGGCAGGGACGTCGCACCGGGTGCCGTCGGGATCGACCGCGGTCTCCGCTCTCGCCGGCTCCGCCACCGGCTCCTGAGCCGGGACCGGGGTTCGCGTCCCGGCCACTAGACTGGAGCGCCGGACCGGGGCAGACGAACACCGGTCGACGACACGAGGAGCGCGACGACAGCCATGGCGATACTGCCCGTCCGGGTGCTGGGTGACCCGATCCTGCGGACCCGGGCCGAGGCCGTGACCCGGTTCGACGACGCCCTGGCCCGGCTGGTCGAGGACATGCACGAGACGATGATCGCCGTCGGCGGCGTCGGGCTCGCCGGCCCCCAGGTGGGAGTCGGGCTGCGCCTGTTCACGTGGGAGGTGGACGGCGCGTCCGGTCACGTGATCAATCCCGTCCTCACGGTCGAGGAGGAGACGCAGTCCGGGATGGAGGGCTGCCTCTCCGTGCCGGCCATCGGCGGTCACACGACCCGCGCGCAGCGCGCCACCGTCACCGGCGTCGACGTCACGGGCGTTCCCGTGACCGTCACCGGCGAGGGACTGCTCGCCCGCTGCCTCCAGCACGAGACCGACCACCTCGACGGGAAGCTGTACCTGGACCGGCTGACGGGCGAGGAGCGTCGCACCGTGATGGCGGCCCTGCGCACCGACGACTGGCGCATCGCGGTCGACCAGGTCCAGGCCGAGCGGCGGGACCTCGACCAGGCGGGCAGCGTGACCATCCCACACCGTGACGGCGCCCGCTCGACCGGCACCGCGGCGCGACAGACGGCCGGGTCCGGCAACGCTGCCCCCGGCGCGAGCTTCTTCGGCGGCGGCCGATGAGGATACTCTTCGCGGGCACCCCGGCGACGGCCGCCGACTCCCTGCGCGTCCTGCGCGACCGGCTCGCGGGCGGCGACCACGAGATCGTCGCCGTCCTGACCCGTCCGGACGCGCCGCTCGGCCGGAAGCGCGTCCTCACGCCGTCCCCGGTGGCCGCGGCCGCCGGGGAGGCGGGACTGCCGGTGATCAAGGCCGCCCGCGTCGACGACGACGTCCGGGCCCAGCTGGCCGACCTCGACCTCGACGTGGCCGTCGTCGTTGCCTACGGGGCCCTCGTCCCCGCCGCCGCACTGGACGTCCCGCGCCACGGCTGGCTCAACCTGCACTTCTCCCTGCTGCCCGCCTACCGCGGCGCCGCCCCCGCCCAGCGGGCGATCATCGACGGGCTCACCGGAACCGGCGCGAGCGTCTTCGCGCTCCGCACCGGGCTGGACACCGGCCCGGTGTACGGCACGGTCACCGCGCCCATCGGGCCCGACGACACCGCCGCGGACCTGCTGGCGGCCCTGACGGTCAGCGGCACGGGCCTGCTGGCCGACGTGCTCGGCGGCCTCGCCGACGGCACCGCCCGGGCCACCGAGCAGGACGGCGAGGTGACCCTCGCTCCGAAGCTGACCCTCGAGGACGGCCTGCTCGACTGGTCGCACCCGGCCGCGGCGCTGGACGCCCGCAGCCGCGGCGTCACGCCCGAGCCCGGCGCGTGGACCACCCTGGACGGCCAGCGCGTCAAGCTCGGACCCGTCCGCGACGCCGCGCGCCCGGACCTGTCCGGCGTCAAGGTGCCCCCGGCACCCGAGCCCGGGCTCGTGGCCGCACACGGCCGGTCCGTGCTGGTGGGGACCGGCGACGGCGCCGTCGTCCTGAGCACCGTGCAGCCGGCCGGCCGCACACCGATGCCCGCCGCCGACTGGTGGCGCGGCGCCCAGCACGGGCAGGAGGTCCGTCTTGGCCGACGCGAATGGTGACCGACCCGACGACGACCGGCGCCGCCGGAACAGTCGCGCCGACGCCGGTGGATCCGGTCGTCGTGACGACCGTGGCAGCGGGCAGCGGCGTGAGGGCCGCGCCTCCGGTGGCTCCGGCGCCCGGCGTGACGACCGCGGCGCTGATCGACACGGGGCCGGAAGCGCCCGGCGCGACGACCGCGGGTCTGCCCCGCGCGGTGAGGGCACGCCGGGACGTCGCGACGACCGCCGCGACGCTGATCGGCAGGGCCGCCGCGGCACCGGGGGAGAAGTGCGCCGGAACGCACAGGGGCGCGAGCGCAACCGGGGCGGCGAACGCCATTTCAGCTCGTCCGCTCCCGCACGGCGTGGACGCTCCTCCGACCCGGCCCGGCTCGCCGCGTTCGAGACGCTGCGCGCGGTCAGCGCCGACGATGCCTACGCCAATCTCGTCCTTCCCGCCCGGCTGCGTCGCCACGGCCTGACCGGGCGCGACGCCGGGTTCGCGACCGAGCTGGCCTACGGCTCGCTGCGGTCGATGGGGACGTGGGACGCCATCCTCGCCCGGTGCGTGGACCGTCCCCTGGACACGGTGGATCCGCCGGTGCGGGACGCCCTGCGCCTCGGGGTCCACCAGTTGCTCGCCATGCGCGTGCCGCCCCACGCCGCCCTCGACCAGACCGTCGCCCTGGCCCGGGAGGCCATCGGCGCGGGCCCGAGCGGCTTCATCAACGCCGTGCTGCGCCGGGTCTCCGAGCGGTCCCTCGACGACTGGCTGGACGAGCTGACCACCGGCGTCGACGACACCACGGCCGCGGGCCTGCGCTACAGCCACCCCACGTGGGTCGTGCGGGCGATGCGCCAGGCGCTCGTCGCCCACGGTCGCGACGCCGGGGAGCTGACCGACCTGCTCGCCGCCGACAACGCGGCCCCCGTCGTGAATCTCGTGGCCCTGCCCGGGCTCGGCGACCTCGCCGAGGAATTCGCCGCCGGCGCGGAGCCGGGCGAGCTCGCTGTCGGCTCCGCCACCATCGCGGCGGGTGACCTGAGCCGGTTCGCCGGGGTGCAGGACGGCACGGTCCGGATCCAGGACACCGGCTCGCAACTGGTCGCCCGGGCACTCGCGGCCGCGCCGGTCGACGGAGCGGACGCCGACCGAGCGAACCCCGACGGAGCCAGTACCGCCTCGTCAGGCACCGCCACCGCGGACGGGGAACGCTGGCTCGACGGGTGTGCCGGACCGGGCGGCAAGGCCGCGCTGCTGGCCGCCCTCGCGCTCCAGCAGGGTGCGACCGTGACCGCGAACGAGCCCGCCCCGCACCGCGCGGACCTGGTGCGCCGGGCGCTGGCCGCGGTACCGGAGACGGCGTGGCGGATCACGGAGCGGGACGGCCGGGCCATCGGCGGCGACGAGCCCGCCGGCTACGACCGGGTACTCGTCGACGTGCCGTGCTCCGGCCTCGGCGCCCTGCGCCGCCGGCCCGAGGCACGGTGGCGCCGCAGCCCCGCCGACGTCGCCCAGCTCGGAGCGCTGCAGCGTGACCTGCTGCGTTCAGCCATCGCCGCAACCCGGCCCGGCGGCGTCGTCGCCTACGCGACGTGCTCGCCCCACCCGGCGGAGACGGTCGCCGTCGTCGACGACGTCCTGCGGAGGACCCCGGGCGTCGAGCTGCTCGACACCCCGGCCGTGCTCGACGCCGCGGCCCTCACCCCGCTGCACGCGGGCGGCACCGCCGGTTCGGACCGGGACGCCCCCGGTCCCCGCACCGCCCAGCTCTGGCCCCACGTCCACGGCACCGACGCCATGTTCCTGGCCCTGCTGCGCGTGCCCGCGGCCGCCGACCAGACCCCTGCCACCCCCACCACGACGGAGGCCCCGTGACCGAGTCCGCACCCGCGCCATCGACCTCTCCCGCCACCCGGCACGCCCGGATCCACCCGAGCATCCTCTCGGCGGACTTCGTCAACCTCGAGGCCGAGCTCGGCCGGATCACCGAGGCGGACAGCGTGCACGTGGACATCATGGACAACCACTTCGTGCCCAACCTGACGCTCGGCCTTCCGGTCGTCCAACGCATCCAGCAGGTCAGCCCCATCCCGCTGGACGTGCACCTGATGATCGACGAACCGGACCGGTGGGCGCCGGGATACGCGGAGGCCGGTGCCGCGTCCGTGACGTTCCACGCCGAGGCCGCGGCGGCACCCGTCCGCCTCGCCCGGGAACTGCGCTCGCTCGGGTCACGCGCCGGGGTCGCCCTGCGCCCGGCCACCCCGGTGGAGCCGTGGCTGGACCTGCTCGCCGAGATCGACCTGCTGCTCGTGATGACCGTCGAGCCCGGTTTCGGCGGCCAGGCCTTCCTCGACGTCATGCTGCCCAAGTTGCGGCGGGCGCGGACCGCGATCGACGGCTCCGGCGCCGAGGTGGCGCTCCAGGTGGACGGCGGGGTGACGAAGGAGACGATCGTGGCCGCCGCCGAAGCGGGTGCCGACGTCTTCGTCGCCGGTTCCTCCGTGTACGGGGCCGACGACACCGCGGCCGCCATCACCGCTCTGCGCGAGGCCGCCCGCGGCCGCTGCGGCTGACATCCCGGCCTGCTCCGGCCTGCTCCGGGGCGATGACGTCACCGTGACGGACGGAACGGCGGTGCCCCGGCGCTGCGTGCCATAATGAACGGAAATACGTGCTCCGGGGTCGGTGAAAGTCCGAACCGGCGGTCAAAGTCCGCGACCCGGTGCGTCGGATCCGGTGACGATGACTCGTCACCGGGGAAGCGCACCGGTTGAGCCGGTGGAATTCCGGCACCGACAGTCACAGTCTGGATGGGAGAAGCACGTCGCGCGCGACGTCCGGCGACCGCCGGACCCGTCGTCGGGCTGCGGTCGTCCGCCGTCCCGGCTCTCGTGTGCACCCTCGCCCCGGAACCGTCGATGAACGGAACGGCGAGGAAGGGAACAGGCCCGTGGACGTGCTGCGATGGCTGTTCGAGGCGAAGCTGACCATCGGTGGCGGCTTCATCCTGTGGCGCGAGGTGCTCGGCAACGTCTTCGGCCTGGTCAGCGCCTTCGGCGGCATGCGCCGCCGGGTGTGGGCGTGGCCGGTGGGCATCGTCGGCAACGTGCTGCTCTTCACCGTCTTCCTCGGGGCGGTCTTCGGCTCCCCGAATCCCGTCAACCTGCTCGGCCAGGCCGGCCGCCAGGTCATGTTCGTCGTCGTCTCCGTGTACGGCTGGTACCGATGGCGGCAGGCCCGCGGCGACGCCGGCACCGCCGTCACCCCGCGGTGGGCCTCCAACCTCACCCGCGTGCGCCTCGTCCTGGCGCTGGTCGTCGGCACCGGCGTCCTGACCCCCGCGTTCCGCGCGCTCGGCAGCTACGAGCCGGTCTGGGCCGACGCCTGGATCTTCGTCGGCTCGCTGCTGGCCACCCTCGGCATGGCCCGCGGCTGGGTCGAGTTCTGGCTGATCTGGGTCGCCGTCGACATCGTGGGCGTGCCGCTGCTCATCTCCGCCGGCTACTGGGCCTCCGCGATCATGTACATCATCTACGGCGGCTTCACCCTCACCGGCTTCTTCGTCTGGTGGCGCTACCGCAACCAGGCCGTGGCGCCCCGCGTCGAGACCGTGTTCCCGGACCCGCGGGTGGAGTCATGACGACGGCCACCCACCACGCGACCGACGCCGGGTTCACCCTCGCCGAGGAACACGCCATGGCCACCGCGCTCGGGGCGGCTGCCACGGGTGTGCGTGGAGCGAACCCCCTCGTCGGGGCCGCCCTGCTCGACCCGGACGGCCGGCTGATCGCCGTGGGGCGCCACCACGGCGCCGGCACCGACCACGCCGAGGTCGACGTGCTGAACCGTGCCGCCGCCGCGGGCGCCTCCGCCGAGCAGATCGCCGCCGCGACCATGGTCGTGACGCTCGAACCGTGCAACCACACCGGTCGCACCCCCGCCTGCACCGAGGCGATCCTCGCCGCCGGCATCCGGTCGGTCGTCCACGCCATCGGCGATCCCCACCGGGCGGCCGCCGGCGGGGCGCACCGGTTGCGCACCGAGGGCGTCGAGGTGCGCGACGGCCTCCTCGCCGACCAGGCCCGCGACCTGAACCGCCGCTGGCTCGCCGCCGTCGGCACCCGCCCGTTCGTGACCGTCAAGATCGCCCAGAGCCTCGACGGTGCGGTGGCCGCGGCGGACGGCACGAGCCAGTGGATCACCGGTGCCGCCGCCCGCGAGGACGGTCACCGGATGCGGATGCTGGCCGACGCCGTCCTCGTCTCGACCGGCACCGTGCTGGCCGACGACCCGGCCCTGACCGCCCGCCACCCCGACGGATCGCTCGCCGCCCGGCAGCCCCGCCGCGCCGTCATGGGCCTGCGCCCCGTGCCGGCCGACGCGGCGATCCGCGGGGCCGACGGCCGGTTCCACGCGCTGACCACCCGCGACCCGGACGAAGCGCTGGCCGGGCTGTACGCCGTCGGCGCCCGCCACGTGCTGATCGACGGCAGTCCCCGGTTGAGCGTCGCCTTCGCCCGTGCCGGCCTGATCGACGAGCTCGTCGTCTACCAGGCCCCGCTGCTGCTCGGCGGCCGGCCGGCGTTCCCCGACCTGGGACTGAGCACCCTCGGCGAGGCGCTCCGCTTCGAACCCGACGAGGCCGGCGGGGGAGCGGCGACCCGCTTCGGCCCCGACACCCGGCTGCGGTTCCTGCCGGTGGACGGCGACGCCCCCGAGTCCGCCACCGATGCCGTCCACGCCGCCTCCGAGACCGCCGACACCTCCGCCACCAGGAAGAAGGGCTGACATGTTCACCGGCATCATCACCGACCAGGGCACCGTCCGGGAGATCGTGCTCGACCCGGCGCGCGACAGCGCCGTGCTGACGCTCTCCGCGCGCGACGCCGCGGCGGACCTGCCGTTCGGCGGCTCGCTCGCCGTCAACGGCGTCTGCCTGACCGCGACCATGAACCCCACCACCCCCGCCACGGCCGGCAACGACGTCGACGCCGTCGGGGAGGTGCCCGCGACCGATGCGAGCGGGGAACCGGGCGCAGGGGAGCAGGGCACGGTCCGCCTCGACGTCATGGGGGAGACCCTGCGGCGCACCACCATCGGCTCGCTGGCTCCGGGGGACACGGTCAACCTCGAGCGGTGCCTGCAGCCCACCGGCCGGTTCGACGGGCACATCGTGCAGGGCCACGTCGACGGCGTCGCGCACCTGGCCGAGCGCGAGGATCTCGGCGACTGGGAGCGGCTGCGGTTCGCGGTGCCCACCGGCCTCGCCCCGTACCTGGCGGAGAAGGGCTCCGTCGCCGTCGACGGTGTCTCCCTGACGGTCACGGCGGTGAGCGACGCCGATGCCGCGGAGCAGTGGTTCGAGGTCGGCCTGATCCCCACGACCCTCGCCGTGACGACCCTCGGGACCCTGACACCGGGCAGCACCGTCAACCTCGAGGTCGACGTGATGGCCAAGTACGCCGCCCGCCTGGCCTCCTTCGGCGCCCTCGCGACGCGCGAGCCGGCACAGGCCAGCACCGGAACGACCGGCACCGGAACGACCGGCGCGATGGCGAACACCACGACCGGTACGACGACGAACGCAGGAGTGCAGGCATGAACGGCGTGACCAGCCCCGTAGGCACCGGCGCCGCGGAGACGACGGCCACGGACACGGCCGGCACAGCGACGGCGGGAGCCGTCCGCCTCGACGCGATCGAGGACGCCTTCGCTGCCCTGCGCGCCGGACGGCCGGTCGTCGTCGTGGACGACGAGGACCGTGAGAACGAGGGCGACATCATCTTCCCGGCCGAGCGGGCCGACGCCGCCCTGATGGGCTTCACCGTCCGCTACACCTCGGGCGTGATCTGCGTGCCGCTCACCGCGAAGCGCGCCGCCCAGCTCGCCCTGCCGCCCATGCTCGTTGTCAACGAGGACCCCAAGGGCACCGCCTACACCGTCTCCACGGACGCGGCGACGGGCGTGAGCACCGGCATCAGCGCCGCCGACCGTGCCCGCACCGCGACCGTCCTCGCCGACCCCGCCGCGACCGCCACGGACCTCACCCGGCCCGGGCACGTGTTCCCGCTCGTCGCCGTCGACGGGCTGCTCGACGTGCGGGCCGGACACACCGAGGCCGCCGTCGCCCTGTGCCTGGCCACCGGGCACCGGCCCGTCGGCGTCATCGCCGAGGTCGTGCACGACGATGGATCGATGATGCGGCTGCCGGCCCTGCGCGCCTTCGCCGACGAGCACGGGCTGACGCTCATCAGCATCGCCGACCTGATCGTCCACCTCGCCGGGCACCCGCACGACGACGCGCACGACACCACGACGACCAGCACCACCACCACCGACACCACCAGCTCCCCCCGAGAGGATCCCCGATGAGCGGACACGGCGCCCCCCAGCCCACCCTCGAGCCCGGCACGAAGGACCTGCGGGTCGCCATCGTCGCCGCCTCGTGGCACGAGACCGTCATGGACGGCCTGCTCGACGGCGCCCGCCGCGCCGTCGAGGCCGCCGGGGCGACCGCCGTCGAGGTCCGCGTGCCTGGCTCCTTCGAGCTGCCCGTCGCCGCGGCGCGGATCGCCCCGACCGTCGACGCCGTCGTCGCGCTCGGCGTCGTCATCCGCGGCGGGACCCCGCACTTCGAGTACGTGTGCTCCGCGGCCACGACGGGGCTGACCGACGTATCGGTGACCACGGGCACGCCCGTCGGCTTCGGCGTCCTGACCTGCGACACCGAGCAGCAGGCGCTGGACCGGGCGGGCCTGAGGGGCTCGAGCGAGGACAAGGGCTTCGAGGCCGCGGCGGCGGCGATGAACACGGCCGCCGTGCTGGCCACCGTGCTCGCCGGTGTGACGGGTTCCGGCGTCCCCGATGCCGGAGCGGACGCGGGGCGACGGTAACGTGGGGGCCGTGAAATCCTTCGATTCCCTCTTCGCCGAGCTGCGCGCGAAAGCCGCTGAGCGCCCCGACGGGTCCCGCACCGTCGCGGAACTGGACGCCGGCGTGCACGGCATCGGCAAGAAGATCGTCGAGGAAGCCGCTGAGGTGTGGATGGCCGCCGAGTACGAGACCGACGAGGAGGCGGCCGAGGAGATCTCGCAGCTGCTCTACCACGTGCAGGTGATGATGATCGCGAAGGGCCTGACGCTCGAGGACGTCTACCGACATCTGTAGGCCGCCCGTCCGCCGTCAGACCTGACCAGGAAGAGACCACCATGCTCCGCGTCGCCGTGCCCAACAAGGGCTCCCTCTCCGAAGCCGCCACCACCATGCTCAGCGAGGCCGGCTACCGGCAGCGCCGCGACAGCCGCGAGCTGGTGCTGACCGACCAGGAGAACCACATCGAGTTCTTCTACCTGCGGCCCCGCGACATCGCCGTGTACGTCGGTTCCGGCACCCTCGACGTCGGCCTGACCGGCCGGGACCTCCTGCTGGACTCCGGTGCCGAGGCGGTGGAGCTGATGGAGCTCGGCTTCGCCGCGTCGACCTTCCGCTTCGCCGGCCCCGTCGGCCGGTTCACCGCGATCGACCAGCTCGCCGGCCGGCGCCTGGCCACCAGCTACGACGGGCTGCTGCGCAGCTACCTCGCCGAGCGCGGCATCGACGCGTCGGTCGTCCGGCTGGACGGCGCCGTCGAGTCCTCCGTGCGGCTCGGGGTCGCCGACGCGATCGCCGACGTCGTCGAGACGGGCACGACGCTGCGCGCGGCCGGCATGGAGACCTTCGGGGACCCGATCCTGCGCTCCGAGGCCGTGCTGATCGGCCGGGACGGGCACGAGCCCGAGGGCATGGACGTGCTGATCCGGCGCCTCCAGGGCGTCCTCGTGGCCCGCCGCTACGTGATGATGGACTACGACATCCGCGCCGACCTCGTCGACGCCGCCTCGGCCATCACGCCGGGCCTGGAGTCGCCGACCATCTCCCCGCTGCGCGACGGCGAGTGGGTCGCGGTGCGCGCCATGGTGCTGCGCAGCCAGACCAACCGCATGATGGACGAACTGTACGAACTCGGCGCCCGCGCCATCCTGACCAGCGCCATCCACGCCGCCCGGATCTGAGCCGCGCGCACTCGAAGGAGACCGACATGAGCGTGGCGATCCGCGTCATCCCGTGCCTGGACGTCGATGCCGGGCGGGTCGTCAAGGGCGTGAGGTTCGAGGGCCTGCGCGACGCCGGGGACCCCGTCGAGCTGGCCCACCGCTACGACCGGGCGGGCGCCGACGAGCTGACCTTCCTCGACGTCACCGCGTCCTCGGGCAACCGTGCCACGACCTACGACGTCGTGCGCCGGGCCGCCGAGGAGGTGTTCATCCCGCTGACCGTGGGCGGGGGCGTGCGCTCCGCGGCGGACGTGGACCGGCTGCTCCGCGAGGGCGCCGACAAGGCGTCGATCAACACCGCCGCAGTGGACCGGCCGGAGGTGATCGACGAGATCGTCACCCGGTTCGGCTCGCAGGTGCTCGTGCTCTCCCTCGACGCGCGCCGCGTCCGCGGGGACACCCGCACCGACTCGGGCTTCGAGGTCACCACCCACGGCGGCCGTCGCGGGACCGGCATCGACGCCTTCGCCTGGGCGCGGCAGGCCGCCGAACGCGGCGTGGGGGAGATCCTCCTGAACTCGATCGACGCCGACGGCACCAAGGACGGCTTCGACCTCGAGCTGATCGCCGCGGTCCGGGCCGAGGTCGGGGTCCCGCTGATCGCCTCGGGCGGCGCTGGCAAGCCGGAGCACTTCCCGCCGGCCGTCGACGCCGGCGCGGACGCGGTGTTGGCCGCCTCGGTGTTCCACTTCGGTCCCGACGACGCGATCGCCCAAGTCAAGGCCGCCATCCGCGCGGCGGGCCACCCGGTCCGCTGAGCGGTTCCTCCCGCGGCGCGCGGTCGCCACGGAAGCGTCGCTGAGCGCTGCGACGCGACGGATCCGTCGGAGCGTCAGCCGGCCAGGGCCGCGATCGCCTCGGCGGAACCCTCGACCGTCACGAGCGCCGCGGTCCGGCGGCCGGAGGCGTGCATGATCAGCTCACCCGGGGCGCCGACGATGGCGACGGCGTCGTCCGAGCGTTTCGCCACGTGCCGGTAGCCCTCCGGGTCGACCAGCACGACGCCGACGGGCGAGGACCGGTACGCCAGCGCGGACCAGGCGACGAGCCGCTCCCACAGGGCCGCCTCGTAGTCGGCGTCCAGCACGCGGGGCGCCCACTCGTCGACGGCGCGGCGCACGTCCTCGGTGTGGACGAAATACTCCAGCAGGTTCACGCGGGCGGCCAGACGCGGCAGCCGGCGGGGGCTGATGAGGCTGTGTTCGCGGCGGAAGCGGTCGACGAGGCCGGCGAAGTCGGTGCGGGTCGCCGCCGTGGCGGCCAGCTCGCGGGTGCGCCGCTCGGTCCGCTCGGCCAGGGGCGGCAGGGCGATGCCGGCGGCGGCGCCGGGCCGGTGCTCGCGCAGATACAGGTGGGCGGCCAGCTCCTGGGTGCGCCAGCCCTCGCAGAGGGTGTCGCGGCCCGGGCCGGCCGCGAGCAGCGTCTCGGCCAGCGCCTCCCGGGAGATCTGCACGTAGTCCATCACGGCGAACGTAGCACGGAGATCGAGAGAAGCTGAGGGCGGCGCGAACCGCGTCCGCCGCAGTCCGGCCCGTGATCGTCGACTCAGTCGACCCGCCGCATCTCCTCGGCCAGCGGCGCATTGTGCCGGGCGAGCTGGTCGGTGATGTGCTCGCGCACCTGACGGCTCTTGTTCTGGCTCAGCTTGGCGCGGGCGTCGAACCGGGTGACCCGCATCCGCAGCCCGACGGTGCCGCGGGCGATGCGGCGGGTCGCCGGCTCGTCCTGCCCGAGACTGCGCCCGTCCGGCCGGTGGTGCTCGAAGTGGTCGGTGAGCCGGTTGAGCATCGCCCAGTTCTCCTCCTCGGTGAGGATCTCCGGCGTGCCGTACAGGTGCGCCGTGACGTGGTTCCACGTCGGCACGAGGTCGCCGGGGGAGTACCAGCTCGGGGAGACGTAGTCGTGCGGGCCCTGGATGATCACGAGCATCTCGTGCCGGCCGAGCTCGTGCAGCTCGTCGTCCGGGCGGCCGACATGACTGGCGATGACGATGTCGTCGTCGTCGCCGTCCTCGACCAGCAGCACCGGGTAGTGCGAGGCGACGAGGCCCGCTCCGGTCGCGGAGACGAACGTCGCCCACGGGTGCGCGGCGATGAGGCGCTTGACCTCGGCGGGGTCGGTCATCAGGTAGCGGGGAGTGTGGCGCATCAGGAGGTTTCCTTCCGGGACAGGCGGGTGCGGACGGCGAGGGCGGCGCAGGCGATGACGGCGAGGCCGCCGACGACGGTGGGCCAGCCGATCTGCTCGTGCAGGAGCAGGGCGGCCCAGAGCAGGGTGAGCACGGGCTGGACGAGCTGCACCTGGCTGACCTGGGCCATCGGCCCGATGGCGAGCCCGCGGTACCAGGCGAAGAAGCCGAGGAACATGCTGACCACGCCGAGGTAGCCCAGGGCGAGCCACGCCGTCGGCGTGCCGGTCGGATCGCGACCGGCGATCGAGAGCACGCAGCACAGGGTCGTCAGCGGAGCCGCGACGACGAGCGCCCACGAGATGGTCTGCCAGGACCCGAGTTCCCGGGAGAGGAGGCCACCCTCGGCGTAGCCGACCGCCGCCGCGACGACCGCGCCGAGCAGCAGCAGGTCCGACCAGTGCAGCGACCCCAGGCCGCCGTTCTGGAGCGACGCGACGACCACGGTGACGACGGCGCCGAGCGCGGCGAGGACCCAGAACGAGCGGGTCGGCCGTTCGCGGCCGCGGATCACGGCCGCGACGGCGGTCGCGGCGGGCAGCAGGCCGATGACGACGGCGCTGTGACCGGCAGGCGCCGTCGTGAGGGCGAACGAGGTGAGCAGGGGGAAGCCGGCGACGACGCCGGCGGCCACGACCGCCAGGCGTACCCACTGGCGCGGCGTCGGGAACCGTTGCCGGGTCGCGGTGAGGACGATGCCGGCGAGCACGGCGGCGATGACGCCGCGGGCGGAGCCGATGAAGAGGGCGGGGAAGCTCGCGACCGCCACGCGGGTGAAAGGCACGGTGAAGGAGAAGGCCGTGGTGCCGAGCAGACCCCACCACCAGCCGGACCTGCCGACCGACGCGGCCGATAGCACTGGTCGCGTTCGATGAGTAGCGCTACTCTGTACAGTCATGAGTGACGATAGCACGGGCCGGATCGTCGCCGGACTGCGCGCGTGGATCGCGACGGCGCGTCCCGGCACCCGGCTGCCCTCCAACCGAGCGCTCGTCGCCGAGTACGGCGCGAGCCCGGTCACGGTGCAGAAGGCGATGCGGCAGCTGATCGGCTTCGGTCTGGCCGAGAGCCGCCCGGGGGTGGGCACCTTCGTGCGCGCCGCTCGCACGCCGTCGCCGGTCGACTACGGCTGGCAGACCACCGCCCTCGGCGCCCCGCCGTCGCTCGGGGCCACCCTCTCCTCGACGCAGCGGACCGCGGCACCGGACGCCATCGGGCTGCACATGGGCTACCCGTCCCGGGAGCTGCTGCCCGAGCGGCTCGTCCGGCAGGCGCTCGCCCGCGCCGCGCGCAGCGACGGAGCGCTGCGCCGTTCGCCGGCGGCCGGGCTGCCGGACCTGCGGGCCTGGTTCGCGGCCGAGCTCGCGTCCGGCGCCCCCGCCGGCGTCACCCCCGCCGGGCCGCGGGACACCCTCGTCCTCTCGGGGAGCCAGAGCGGACTGAGCTCGATCTTCCGGGCGCTGGTCGGCCCGGGCCAGCCGATGCTGATCGAGTCACCGAGCTACTGGGGCGCCATCCTCGCCGCTCACCAGGCCGGGGTGACGCTCGTCCCGCTGCCGTCCGGCGCGAACGGGCCCGACCCGCTCGACGTCGAGCGTGCCTTCGCCCGGACGGGCGCCCGTGCCTTCTACGCCCAACCGACCTTCGCCAACCCGACGGGGGGACAGTGGCCGGCGGAGACGGGACTCGCCGTGCTCGAGACGGTGCGGCGGCACGGGGCGTTCCTGATCGAGGACGACTGGGCCCACGATCTGGCCATCGACGCGGACCCGCGTCCGCTGGCCGCGCTCGACGACGACGGCCACGTCATCTACCTGCGCTCGCTGACCAAGAGCGTCTCCCCAGCACTGCGGGTGGCCGCCGTCGTCGCCCGCGGGCCAGCGCGTGACCGCATCCTCGCCGACCGGGCCGCCGAGTCGATGTACGTCAGCGCCGTTCTGCAGAGCGCCGCGCTCGACGTCGTTGCCCAGCCCGGCTGGCGCACGCACCTGCGCGGGCTGCGGGACCAGTTGCGTGGACGCCGGGACCTGCTGCTCGCGAGCCTGCGCGAGCACGCGCCGGCCGCGCACGTCGAGTCCGTCCCCTCCGGCGGCCTGAACCTGTGGCTGCGGCTGCCCGAGGGCACCGAGGTGGGCCAGGTCGTCCGGGACTGCGAGAGTCGCGGACTCATCATCGCCCCGGGCAGCGAATGGTTCCCGGCCGAGCCCTCGGGCCCGTACGTGCGCGTCAACTACGGCGGGGACGACCCCGACCGCTTCCCGGAGGCGGCCGCCATCCTCGGCGGCGTGCTCGCCGCGCGCTGACCCGGCGCTGACCCGGCGCTGACCGCTGGGTCGGCGTCGGCGCCCGCGTCGACCGCCGGCGGCCCGTGTCGGTCCCTGCCGTGTGCCCGTGCGGGGCGATCAACCCTCCAGGTCGGCCTTGAGTCGGGCGAGCGTGCGACGGATGTTGCCGGCCTGGAACTCGTGGAACAGGCGGCCCCCGGTGACCAAGCGGTCGAACCGCGCGGCCAGGGCGTCGGGCC
Source organism: Tersicoccus mangrovi (assembly GCF_036881825.1). NCBI lineage: Bacteria > Bacillati > Actinomycetota > Actinomycetes > Micrococcales > Micrococcaceae > Tersicoccus > Tersicoccus mangrovi. Next base: position 264,944 of record NZ_JBAJMW010000004.1, on the reverse strand, counting down.
ACCTCGTGCGGTCGTCCTGCCAGGTCTCGGTGACCCGGGTTCCGCCGGCCGTGGGCTCGAAGGTGTACTCCCACGTGGCGATGGGTGCGCTGATCAGCGGGCGGACGGGTCCGATCCGCACGACGCGGAACGCGAAGCGCTGCCCGGGATCGGCCGCGGTGACCACGCAGGTCGTCGACCAGCGGGCGGCGCCGCGCTTGTTGCGGCCGACGAACCGGTCACCCACGGCCAGCGGGCCGCGGCTCGCGTCGCGGGTGCCCTGGTTCTCCGGGCTCCACCGGCCCATCTGTGCGGGGTCGGCCACCTCGCGGTAGATCGCCGCGGCGGGCGCGTCGATGTCGATGCTGTCGGAGACGCGCAGGGGCCGGGTCATGGTGCCCAGCCTGACACAGCCGCGGACGTCACCCGTGCGAGGCCGTCGACTCGTCCGCCTCCGCGTCCATCGCTGCGTCCCGCGCGGCCGCGCGCTGCGTCGCGACCCAGCTCGCGAGGACCTTGAGGCCGTCCTCGGCCGGAGTCCCGGGATCGGCGGTGTACACGTTGATGCGCAGACCGGGATCCGCGGCCAGTTCGAGGGCCTCGAAGCTGAGGTCGAGGTCGCCGACGACGGGGTGGTGGAGGCGTTTGCGCCCGGTGCGGTGGTACGTGACGTCGTGCCGCACCCAGCGCGTGCGGAACTCCTCGCTGCGGGTGGACAGTTCCCCGACGAGGTCGGTGAGGTCCTTGTCGTACGGATTCCTGCCGGCGTCCTCCGTGTGTGTCATGCCTCCACGCTACGGCGGCAGGCCGCCGCTGGGAGGCACGGGCGGTACGCGTGACCGCGGTGGCCGGTCCGGACGAGCGTTCCTGAGGGGTACTGACGTGCCCTCCCAGCCCGCGCCCCTCGTCCCTACCGTGGAAGGCATGACCATGGATCTCACCCTCAACAACGGCGTCACCATGCCGGCTCTCGGGCTCGGCGTCTTCCAGAGCCCGCCGGAGGAGACGACGGCGGCCGTCGAGGCCGCGCTCGCCACCGGCTACCGCCACATCGACACCGCCGCCATCTACGGCAACGAACGCGAGGTCGGGGAGGGCATCCGCCGCTCCGGCGTCGACCGGGACGACGTGTTCATCGAGACGAAGGTCTGGGTCAGCGACTTCGGTCACGACGAGACACTGCACGCCTGGGAGAAGGCCGTCGCCAAGCTCGGCGTCGACCACCTGGACCTGCTGATCCTCCACCAGCCGGCCCCTGACCGCTTCGAGAAGACCATCGCCGCCTACCGGGGCCTCGAGACCCTGCTGGCCGAGGGGAAGGTCCGGGCCATCGGCGTCAGCAACTTCACGCCGCGCCACCTCGACCGGCTGCTCGCCGAGACCGACGTCGTGCCCGCCGTCAACCAGATCGAGCTGCACCCCTACTTCGCGCAGCACGACGCGCAGGCCGCCGACGCCGAGCACGGCATCCTCACCCAGGCGTGGTCGCCCATCGGCGGCATCACCTTCTACCCGGGCTGGGGTGAGGACCGGAAGAACGTCATGGAGGACGCGACGATCGGGGAGATCGCCCGGGCGCACGAGAAGAGCCCGGCCCAGGTGATGCTGCGGTGGCACCTGCAGGAGGGCCGGTCGGCGATCCCCAAGTCGGTCGACCCGGGCCGCATCGCCGAGAACTTCGCCGTGTTCGACTTCGAACTGAGCGACGACGAGATCGCCGCCGTCGACGCCCTCGACACGGGTGTGCGCAGCGGCCCGGATCCCGACGTCGCCCGCGAGGAGCGATTCGCCGTCGCGATCCCGGAGGCCTGACCGGCGCTCGCAGCCCGGTGCGTCATATCTTGGCCGAATCTTGGTCGCGCCGGGCGAGAGTGGCATCGCCCACTCCGCCGGCTCCCAGGAGGATCTCCATGACGACGTCGACCCCGCAGTCCCCGCGCGCGGTCAAGGTCCCCGAGCCGACGACGTCGTTCTGGGTGATCAAGGTGCTCACCACCGGGATGGGTGAGGCGCTCTCCGACTTCCTCGTCACCCGATTCGATCCGGTACCGGTCGTGCTGACCACGGCGGTCCTGTTCGTCATCGTCCTCGCCGTGCAGTTCCGAGCCCGCCGGTACCGGCGCTGGCTGTACTGGGGCACCGTCGCGATGGTCGGCGTGTTCGGCACCATGGTCGCCGATGTCGTGCACGTCGCCTTCGGGATCCCGTACGCGGTCTCGACCCCGGTGTTCCTGGTGGCGCTGCTCGCCGTCTTCGCCGCCTGGCGTCGTGTCGAGGGGACCCTCGACGTGCACACCGTCGACCGCCCGCGTCGCGAGGCGTTCTACTGGGCCGCGGTCGTGGCCACCTTCGCCCTCGGCACCTCGGCCGGCGACCTCGCCGCCGCCACGCTGCACCTGGGCTACTTCACGGCGGCCCTCGTCTTCATCGCCGCGATGGCGGTGGTCATCGGGCTGCGACTCAGCCGGGTCCTCGGCGCGGTCGCCGCGTTCTGGACGGCCTACGTGCTCACCCGCCCCGTCGGTGCGTCGCTCGCCGACTGGCTCGCGCTCCCTCCGGCCCGGGGCGGCCTCGGGCTCGGCACCGACATGGTCAGCGGCGTCGCGATCGTGGCGATCGTCGTCGCGGTCGGGGTGACGGCGGTCTCCGCCCGGAGGGCGGGCGATCGGGTCGCGCTCCGGACGTCGTGACCACCGGCTGAGGGCACTCAGGCGGCCTCCGGCACGGTGACGACGACCTTCCCGGAGATCGGCGTGGTCGAGGCCTCCGCGTGCAGCGCCGGCAGCTCCTCGAGGCTGATCCGGCGGCTGACGTCGATGTGCAGCTCCCCGCGATCGACCGCGGTGACGAGCTCGGCCAGCTGAGTGGCGTCGCTGCGGACGAACACGTTCAGTCCGCGGACGCCCCGCGCCTGGTCGCTCGGCGCCTGCATCCACACGGTCGTGTTCACGACCGCGCCGCCGTCGCGCACGAGTCCTGCCTGGCGGGCCAGCTCGTCCGGGTCGATCGGCGCGAGGTTGAGCAGCAGGTCGACGGGCTCCGTCACGGCCGCGGCGACGTCGCCCGCGGTGTGGTCGACCACCTCGTCCGCCCCGGCCGCCCGGACGCGGTCGGCGCTGCGCGGACTCGCCGTGGCGATGACGTAGGCGCCGGCGCGGTGCGCCAGCTGCACGGCATACGCCCCGACGGCGCCCCCGGCCCCCGTGATGAGAACCCGCTGGCCCGCCGTCAGCTCGCCCAGCTCGAAGAGGGCCTGCCGGGCGGTGAGCCCCACGGAGGGCAGGGCTGCCGCGTCGGCGAGCTCCACGCCGGTCGGGGCGGCCGTCAGGACGTCCGCCGGGGCGAGGACGTACTCGGCGGAGGCGCCGGTGGCGGCCATCGGCAGGAAACCGATCACCCGGTCCCCGACGGCGACGGTGTCGACGCCGTCGCCCAGGGCGTCGACGGTGCCGGCGACGTCGATACCGGGCGTGTGGGGGAGCTGGACCGGGAAGGGCTCCTGCAGGCCGCCGGCGCGGATGCCGGCGTCGACCGGGTTGAACGTGGTGGCCGCGACGCGCAGGCGGACCTGGCCGGCGCCGGGTTCGGGGATCGACACGTCCTCGTAGCGCAGGACGTCGGCGTCGCCGTAGGTGTGGAATCGTACTGCCTTCATGATGTTTCGCCTTCTCGCGGTGGGACTGCCTCGCCGGCACGTCGCCGGCACCCACCCATAGCGGAGGTTTTCCTCCGTTTATTCCTCCGCCTCGTTCCACGCCCCGTGAGGGCTCGAACGTGGGTCGGCGCGGTCCGGGTCAGCCGCGATCGGCGGCGATGCCGCGCAGGAAGACGGCGCGCTGCTCGGCGGCGACGCGCTCCCAGCCGGGGACGTTGGACATCGGCTGGGCGAGCATCGCGCCGAAGCGGACGACGGTGCCGCCGTCGACGTCGGGCCGGACGGTGCCGTCGTCGTGCCCGCGCCGCAGGATCGCGCCCATGGTCCGCTGCATCCGCGCCCGCAGGTCGGCGGACTCCGTCCCCTCGGTCATCGGCGCGCCGTGCAGCGGCAGGACGAGGTCGTCGCGATGGGCGAAGGTCTGGATCAGGAAGCGGCTGACGGCGTCGAGCCCGGTCTCGCCCGACGTCAGGGCGTCCTCGGCCTCGGCCAGGATCAGCCGGTAGGCGCGCACGGCCAGCGCCTCGAGCAGGGCCTCCCGGTTCGGATAGCGGCGGTACAGGGTGCCGATCCCGACGCCGGCCTCGGCGGCGATCTGTTCCAGCGGGACGAACTCCCCGCGGGCCAGGCCTGCGCGGGCGGCCGCGGCGAGGAGGCGCTCGGCGTTCTCGGCGGCGTCCCTGCGGAGCCGGCGTGGAGGAGTCGGGGTCATGGCCCTGTCAGCGTACGCGCCGGCGCCGGCGTGCCGCGTTGCCCGCATGGGCCGGGCATGGGCCGGGCCGGGGCGCCGGTCGGCCCGCGGTACGGTGCACGCATGCGTGCTGTCCTCATCGATGCGGTCCGGTCCCAGCCCGAGGTACGGGAGGTGGAGCGCCCGTCCGCGCCCGACGGCGGCGTCGTCGTCCAGGTGCGGGCCACGGGGATGTGCCGCAGCGACTGGCACGCGTGGGCCGGGCACGACGACATCGCGTTCCCGCACGTTCCCGGGCACGAGCTGGCCGGCGTGGTGTCCGAGGTCGGGGCCGGGGTGACGCGCTGGGCCGTCGGGAACCGGGTCACGGTCCCGTTCGTGTGCGGCTGCGGGCGGTGCGCGTGGTGCCGCAGCGGCAACGCCCAGGTGTGCCCGGACCAGCAGCAGCCCGGCTTCACGCACTGGGGCTCGTTCGCGCAGTACGTCGCCCTGCATGCCGCCGACACCAACCTGGTCGCCGTCCCCGAGACCGTCGACTTCACGACCGCGGCGAGCCTCGGCTGCCGGTTCGCCACCGCGTACCGGGCCCTCGTCGGCCGCGTCGGGCTGGCCGCAGGGGAATGGGTCACCGTCGTCGGCGCCGGCGGCGTGGGGCTGAGCGCCGTGATGATTGCTCACGCCCTCGGCGCGAGGGTGATCGCGGTGGACCGGAACCCCGACGCGCTCGCCGTCGCCGCCGACCTGGGCGCGGACCACACCCTGCTCGCCGACGGGCACGTCCCCGCGGCCGTCGCAGAGCTGACCGACGGCGGCAGCGATGTGGCCGTCGACGCCGTCGGCAGCGAACAGACGTGCGCCGACGCGGTCCGCAGCCTGCGCCGCCGGGGCCGGCACGTGCAGATCGGCCTGCTGCCCCCGGTCGACGGGCTGCCGCGGGTGCCCATGGACCGGGTCATCGCCTGGGAACTGGACATCCTGGGCAGCCACGGGATGGCGGCGGCGGACTACCCGGGCATGATGGCGCTCATCCAGGACGGGTCCCTGGCTCCGCAGCGCCTGGTCGGCCGGACCATCGGCCTGGAGGAGGCGGCCGCTGCACTGCCCGGGTACGACCGGGCGACCGCGGCCGGGATGACGATCGTCGAACCGCAGCGCTAGGCGCCCTGCTGTTCTGGTGAGCCCGCCGATGCGGCATGATGGGCGCAGTGCCGGGCCCGGCCCACCCCGGACCGGCACCGACGTCAAGCAGCGGCGTCGGCTTCGGTGAGGGGATATCCGGAGAGCAACGAGCAGGACAGGCACCCGTCCGGGACGGACGCCGTCGGAGTGAGTTTCCAGACGCTGGCGCGGTTGATCGGCGCCTCGGGTCACGCTGACCCCGATCGGCTCGTGGCCGTGGCGGCGCGGCTGATGCCGCACGCGGACCAGGCCGGGGTGCCCCTGATCCGGGAGGGGCGGGCCGCCGTGACGGTCGCCTCCACCGGGATGTTGCCGCGGGCGGTGGACGCCCTCCAGTACGAGACCGGGGAAGGCCCGTGCCTCGAGGCCAGCACCGAGGACGGAGCCGTGGTCAGCGACGACCTGTCGTCCGAGGGCCGGTGGCCCACCTTCGCGGCCGCCTGCGTCGAGCAGATGGGCGTGTACAGCATGCTCAGCATCCGGCTGGCGCTCTCGCAGCAGGACCGCGCCGCGCTCAACTTCTACTCGCCGCACCGGCACGCGTTCAAGGACCAGGACGTGGCCGAGGCGGTGATCCTCGCCCCGTTCGCGGCGCTCGTCGTCCAGCAGCGCCTGCACGAGCTCGACGTCTCCCACTACCAGCAGGCCCTGACCAGCAGCCGGCAGATCGGCAGCGCGGTGGGCATCCTGATGGCGCAGCACCGGATCGACGCCGACGACGCCTTCGCCATGCTCCGCACCGCGAGCCAGCACCTGAACCGGAAGCTCAAGGACATTGCCGCGGACGTCAACTACACCGGCGGACTGCCCTGACCCGTCGGTGAGGGAGCCGGGCGAAGTCGTCCACCGTGATGCCTCACGGAGGCGCCCGAGCTGCCGATAGTGCAGTTCAGCCGTGTCCGCCGGTGTACGTCGCCGCCGGGCCGCACCACACCGTCATGCACTCAGGGGAACCATCATGGGGAACAGCTCCACCCTGCCCGCGCGCTCCGGCGTCGCATCGTCGTCGCGGTGCTGCGGGGCGGCCGTCCCGAGTCCGCCTGCTCCACACCGACCCGAAGGGGGCATGAGAACGGCATGACTGCGCCGGCCCAGACGCAGATCGAGATCCTGCAGCGGCTCCTCGACCAGGAGCGGCAGGCCCGGCTCGCCGCCGAGGCCGTCGTCGAGCAGGGCGTACGGGATCTGTACCACAAGCAGCAGCAACTACGCCTGCTCGAGGCGGTCGCCGACGCGGCCAACCAGTCGAGCAGCGTCGAGGAGGCTCTGCAGGTCGGGGTGCGCACGGTGTGCGAGTACACCGACTGGCAGATCGGTCACGCCTATCTGCCCGATCCCTCTCACCGCCGGCTGCGGTCCACCTCCATCTGGTACGGCGTGGACGAGGGCCGCTTCCGTGACTTCTACGACGCGACCGGCGACTTCGGCTTCGCCGTCGGGCACGGCCTGCCGGGCAGCGTCCTGGCCAGTGGGTCTCCCGCGTGGGTCAGCGACATCATGGTCGACGCCAGCTTCACGCGTGCCGAGGCAGCCGGCTTCGCCGGTCTGCGATCGGCGGTCGCGTTCCCGATCCTGCTGGGCTCCGAGGTGACGGCCGTCCTCGAGTTCTTCTCCGATCAGACGCTCGACCCGGACGAGACCCTCCTGCGCCTGCTCGCGAAGATCGGAGCCCAGCTGGGTCGGGTCGCCGAGCGCGAACGTGCCCGCGACCGGCTGTTGCACGACGCCCTCCACGACCCCCTCACCGGCCTGCCCAACCGCGCCCTGTTCTCCGACCGGCTCTCCCACGCCGTCAGTCGCACCGCCCGGGACCAGCACGCGGCGTTCGCCGTGCTCTTCCTCGACCTCGACCGGTTCAAGCTCTTCAACGACAGCCTCGGCCACCCGGTCGGCGACGCCGTCATCGTCGAGGTCGCGCGCCGGTGGGCCGCCTGTCTGCGGGCGGGGGACACGCTGGCCCGGCTCGGCGGTGACGAGTTCACGGTGCTGCTGGACGGGATCACGGGCGTCAACGACGCCGTGCGTGCCGCCGTGCGGATGATGGAGGCGCTCGAGCCCGCGATCGTGGTCGACGGGCAGGAGCTGTTCGCCAGTGCGAGCATCGGCATCGCCACGAGCAGCACCGGCGGCGAGTCGACGGACGACATCCTCCGTCAGGCCGACCTCGCGATGTACCGCGCGAAGGTGCTGGGCAAGGGGCGGTACGAGATCTACGATCCGGTGATGCACGAGCAGGCGGTGGGCCGCTTCTCGCTCGAGTCCCGGATGCGGCAGGCCCTGCAGGCCGAGGAGTTCGTGCTGCACTACCAGCCGATCGTCTCCCTGCACGACGGGGCAATCGTCGGCGTCGAGGCCCTGGTCCGGTGGCAGAAGTCGCCGACCGAGCTGGTGTACCCGGACGAGTTCATCCCGATCGCGGAGGACACCGGCCTGATCGTCTTCCTCGGCATGTGGGTGCTGCGGGAGGCCTGCCGGACCATGGTCCACTGGCACGAGCAGTTCCCCACCGAGCCGCCGCTGACCGTGGCCGTCAACGTCTCCGCCCGGCAGTTCGCGCAGTACGACTTCGCCGAGCAGGTGGGGCGCGTGCTGGCCGAGACCGGGATCCGGCCCGAGACCGTGAAGCTGGAGATCACCGAGAGCGTGTCCATGACGAACACGCAGCACACCCAGGAGGTGCTCGCCCAGCTCGAGGCGCTCGGCGTCTTCGTCAGCATCGACGACTTCGGGACGGGGTACTCCTCGCTCGCATACCTGCACAGCTTCCCCATGGACACCCTGAAGATCGACCGATCCTTCGTGGCGCAGCTGGACCGCGGGGACACCGGCCGGCAGATCATCGCGACGATCATGAACCTCGCCCGCGACCTCGGCATCCGGGTGATCGCCGAGGGCACCGAGACGTCCCAGCACGTCGAGGAACTCAAATCCCTGGGCTGCGACTTCGCGCAGGGCTACTTCTTCTCCCACCCCGTGGAGTCGGCCGCGGTCACGAGCCTGCTCGAGGCGCGGGGCAGCGGGCCCCAGGCCCTGGAGGCCTCCCCGGCGAAGGTCGAGGCGGTCACGACGGCCGTCGCCGCGGCCGCGGTCGTCGCCGTCGCCTCCGCCGTCGCCTCGGACAGCGACCCGGACGCCCTGCCCGCCTGAGAACCGGCCACGCCGGCCGGGCAGCATGAACGCCGGCCACCACGGCGCCCGACACGAGAACGGCGGCCCGGGGATGTCTCCCCGGGCCGCCGTCGTCGTGTCAGGACGGTGCCGTGATCAGCTGGCCCGGCCGTTCGTGTAGGTGGTCACGGTCTGCGGCTGGCCGTCGTTGACGCCGCCGATCGCCGCCGTGCCCTGCCCGTTGATGACGTGGTCGATCGTGCCCGCCTTGTTCAGCGAGACCGTGGTGAGGTCGTGCATCACCACGCCCGGGGTGTCCGGCACCTCGAACGACTGCGTCGCGTGCAGGGACGGGTTGACGTTGGTGTAGACGTAGCTGCCCAGCCCCCACGCCTCGTGGGTCTTCACGGTGTCCGCCACCTTGTACGCCGCCCAGCCGTTCAGGCCGTCGTGCTGCCAGGCCGCCTGGTCCGGCGCGTCGTACGGCAGCTCGTTCTGGAAGAACACCGTCCGCCCGCGCTCGCCGTTCCAGATCACGTTGTACTTCTGGTAGTGCTCGACGAACAGGCCGGTCGCGGTCACGTCGTCGCCGTTCACGACGACGCCGGTGTCCGCGGTGTTGACCGTCCAGCCCACCGAGCCGGCGACGCCGTGGTCGGCGCGCCAGGCCCACACGTCGTCGAGGACGGTGTGGTCGCTGTTGACCTCGAGGCTCGTCGTGGCCTTGCCGACGTGCGGTCCGCCGATCCGGAAGAACACGTCCTGCAGCGCGGTCGGGTCGGCGGCGGTGCCCTGGTGCTTGCCGCCCTCCTGCCGGCCGCTGCCGATGCGCAGCAGCGTCGGGGAGTTGACCGTCCCGGCGTCGAACGTCAGACCGGCGATGTCGACGCCCTGGACGTCGGCCACGGTCATCGGCACGGCGCCGTTCTGCGCCGTGAAGGTGGCCAGGCCGAGGCCGAGCACGACGGTGCCGGCCCGCTTGACGGCGATGCTCTGGGCGACGTCGTACACGCCGGGCGTGACGAGCAGGTTCTTGCCCTGGGCCAGCGCGGAGTTGATCTTCGCGAGCGGGTCGCCGGGGTGGGCGACGTAGAAGTCGCTCAGCGGCAGGGACCGGCCCGGGGTGTGGCCGTTCGCCCAGGTGGTGCCCGTGGAGTTCGTCTGCGCGCTGGGGACGAAGACCCGCCAGGCGCCGGCCTCGTCGACGTACAGGTAGGGCTTCTCGCGGGAGACCGGGGTGGCGGTCAGCGTCGTGTACGGCGGGTTCGGGAAGGACTGGGCCGGGGCGTTGACGTCCCCGGAGAACACCTGGTTCCACACCGCGTTGGACCAGCCGGCGCCGAGGTCGGTGTTGCGCACGTAGAACTGCTGCTGGGAGCCGTTCAGGGCACCGCCCTCGAGCTTCGAGTCGGCCACGAAACCGCCACTGGCGTAGTTCGGGTTCTCGCAGTACGGCATGAACGTCGTGTAGTCCTTCACGTCCACCCGCCGCATCGGCGCGGCCTGCGAGACGGCCCACATCTCGTTGCCGGTGTGGCAGCCGTCGGCCGTGGGCACGACGTGGATGGTCAGGTTGGACACGGACCGCCAGAAGGTGTCGAGGGCGCCGCTGCCGTTCCGGCCGGTCGCGGTGACGCCACCGTTGATGGTGACGGCGGACGGATCCTGACCGAGGCCGTCGACCTCGGTGTAGTAGCCGACCTTGATGTCGAGCGGGGCGGCGGCCGACCCGTAGGTGCCGGGCTTGAAGAGGAGCGCGTACCGCTGGGCGCCCATCTCGTTGTCGACCTGCTGGGCGTAGATCGCGTCGACGCGGGCCTGGATGTCGGCCTGCGGCATGTCGGGGGAGAAGACGACGACGTTGGGACCGAGCTCCGCGGTGGTCGCACTACCGGCCGACGCGTTGGCGCTCGGGGAGCTCGGGGCTGCGACGGCGGTGGTGGGGGCCAGGACGCCGAGCGTGACCGCGCACACGGCGGCGGCGACGCCGAGGCGGCGGCGCGGTGGCCGCGTGGCGGAACGGGGGGAGAGGAGGGACACGTGAACCTGCTTCCGAACGAAGCGGCGGCCCCGACGTCCCCGCGGATCAGGTGGTCCGTGCGGAGTCGGGGCCGCGCACCAATGTGATGTGCGTAACATAACACCCGGAATGAGATGCAGGTCACGAATCAGCGGCGCGAACCGTCAGCAGACTGACGAGTGTGTCCTTCCGTGACGACGTCGCTCGTCAGGCGGCGGTGAAGAACTCCGCGAGGGCGGCCGCCACCCGCGCAGGCGCGTTCTCCATCGGCAGGTGGCCGGCCTGCGGGATCCGGATCAGGTTCGTCCGGGGCATCTGGGCGGCGAAGCGCTCGGCGAACTCGACCTTCTGGAACCCGTCGTCCTCGCCCCACACCAGCAGTCTTGGCATCGGCGACTGCTCGAGAGCGGGGACGAGACCCGTGGTGTATCGGGCGTCGGCCGCGGCCGCCATGGCCATCCAGGACCGGCACACCCGCGGGTCGCTCCACGGCTCGAGGTAGTCGTCGATCAACTCGTCCGTCGCGGCGTCGCCGAGGGCGGTGGTCACGGCCTCGCGGCGCGACGCGAGGAGGTCTTCGGGCGTCGTCGCGGCCACGACGGCCGGGTCCCGGTAGCGAGCGACGCCGGGCACGGGCCACGAGTCGTACATGACGGCGTTGACCAGGGCGAGCCGGTCGACCTCGAGCGGACCGCGGACGGCCAGGTGCTGCGCGACGCCGCCGCCGATGTCGTGACCGGCGACGCCGACGGGCCCGGTGATCCCGAGCGCGTCGGCGAACTCGCCCACCCACCCGGAGAGCGCGGGCACTGCGGCGGACTGCGGGTCGAGTTCCCCGTCCGAGCGGCCCATTCCCGGGAAGTCGACCGCGACGGGCCGCAGGCCGGCGTCGGCGAGGCCGCCGAGCACCGGTTGCCAGACACGGCTCCACCAGGTGCCGTGCAGCAGGAGGACGAGAGGCCCGTCCTGCTCCACGGTCAGGTAGCTGATGCGGCGCCCGTCGACCTGGACGTCGGCTCTGACCACGTTCGCGTCACTCATCTTCCTCACTGTACGGGCGGCGGCTCCCCGGCTTCATCCGGTCCTGTCCCCTCGCCGAGCTCGGTGAGCCGTGCCTGCAGCCCCTCGATGCCGGCGCGGATCATGGCGCCGTAGCCCGCGTCGGACAGGAGGTCAGCGCTCTCCTGGGCCAGCGTCAGGTGGCGGGCCGCGTCGTCGCGCCGCCCGAGCCGCAGGTAGTCGTCCCCGAGGTTCAGGTGCAGGCTCGGGAGGAACGCGCTCGCGGAGGGGACGCCGATCGGGGCGAGGTCCTCGTCGCCGACGGACCCGTGCGCGGCGAGGGCACGCTCGTCCCAGGCGGCCTCCTCGGCGACGTCGTCCTGCTGGTCCGCGAGGTAGTGCGCGACGACGCACCGCTGCGCCGCCTGATCCGGTGTCGTCGCGTCCCAGCACGCCTCGAGGTGTCGCCGGGGCTCGTCGCCGCGACCGGCGAAGGAGGCGGTCACCGCGGCCAGGATGTCGTCCCACGTGGTCATGGTGAGAGCGTATTGCTCGCCACCGACGAGACCGGAACGGCGAGCGCGGTCGTCGAACGAACTGATGTGTACGATGTTCACATTATAGGCGGTTCCAGCATGCTCCAGGAGACCCGGATGTCCGACTCGACCACCACGTGCCACATGTCGATCTCACTCGACGGCTTCGTCGCCGGCCCGAACCAGAGCCTGGCGAACGGGCTGGGGGAGCGCGGGGCCGAACTGCACCGCTGGCACATGGGTGATCCGCGGGCGAACGACGCGGACCGGACCGCGACCGACTGGCTCATGCGCCCCCGCGGCGCCTACCTCATGGGCCGGAACATGTTCGGTCCGATCCGCGGACAGTGGAGCGGGGACTGGCAGGGCTGGTGGGGGCCGGAGCCGCCGTACCACGCTCCTGTCTTCGTCCTGACGAACTACCCGCACGAGCCCATCGCGATGGAGGGCGGCACGACGTTCTTCTTCATCACGGAGGGATTCGACGCCGCCTACGCGCGAGCTCGGGAAGCGGCCGACGGCAACGGAGTGGACATCGCCGGCGGTGCCTCGACGGTCCGGCAGGCGCTCGAGGCCGGCGTCATCGACGAGCTGACGCTCGACGTCGCTCCGGTCGTCCTCGGCAGCGGCGAAGGACTCTTCGACGGCATCACAGAGTTCGACTTCGAACCGGCCGAGGTGCTCCATTCCCCGCTCGCCACGCACATCCGCTACCGCCGGCGCGGCGCCGCCTGATCGAAGCGCACTCGCGCCGCCTACGTCGTGAGAAGCCCGTGAGCGCGCTCCAGGCGTGCCTCGCCCTGGGAGGGGCGTAGTCGTCCGCCGCGCTCGAGCGTCGCCAGGCCGTGCAGGGTCGCCCACGCGACCTCGGCCGTCGTCTCGTCCCGGCGCTCGACGACGTCCTGGATCGCCGCGAACGCGCGCCGCAGCGGCGGGGGAGTCTCCCCGTCGGCGAAGCGCAGCCCCGACGGCAGGGAGAACATGGCCTCGTAGACGCGCGGCCGGTGCATGGCGAAGTCCAGGTAGGCGCGCATCCGCGCCGGCAGGTCGCGATCGACCGCCTCGAGGGCGTCGGCGAGGGCGGTGAAACCGTCGACGGCGACCGCGTCCACGAGGGCCTGCCGGCCACCGGTGAACGCGGAGTACAGCACCGGTTGGGTCATGCCGAGCTCGGCGGCCAGACGGCGCATGGTCACGGTCTCCCACCCCTCGGACTCGGCGAGGTCTCGGGCTGTGCGGGTGATCTGCTCCCGCCGGAGGTCGAGATCGGGAGCGGGTCGCGGCGACATGCCATCGATCCTACTCCGTTGTCTAACGCTGATAGACAACGAGAGCGCGGTGGTCTAGCGTCGTTGAATAACGCTGCTAGACAACAAGGAGACGTCACCATGACCATCGCCGCACTCGTGGTCGCGGTCCTCGGCTGCATGTTCATCCTCGTCATCGGCACCCGATTCCTGCTGACGCCCGCTCCGGCGCTGGTGGGCTTCGGTGTGCCCGCGGACCGTCCCCGTGCCCTGACGAGCATCAAGGGCGTCCGGGACATCACGTCCGGCATCGTGCCGCTGGTCGTCCTCGCCGTCGCCGGTCCGCACGTCTTCGGCTGGGCGCTGCTGGCCGCCGCGATCACCCCGATCGGCGACGCCGTCATCGTCGTGACCAACGGGGGGACCGTGAGGACGGCACTGAGCGTCCACGCGGCGACGGCGGCGTTGCTCATCGTCGCCGGCGTCGTCCTCGTCGCCGGCTGACCCGGGTCGTCCTCACGCGAGCAGCTGCTCGCAGAGGTCCCACAGGCGACGCGCGTCAGCCGGATCGAGCATGGCCGAGTTCGCGTCGGCCGGGATGCTGTCCGCGGTCAGCGGGCGGTCCTCGTCGTCGAGGACGGCGACGTCGTTGTCCTTCAGATAGACGCCGCCGATGCCGTCGAGCAGGGGACTGGCCGCACCGAGGACGATCGTCGCCGCACCCTGCTCGACGGTCTTCTTGCCCGCGACCGGGTCGATGATCGTCGCTCCCTGCTCGTCGACGAGCCCCTGGGCCCGGTAGGACGCCACCCGGTCGGCGCGGTGCGGAGCCGGGCCGATGACGACGCCGGGGTGGGCGGCGAACGCCCGGATGCCCTCCGCGGCATACCTGCGGTCGAGCTCGACGGAGAAGAGGGTGTTCGCCCGCTTCGACTGCCCGTAGGCCGCCCCGGGGTCGTACTCGGTCGTGAAGTCGACGTCGTCCCAGCGGATCCGGCCGAATCTGGCGGCGCCCGAGGTCACCGTCAGCACCCGCGCGCCCCCGTCGGTCCCGGCGGCACGGAGGGCCGGCAGCAGCGCCCGGGTGAGCTGGAAGTGCCCCAGGTGCGACGTCGAAAACGCGAGTTCGTGGCCGCGGGCGTCGACCCGGCGTTCGCCCTGGAACAGCACCGCCGCGTTGTTCACCAGCATCGGGAGCGCGCGGCCGGAGGCGTTCCACCGGTCGGCGAAGTCGTCGATCGAGGCGGGGTCGGTGAGATCCAGCTGCTCGACGCTGACGCCGTCGATGCCGCCGACGACGGCGGCGGCGCGCTCGGTGTCGCGGGAGGCGACGGTCACGGTGGCGCCGGCGGCGGCGAGGGCGCGGGTGACCTCGCGGCCGAGCCGGCTGTGCCCGCCCGTCACGATGGCCGCCCGCCCGGTCAGGTCGACGCCGGCGAGGACGTCGTCGGCGGTGGCGGCAGCCGTGAACGGCGTGGGCAGGGGAGCCTGGGGTGAGGTCATGTCCTCAGTGTCGCCGTCCTTCGCCCGACGGGGAATCGTGACCGCCCACGAGGATCGTGGGGATCGCCGGCCCGACCGTCGCGACGAGGGTCTCGGTCCGGTGCCGGCCGCATACCGCCGCCACCCCGCGGTGAGGTGGCAGACTTGGAAGATGAAGGCGCTCGAAGCCATCACCAATCTGCATACCGACGACGTCGAACGTGCGCGGGAGTTCTTCGGGTTACTCGGGCTCCGCGAGGACGGAATGAACCAGGGATGGGTGGCCCGTTTCACCTCGGCGGACTCGGGAGCGTGCGTGCAGGTCGTGACGCGAGATGCGACGGCGCCGGAGGACTCCGTCATGACCATCAAGGTCGACGACGTCGACGGGGCCTACCAGGAAGCCCAGCAGCGCGGCTATGTGATCGTGCACCCGATCACCGACGAGCCGTGGGGCATCCGCCGATTCTTCGTCCGGAGCCCGGACGGCGATGTGATCAATGTTGCCCAGCACCGCTCCTGAGCGTCTCGGCGTGCCCCCTGCCCCCACGAGGCACCGTCCCGGAGCCCCGACACCCGCGCCGTAGACTGGGACGGCCATGGACTCCACCACTGCCGATTCCTCCCGCGCGCCCGAGAACGGCGCTGCCGACAACGGCTCCGGCCAGAACGCCGCCCTCGACCCCGCCGTCGCCGAGCGCCTCAAGCGCGACGCCGCCGGGCTGGTCGCCGCGGTGGTCCAGCAGCACGACACCCGTGAGGTGCTCATGGTGGGCTGGATGGACGACGAGGCACTGCGCCGCACCCTCACCACCGGTCGGGTGACCTACTGGTCCCGCTCGCGGCAGGAGTACTGGCGCAAGGGCGACACCTCCGGGCACGTCCAGTGGGTCAAGTCCGTGGCCCTGGACTGCGACGGCGATGCCCTGCTCGTGACCGTCGACCAGGTCGGCGCCGCCTGCCACACCGGCACGCACACGTGCTTCGACGGCCGCGACCTCGCCGCCGTCACCGGCCCCTGACGGGCGCTGGTCCGCACCTCCCCACGGCCCCATCCGGGCCCGAGAAAACCGCCTGAAGGAAGGACCCCGTCAGCCTCATGGCCGCGTTCGGCGTCGTCAGCCCCACCCTCGAGGAGTTCCGCGAGCTCGCCACCCACCGGCGGGTGATCCCCGTCCGCGTCCGCGTGATCGCCGACGGGGTGACGCCGGTGAGCCTCTACCAGCGGCTCGCGGGGGACCGGCCGGGCACCTTCCTGCTCGAGTCCGCCGCCGTCGGCGGCCTGTGGTCGCGGTACTCCTTCATCGGCGTCAACGCCCGCGCGACCCTGACGACGAAGGACGGGCAGGCCCACTGGCTCGGCACCCCGCCGCTGGGTGTACCGATCGACGGGGATCCCGTCGTCGCTCTCCGCAACACCGTGGGCGCCCTGCGCACCGACCGGTTCGACGGCCTGCCGCCGCTGACCAGCGGCATGGTCGGTTTCATCGGCTGGGAGTCGGTGCGGCACTGGGAGAAGCTGACCAGCCCGCCCGAGGACGACCTGCAGCTGCCCGAGCTCGCCATGAGCCTCGTCTCCGACGTCGCCGTGCACGACAACAAGGAGGGCACCGTCTGGCTGATCGCCAACGCGATCAACTACGACGGCACCGACGACCGGGTCGACGAGGCCTGGCACGACGCCGTCGACCGGGTCCACGCCATGCTGCGCACCCTCGCCGAACCCCACCCGGTGGACCCCGTGCGCGTCATGGAGCCCGGCCCGGACGGGACCGACGACGTCGACGTCAAGGCGCAGATCCGCGAGTCGTGGCCCGAGGAGCAGTACCTGGCCGCGATCGAGCACGGCAAGCGCGCCATCGTCGACGGCGAG
This sequence comes from Tersicoccus mangrovi, assembly GCF_036881825.1. NCBI lineage: Bacteria > Bacillati > Actinomycetota > Actinomycetes > Micrococcales > Micrococcaceae > Tersicoccus > Tersicoccus mangrovi. The sequence continues at coordinate 248,175 of NZ_JBAJMW010000004.1, read as the reverse complement.
GTGTTCCAGGTCGTCATCTCCCGCCGGTTCGAGGCGGACTGCTCGGCCTCGCCGCTGGACGTCTACCGCGTGCTGCGCCGCACCAACCCGAGCCCGTACATGTACCTGTTCCGGCTGCAGGACGCCGACGGCCGCGACTACTCGATCGTCGGCTCCTCCCCGGAGTCGCTCGTCAAGGTCGAGGGCGACACGGTGATCACCCACCCCATCGCCGGGTCCCGTCCCCGCGGCGCCACCGCCGAGGAGGACCACGCGCTCGCCGAGGAGCTGCTGGCCGACGAGAAGGAGCGCTCCGAGCACCTCATGCTCGTCGACCTCTCGCGCAACGACATCTCCAGGGTGTGCGTGCCCGGCACCGTGGACGTCACCCAGTTCATGCAGATCGAACGGTTCAGCCACATCATGCACCTCGTCTCGACGGTGATGGGCCGGCTGCGGCCGGGCGCCTCCGCGTACGACGTGCTGGCGGCGACGTTCCCCGCGGGGACCCTCTCCGGTGCCCCCAAGCCGCGGGCGATGCGCCTGCTGGACGAGCTCGAACCCCACCGCCGCGGCGCCTACGGCGGCGTGGCCGGCTACCTCGACTTCGCCGGCGACATGGACATGGCCATCACCATTCGCACCGCCCTCCTGCGCGACGGCAAGGCCTGGGTGCAGGCCGGCGGCGGCATCGTCGCCGACTCGGACCCCGCGACCGAGGCGGCCGAGTCCGTCAACAAGGCGGCCGCCCCCATGCGGGCCGTCCTGCTCGCCTCCCGGCTGCGCGACGTCGACCACGCCTGGCTGGACGCGCGGGAACGGCAGGACGACGGCCCCGCCGCGCAGCCCCACACCGACCACCGGATGGCCGCCCGCTTCGAGCAGCAGCAGGACACCGACCAGCAGGGCACCGCTGCCGCGACGGGAGCCCGCGCCGCGGAGGAGGGGACCGCCCGATGAGCTCCGTCGACGCCGCTGCCGCACGTCCGTCCCGTTCGCGCGCGCGCCTGACCCGGGCGCGCACCGTGCTGCTGACCGTGATCGTCGCCGGCGGCGTGTTCCTGACGACGACGCAGACCTGGGTCCACGCGACCCTGACGTCCGGCACCGTGCGCAGCATCGACGCGGCGGTCAACGGGTCCGACGCCGCCCGCTCGGTCACCGCGCTCGCCCTCGTGGCGCTGGCCGGCGCCCTCGCCCTGAGCATCGCCGGGCGGATCGCCCGGGTGATCATCGCCGTCGTCATCGTCCTGGCCGGCGTCGGCGGTGCCGTCGCGGCCTTCTCGGTGCTCGGCGACCCGGCCGCCGCCGCGGACGGCAAGATCGCCGCCCAGTCCGGTGTCACCGGCGGGGCCATCGACGCGAGCGTGACCGGCTGGGTGATCGCCGCCGCGGTGGTCGCGATCGTGCTCGCCGCGTGCGGGGTGCTCGTGCTCGTCGCCGGCCGCCGCTGGGACTCCGCCCGGCGCTTCGAGACGCCCGCGGCCACCGCGGCCGAGGCCGACGCCGCCACGGGCAGCCCGACCGGTACCGCGGCCGCGGGAGCGGCGGCGACCGACGCGCCCGGGCGGGACGGGACGGCAGCCGCGGCCCCCGAGGCGATCCCGGCCGACGCGACGGCCCCGACGGGAGCACCGACCGGGGCGCCCACCGCCGCCGCCCCGGTGGACGACATCGACAGCTGGGACCGGCTGACCCGCGGGCAGGATCCGACCGACTAGACCGTCGTCACGCGCTCGACCACCCGGCTGTGAGTCGGGTCACGGGAGGGCGGCGACACCGGGACGGCGGTGGTCCAGTGGCAGAATGGACCCGACGCACCGGACGCGACGAGATCGCACCGAGAAGCCAGACGAGAGGACACCGCCGATGAGCACCGGAACGCAGCAGGGTCAGCAGGAGCGCCCGGGCGGGGACCACACCAACGCGCCCGACCGGAAGGTCGACCTGCTCCCCGTCGGCCACGGCAACAGCCCCGCCGCCTGGACGTGCGTGGGCGTCATGGCCCTCGGTGTCGTCGTCGCCTGCCTGGCCTTCGTGTTCGCCAACGTCCCCTTCTTCGTCGTCGGCGTCGTGATCATCGTCGTCGGTCTCCTCGCGGGCTGGTTCCTCCGCCGCGCTGGCTACGGCGTGGGAGGCGACAAGATCAAGAGCCACCACGCGTGAGCGTCCTCGACGACATCATCGCGGGGGTCCGGGAGGACCTGGCGGACCGCCGCCGGCAGACCGGTGACGGCGAGATCGCCCGGGCCGCGGCTGCCGCACTGCCCGCCCGGGACGCGTTCGCCGCGCTCGGGGGTGGCGTCGTCGGCGCCGACCGGCGGCTGCGGCTGATCACCGAGGTCAAGCGCGCCAGCCCCTCCAAGGGGGACCTGGCGGCGATCGCCGATCCCGCCTCGTTGGCCGCCGCCTACGAGGCCGGGGGAGCGGCCGCCATCAGCGTGCTCACCGAGCAGCGCCGGTTCCGCGGCTCCCTGGCCGATCTCGACGCCGTCCGCGCCGCCGTGTCCATCCCGGTGCTGCGCAAGGACTTCACGGTCGAGGCGTACCAGATCCACGAGGCACGAGCCCACGGCGCCGACCTCGTGCTGCTCATCGTCGCCGCGCTGGACCAGCCGACCCTCGTCGACTTCCTCGCCCTCACGCACGAACTCGGCATGAACGCCCTCGTCGAGTCGCACACCGCGGACGAGCTCGAGCGCGCGCTCGATGCCGGTGCCCGCATCGTCGGGGTCAACACCCGCAACCTCAAGACCCTCGACGTCGACCCCGGCGTCTTCACCCCGCTGGCCGGGATGATCCCGGGCGACGTCGTCGCGGTCGCCGAGTCCGGCGTCGTGAACGCCGACGACGTCGCGGGCTACGCCGCGGCCGGGGCCGACGCCGTCCTCGTCGGCGAGGCGCTCGTGCGCAGCAGCCTCGGCGAGGGCGCCGACCCGGCCGAGACGGTCCGCCGCTTCGCCGCCGCCGGGACCGCCGCCCAGCGCGAGCGGGAGCAGCCGGTGGCCGCCCCCGCCGCCGGGCCGACCGACACCGACCACCACGCACCCGAGCCGAACGAGACCGAGCAGACACGATGAGCGAGCACTCCACGCAGACCCCCGCCTCCCCGTCCGGCGTCACCCGCGGCGGCGACGAGCCCGCGGAGCGGCCCGATCTGGCCGACAGCTTCCTCGCCGGCAGTCTGCGCCACGCCCCGGGCCCGTACTTCGGGGACTACGGCGGACGCTGGATGCCCGAGTCCCTGATCGCCGCGATGGACGAGCTGACGGACACGTTCGAGAAGGCGAAGGCGGACCCGGACTTCCTGGCCCGCATCAAGGACCTGAACCGGAACTACTCCGGCCGGCCGTCGCTGCTGACCGAGGCCAAGCGGTTCTCCGCCCACGTCGGCGCCCGGGTGTTCCTCAAGCGTGAGGACCTCAACCACACCGGCAGCCACAAGATCAACAACGTCCTCGGCCAGGCCCTGCTCGCCGCGAAGATGGGCAAGACCCGGCTGATCGCCGAGACCGGCGCCGGCCAGCACGGCGTGGCCAGCGCCACCGCCGCGGCCCTCATGGGCATGGAGTGCGTCGTCTACATGGGCGCCGAGGACACCCGCCGGCAGGCGCTCAACGTCGCCCGGATGCAGCTGCTCGGCGCCACCGTCGTGCCGGTGACCAACGGCTCGCAGACCCTCAAGGACGCCATCAACGAGGCGCTGCGGGACTGGGTCGCCAACGTCGACAACACCCACTACGTGCTCGGCACCGCCGCGGGCGGCCACCCGTTCCCCGCGATGGTCCGGTACTTCCACGAGGTGATCGGCGAGGAAGCCCGCGAGCAGATCCTCGAGCAGACCGGGCGGCTGCCCGACGCGGTGACCGCGTGCATCGGCGGCGGCTCGAACGCGATCGGCATCTTCCACGGCTTCCTCGACGACGCGTCGGTGGAGCTGTACGGCTTCGAGGCCGGCGGCGACGGCGTCGAGACCGGCCGCCACGCCGCGACCATCACCCTGGGCCGGCCCGGCGTGCTGCACGGTGCCAACACGTACCTGATGCAGGACGACGACGGCCAGACGGTCGAGTCCCACTCGATCTCCGCGGGGCTCGACTACCCCGGTGTCGGCCCCGAGCACTCGTACCTCAACGACATCGGTCGTGTCTCCTACGAGCCCATCACCGACGCGGAGGCGATGGACGCCTTCCGGCTGCTGTGCCGCACCGAGGGCATCATCCCGGCGATCGAGTCGGCGCACGCACTGGCCGGCACGCTGAAGGTCGGCCGGCGCTGGGCCGAGCAGGACGAGGCCGCCGCCCGCGAGAAGGTCATCGTCGTCTCGCTCTCGGGTCGCGGCGACAAGGACGTCGCGACCGCTGCCGAGTGGTTCGACCTGCTCGACGAGAACAGCGCGGAGCGCCGGATCGGCGAGGAAGGGGAGCAGCTGTGAGCATGCCCGAGACCACCACGAGCCCGACGACGGCCACCTCCGGTGCTGCCGCCGCGATCGACGCCGCCCGTGAGCAGGGCCGCACCGCCCTGATCGGCTACCTGCCCGCCGGCTACCCCGACCTGGCCACCAGCATCGAGGCCGCCGTCGCACTGGCCGAGAACGGCGCCGACATCATCGAGATCGGCGTCCCGTACTCGGACCCGGTGATGGACGGCCCCGTCATCCAGGCCGCCACGACCGAGGCGCTGGCCAACGGCTTGCGCGTCGCCAGCGTGTTCGACGTCGTCCGCGCCGTCACCGAACGCACCGGCGTCACCGTGCTCGTGATGACCTACTGGAACCTGGTCAAGCGGATGGGCGTCGACGAGTTCGCGCGCCGGCTCGCCGAGGCCGGCGGCGCCGGGCTCATCACGCCGGACCTGACCCCGGACGAGGCGGCCGAGTGGTTCACCGCGTCCGACCACTACGGCCTGGACCGCGTGTTCCTCGCCGCTCCCTCCTCCAGCCCCGAGCGGCTGGCGATGATCGCGCAGGCGAGCCGTGGGTTCGTCTACGGGGTCTCCATCATGGGCGTCACCGGTGCCCGCGCCGCGGTCAGCGACGCCGCGGAGGCGGTCGTCGCGGGATCCCGCGAGGCCGGCGCGGCGCGCGTGTGCGTCGGGCTCGGCGTGTCCACCCCCGAGCAGGTGCGCGAGATCGGCGCCTACGCCGACGGCGTCATCGTCGGCAGCGCCCTGGTCGCGGCCCTGCGTGACGGCGGGCCTACCGCGGTCGGCGAGCTCGCCGCAGCGCTGAACCAGGGCACGGGTCGCGGCACGGCAGAGTCCGCCGGCGCGACAGCGACCACCGGCACCAGCGGCGGGACCGGCGCGTGAATTTGCTGACCACCGTGGCCGGCCTGCCCGCGACCCTCACGGCGAGCATCCCGAGCCCCGGCTGGTCCGGGTTCACGATCGGCCCGTTCAGCGTCAAGGCCTACGCGCTGTGCATCCTGGCCGGCATCGTCGTCGCCCTCATCCTCACCCGGCGGCGCTGGGCCGCTCGCGGCGGGGACGACGACTCGCTGTGGTCGATCGCCGTGTGGGCGATCCCCGCCGGCATCATCGGCGGCCGGCTCTACCACGTGTTCTCCTCCCCGGATGCCTACTTCGGTCCCGGGTACAACGGCACCGGCGACCTGCTGCTGATCCCGCAGGTGTGGCGCGGCGGCCTCGGCATCTGGGGCGCGGTGCTGCTCGGCTTCATCGGCGCCTGGATCGGTGCCCGCCGTGCGGGGGCACGCATCCTCGTCTTCGCCGACGCCGCCGCCCCGGGCCTGCTGCTGGCCCAGGCCATCGGCCGTCTCGGCAACTGGTTCAACCAGGAGCTGTTCGGCGCCCCGACCACCCTGCCGTGGGGCCTGCAGATCGACCCGTCCAGCCCCACGTTCCCGGCGCAGTACCCACCGGGCACGCTGTTCCACCCGACGTTCCTCTACGAACTGCTGTGGAACCTCGCCGGGGTGGCCGTGCTGCTGTGGATCGACCGGCGGTTCCGCCTGCGCGGCGGCCGCGTGTTCTGGCTGTACGCGGCGATCTACACCCTCGGCCGCGTCTGGATCGAGGCGCTGCGCATCGACGACGCCGAGCACATCCTCGGGCTGCGCCTGAACGTGTGGACGTCCATCCTCGTCTTCGTTCTCGCCGTCGCGATGTTCGTCTACCTGGGCATCCGGCAGCGCCGCCACCCGGCGCCCGACCGCGCCCTGATCGGGCGCGCGGACGCTCCGGCCGACGGCGTTGTCGACGACGCTGCCGACGCTGCCGCCGGCACCGCGGGCGCGCGCGTCGTCGAGGGCTCCGACCATCACGAAACCGTCCACGATGTGGACAATGGCGACCGCAATTCGGACGTCGATGTGACTGGCCGCCGTCAGGATCCGCGGGATCACCGTGCTACGCTCGGTCCCACGGAAAGCGAGGAACCTGCGGCGCTCGACGAACGACGCCGTTCCTGAAGAGGCGCTGTTCCTCTCGAAGGCAGTTGCGCACCATCACACGTCCGCGGTCCCGGGCCACCCCCGGTCCCCGACGTCGGTGACGCCACGAGACCCGGAGGACACCGGGGAAGCCCGCGCCGTTCACCTCGCGCACTCGGTGCGCTCCGGGGCCAACGTCGTCCCCTCTCGCTCCATCTGGGAAGGACAGGCCATGACTGATCAGCATCCGTCACCGCTGCCCGAGAACGCCGCAGGCACCGACACCGCCGGCACCGGCACCGCCGGCGACGACGCCTCGCACGAGGGCATCGTCGAGGACGCCGCGATCGAGCGCGCCGGCATCCGGGACGCCGAGGATGCCGCGGAGCCCGCGGGCGACACCGCCGAAGCTGCCGACGCCGACGCGGCCGACGACACGACTGCCGACGCCGACGAGTCCGCCGGTGACACCGGCGTCGCGCGCCCGTTCCAGGAGTTCTCCGCCGCCCCCGGCGCGCAGGGTCTGTACGACCCGGAGAACGAGAAGGACGCCTGCGGCCTCGCCGTCATCGCCACGCTGCGCGGCGAGCCCGGCCACGACATCGTCGACGCCGCGCTGACCGCGCTGCGCAACCTCGAACACCGCGGCGCCGTGGGTGCCGACGAGGGCACGGGTGACGGCGCCGGCCTGCTCACCCAGGTGCCGGACGAGTTCCTGCGCGCCGTCGTCGACTTCGACCTGCCCGAGCGGAACCACTACGCGGTCGGCACCGCGTTCCTGCCCGCCGAGGAGGACGACCGGCAGACCGCCGTCGAAGGCGTCGAGGCCCTCGCCGAGGAGGAGCGGCTGACGATCCTCGGGTGGCGCGACGTGCCCGTCGTGGCCGACCTCGTCGGGTCGATGGCGCGGCAGACCATGCCGTTCTTCCGGCAGCTGTTCCTCGCCCCCGCGGAGTCCGCCGAGGGCACCGCGGAGGTCGACCAGATCACCCTGGAGTCGCGCGTCTTCCGGCTGCGCAAGCGGGCGCAGAACAAGTTCGGCGTGTACTTCCCGTCGCTGTCCTCGCGCACCCTCGTCTACAAGGGCATGCTGACCACCGCGCAGCTCGAGCCGTTCTACCCGGATCTGTCCGACCCCCGGTTCATGACCCGCCTGGGTATCGTGCACTCCCGGTTCTCCACCAACACGTTCCCGTCCTGGCCGCTGGCCCAGCCGTTCCGCACCATCGCGCACAACGGCGAGATCAACACGGTCAAGGGCAACCGGAACTGGATGCGGGCCCGGCAGTCGCAGCTGAGCAACCCGCTGCTCGGCGACAGCCCCGAGCGGCTGTTCCCGATCTGCACACCCGGCGCCTCGGACTCCGCGTCGTTCGACGAGGTCGCCGAGCTACTCATGCTCTCGGGCCGGCCCATCGAGCACGCGATCATGATGATGATCCCGGAGGCGTGGGAGAACCACACCGCGATGGAACCGGACCGGCGCGCGTTCTACGAGTACCACTCGATGCTCATGGAGCCGTGGGACGGGCCCGCGGCCGTGTCCTTCACTGACGGCGTCAAGGTCGGCGCCACCCTGGACCGCAACGGACTGCGCCCGGGCCGCTACTGGGTGACCGACGACGGCCTCGTCGTCTTCGCGTCCGAGGTGGGCGTGCTGAACATCGACCCGGCGAAGGTGGTCCGCAAGGGCCGCGTCGCCCCGGGCAGGATGTTCCTCGTCGACACCGAGGCCGGCCGCATGATCGAGGACGAGGAGGTCAAGGCCACCGTCGCCGCCTCGAACCCTTGGGGCGCCTGGGTCAAGGAGAACCTGCTCAGCCTCGAGGACCTGCCCGAGCGGGAGCACGTCACCCACACGCGGGCCTCCATCACCAAGCGGCAGCGCACCTTCGGCTACACCGAGGAGGAGCTGCGCATCCTGCTCGCACCGATGGCCCGCACCGGCGCCGAGCCGATCGGCGCCATGGGCACGGACACCCCCATCGCGGTGCTCTCCGAGCGCCCGCGGCTGCTGTTCGACTACTTCGTGCAGTCCTTCGCCCAGGTGACCAACCCGCCGCTGGACGCCATCCGCGAGGAGCTCGTCACCTCGATGCGGTGCTCGCTGGGCCCCAACGGCAACCTGCTCAACACCGGCCAGGTCCGGGCGAAGCAGATCCGCCTGCCGTTCCCCGTGATGAGCAACGACCAGCTCGCCAAGATCTCCGCCCTGCGCGGTGACGACGACGAGGCGCTGAGCATGCGCGTGCGCGGCCTGTACCGGCCGGACGGCAACGGCGAGGCCTCCCTGCGGGCGCGGCTCGCCGAGATCAACGAGAAGGTCTCCGGCGCCGTCAACCGCGGCGTGCAGTACGTGATCCTCTCCGACCGCGACTCGAACGCCCAGTGGGCGCCCATCCCGTCGCTGCTGCTGCTCTCCTCCGTGCACCACCACCTGCTGCGCAGTGCCAACCGCACCCGGGTGTCGCTGATCGTCGAGACCGGTGACGTGCGCGAGGTCCACCACGTCGCGCTGCTCGTCGGCTACGGCGCCTCCGGCGTCAACCCGTACCTGGCGATGGAGAGTGCCGAGGAGCTGGTGCGCAACGGCACCATCGAGGGCATCACGCCCGAGCAGGCCGTGAGCAACCTGATCAAGGGTCTCGGCAAGGGCATGCTCAAGATCATGTCCAAGATGGGCATCTCGACCGTCGCCTCCTACTGCGGTGCGCAGACGTTCGAGGCCCTCGGGCTGTCCCAGGCCCTCGTCGACCAGTACTTCACCGGTACGACGACGCAGCTGGGCGGTGTCGGCCTCGACGTCATCGCGGCCGAGACCACCGCGCGTCACCGGGGCGCCTACCCGCCGGACGGCGGGGACGAGGACCCGCACCGCGGTCTCGAGATCGGCGGGGAGTACCAGTGGCGCCGCGAGGGCCCGCCGCACCTGTTCAGCCCCGAGAACGTGTTCCGGCTGCAGCACGCCACCCGGTCCCGCCGGTACGACGTGTTCAAGGCGTACACCTCCAGCGTCGACGACCAGTCCAAGGCGCTGATGACGCTGCGCGGCCTCTTCGCGTTCCGGGACGGCGTCCGTGAGCCCATCCCGCTGGACGAGGTCGAGCCCGTCTCGTCCATCGTCAAGCGGTTCTCCACCGGCGCGATGAGCTACGGCTCCATCTCCCAGGAGGCGCACGAGACCCTCGCCATCGCGATGAACCGGTTGGGCGCGAAGTCCAACACCGGTGAGGGCGGTGAGGACGTCGAGCGGCTGCTCGACCCCGAGCGCCGGTCCGCGATCAAGCAGGTCGCCTCCGGGCGGTTCGGCGTCACGAGCCTGTACCTGACGAACGCGGACGACCTGCAGATCAAGATGGCGCAGGGTGCGAAGCCCGGCGAGGGCGGCCAGCTGATGGCCCGCAAGGTGTACCCGTGGGTGGCCAAGACCCGGCACTCGACCCCGGGTGTCTCCCTGATCTCTCCGCCGCCGCACCACGACATCTACTCGATCGAGGACCTGGCGCAGCTGATCTTCGACCTCAAGCGCTCCAACCCGTCCTCGCGGGTGCACGTCAAGCTCGTCTCCGAGGTCGGCATCGGCACCGTCGCGGCGGGCGTGACGAAGGCGAAGGCGGACGTCGTGCTGATATCCGGCCACGACGGCGGCACGGGCGCGTCCCCGCTGAACTCGCTCAAGCACGCCGGCGCCCCCTGGGAGCTGGGCCTGGCCGAGGCGCAGCAGACGCTGATCCTCAACGGGCTGCGCGACCGCGTCGTCGTGCAGGCCGACGGACAGCTCAAGACCGGGCGCGACGTCGTCATCGCGGCGCTGCTCGGGGCCGAGGAGTTCGGTTTCGCGACCGCGCCGCTCGTGGTCTCGGGCTGCATCATGATGCGCGTGTGCCACCTGGACACCTGCCCCGTGGGCGTGGCCACCCAGAACCCCGAGCTCCGGTCCCGCTTCAGCGGCAAGCCCGAGTTCGTCGTGAACTTCTTCGAGTTCATCGCCGAGGAGGTGCGGGAGATCCTCGCCTCGCTCGGCTTCCGCACCCTCGCGGAGGCCGTCGGGCAGACGGACGCGCTGGACACCCAGCCGGCCATCGACCACTGGAAGGCCGACGGGCTGAACCTGGACCCCATCCTGCACGGGCCGCGCTTCGGCGCCGACGTCCCGCGCCGGAACCGGGTGAGCCAGGACCACGGCCTGGACAAGCACTTCGACAACCACCTGATGGCGATGGGCGCCGAGGCGATCGAGCACGGCACGCCCGTGAAGATCTCCGCGGACATCGTCAACACGGACCGCTCCGTCGGCACCATGCTCGGCAACGCGGTGACCCGCAAGCACCAGCTGACCCCGCTGGCGGAGAACACGATCGACGTGACGCTGACCGGTCAGGCCGGGCAGTCCCTCGGCGCGTTCGTGCCGGCCGGGATCACCCTGCGCCTGTTCGGCGACGCCAACGACTACGTCGGCAAGGGCCTGTCGGGCGGCCGGATCGTCGTCCGGCCGGACCGCGGCAGCCAGTTCGCCGCCGAGCACGAGGTGATCGCCGGCAACGTCATCGGCTACGGCGCCACGAGCGGGCAGCTGTTCCTGCGCGGCCTCGTCGGCGAGCGGTTCCTGGTGCGCAACTCCGGGGCCACCGCCGTCGTCGAGGGCATCGGCGACCACGGCTGCGAGTACATGACCGGCGGTGTCGCGCTCGTGCTCGGCCCCACCGGCCGCAACCTCGGTGCCGGCATGTCCGGCGGCACCGCCTACGTGCTGGATCTCGATCCGGCCGTGATGAACACCGACAGCATCGCGTCGGGCGAACTGGAGCTGCTGCCCCTGGACGCCAACGACGTCGAGCTGGTCCGGTCCCTGATGATCACCCACCACGCCGAGACGGAGTCCGCCCTGGCCGAACGGCTGCTCGCCAACTTCGAGCAGACCGTCGGACGGTTCACCAAGATCCTCCCGCGCGACTACTCCGCGGTCCTGAGGACCCGGAACGAGGCGGAGCAGGAGGGGCTGGATCCCGACGGCGACGAGGTGTGGACCCGCATCCTGGAGGCGACGACCCATGGCTGACCCGCGCGGCTTCCTCAAGACCCGTGACCGCCAGACCCAGCCGCGCCGGCCCGTGCCGGTGCGCATCATGGACTGGAACGAGGTCTACGAGCGGCAGGAGAAGGGCGTCCTGCAGGCGCAGGCCGGCCGCTGCATGGACTGCGGCGTGCCGTTCTGCCACCAGGGCTGCCCGCTCGGCAACCTCATCCCCGAGTGGAACGACCTGACGTGGCGGGACCGGCCGCGTGAGGCCATCGAGCGCCTCCACGCGACCAACAACTTCCCGGAGTTCACCGGGCGGCTGTGCCCCGCACCGTGCGAGGCGTCCTGCGTGCTGGGCATCAACCAGCCCGCGGTGACGATCAAGCAGATCGAGGTCTCGATCATCGACGAGGCCTTCGACCAGGACTGGGTCGAGCCGGTGATCCCCACCCGCGTCACGCACCAGACGGTCGCGGTCGTCGGCTCCGGCCCCGCGGGCCTCGCCGTCGCCCAGCAGCTGACGCGCGCCGGCCACACGGTCGCCGTCTACGAGCGGGACGACGAGATCGGCGGCCTGCTGCGCTACGGCATCCCCGACTTCAAGATGGAGAAGGTGCACCTGCAGCGGCGGCTCGCCCAGATGGAGGCCGAGGGCACGCGCTTCCGGCCGGGCGTGACGATCGGCGAGGACATCTCCTTCGGTGCGCTGCGCCGCCGGTACGACGCCGTCGTGCTCGCGACCGGTGCGACCGTCCCGCGCGACCTGGACATCCCGGGGCGCGAGCTCGACGGCGTCCACTTCGCGATGGACTACCTGGTGCAGCAGAACCGGGCCGGCGCCGGCCAGCGGGTCGACGACCAGATCGACGCCGCGGGCAAGCACGTCATCGTGCTCGGCGGCGGCGACACCGGTGCGGACTGCATCGGCACCGCGCACCGGCAGCAGGCCGCCTCGGTGACGACGCTGGCGATCGGCAAGCGTCCCCCGGAGGAGCGCGGCGAGCACCAGCCGTGGCCGATGTTCCCCACTCTCTTCGAGGTCGCCTCGGCGCACGAGGAGGGCGGTGAGCGCAACTACCTCGCCTCGACCGTCGAGTTCGTCGGCGACGGCGAGGGCAAGGTCCGGGCGCTGCGCGTGGCCGAGACCGAGTACCGGGACGGGCGGCGCGTGCCGAAGCCGGGCACCGAGCGGGAGATCCCGGCGGACCTCGTGCTGTTGGCCCTGGGCTTCACGGGCCCCGAGACCCAGACGCTGACCGCGCAGCTGGAGACCGACCTGGACGAGCGGAACAACATCGCCCGGGACGGCTACTACATGACCAACGTCGACGGCGTGTTCGCCGCCGGGGACGCCGGCCGCGGCCAGTCCCTCATCGTGTGGGCGATCGCCGAGGGCCGGGCGTGCGCGGCCGCCGTCGACACCTACCTGCGCGGCAGCACGCGGCTGCCGGCGCCGGTCGCCCCGTCGGACCGGCCGATCGACCTGCTGCCGTTCTGACGCCCGCCGCGAGCACGGCCACCCCGGCGATCGCCGCGGGCGGCCGTGTTCGCCGCGCCGTCACCGGCCGGACAACCGTTCGACACGCACCACACCCCCGCGGACCCTCTTCTGCGGGGTCCGCATCACTAGGCTGGGAGACATGAGAAGAGCAAAGATCGTCGCGACATTCGGTCCGGCGCTGGAGGACTACGCCCAGGCGAAGGCGGCCCTCGAAGCAGGCATGAACGTCGCCCGCCTGAACATGAGCCACGGCGACCACGCCGTGCACGCGAGCAACTACGAGAACATCCGGCGCGCCGCCGAGGAACTCGGCACCCCGGTCGGCATCCTCGCCGACCTGCAGGGCCCGAAGATCCGGCTCGGTCGCTTCGAGAACGGGCCGTACCAGCTCGCCGTGGGGGACACCTTCACCATCACCACCGAGGACGTCGTCGGCACGAAGGACATCTGCTCGACGACGTTCAAGGGCCTGCCCCAGGACGTGCGCACGGGCGACACCCTGCTGATCGACGACGGCAAGGTCGTCCTGCAGGCCACCGCCGTCGGCGCCACCGAGGTTCAGACCGTCGTCGTCGTCCCCGGTGCCGTGTCCAACAACAAGGGCATCAACCTGCCCGGCGTCGCCGTCAACGTCCCCGCCCTGAGCGAGAAGGACGAGGACGACCTGCGGTGGGCCATCCGCCAGGGCGTCGACATCATCGCCCTGTCCTTCGTGCGCAATGCCGAGGACGTCCGCCGCGTGCACGAGATCATGGACGAGGAGGGCCGCCGCGCCCCTGTCGTCGCCAAGATCGAGAAGCCGCAGGCCGTCGAGAACCTGCACGCCATCGTCGACGCGTTCGACGCGATCATGGTCGCCCGTGGTGACCTCGGCGTCGAACTGCCGCTCGAGGAGGTGCCGCTCGTCCAGAAGAAGGCCGTCGAGCTGGCCCGCCGCTGGGCCAAGCCCGTCATCGTCGCCACCCAGGTCCTCGAGTCCATGATCGACAGTCCGCGCCCCACCCGCGCCGAGGCCTCCGACTGCGCGAACGCCGTCCTCGACGGCGCGGACGCGGTCATGCTCTCGGGCGAGACGAGTGTCGGCAAGTACCCGATCGAGACGATCCGCACCATGGCGCGGATCATCGAGACCACCGAGCAGGGCGGCCTGGACCGCGTCCCGCCGCTGGGCACCAAGCCGAAGACCCGTGGCGGCGCCATCACCCGTGCCGCCGTGGAGATCGGCGACATGCTCGACGCCAAGTACCTGTGCACGTTCACGCAGTCGGGTGACTCCGCCCGCCGGCTGTCCCGGCTGCGGCCCAGCAAGCTGGTGTTCGCGTTCACCCCGATCGAGCACGTCCGCAACCAGCTGTGCCTCGCCTGGGGCCTGCAGCCGGTCTACTCGAAGACCGTCGAGCACACGGACCAGATGACCGAGTTCGTGGACACGTTCCTGCAGGAGAACCGGCTCGTGGACATCGACGACCTCGTCGTCATCGCGGCCGGTTCCCCCCCCGGGCAGGTCGGCACGACCAACTCGCTGAAGGTCCACAAGGTCGGCGACCGCGGCGACTCCGGCACGGTGCTCGAGGGTACGCGCAAGAAGGAGCCGGTGGGCCCCTGGCCGACCACGTCCGACGCCGGGGACCATCAGCACAGCTGATTCCCCATTTCCGGACCGCGGACACACGAAGGGCCGCTTCCCCGTCGGGGGAGCGGCCCTTCGTCGTCGTGATCCGCCGTCGGGTGTCTCGGGTGTGGGGCTTTCCCGGTCGGCCCGGAGGTCAGGCCATCTGGCTGATGATGGTCTCGGCGACCTGGCGCATGCTCAGGCGGCGGTCCATCGACGTCTTCTGGATCCACCGGAACGCCTCCGGCTCCGTCAGGCCCATCTTCGTCATCAGCAGGCTCTTGGCGCGCTCGACCAGTTTGCGGGTGGCGAACTGCTCCTGCAGATCCGCGACCTCGGACTCCAGCGCGGTGATCTCCTCGTGGCGCGAGAACGCGATCTCGATCGCAGGGATCAGGTCCGCCGGGGTGAACGGCTTCACCACGTAGGCCATGGCGCCGGCACTGCGAGCCCGCTCGACGAGCTCCTTCTGGCTGAACGCGGTCAGCAGCACGACGGGGGCGATCCGCTCGGCGACGATCTGCTCGGCGGCGGTGATGCCGTCCATGACCGGCATCTTCACGTCCATGAGCACGAGGTCCGGGTCGAGCTCCTTGGCCAGGTCGACGGCCTTCTGCCCGTTGTCGGCCTCGCCGACGACGTCGTAGCCCTCGCCCCGCAGGATCTCGATGATGTCCAGCCGGATCAGGGTCTCGTCCTCGGCCACCAGGACCCGCCGGGCGGGATGGCCGGCGCCCGCGTCGTTCGGGGCGGTGGCCGTGGTCGCTGCCGGCGACGGGTTCGGTTCTGACACTTCGGTTGCTCCTCGCTGCGTGAGCACGCGGATCGGGCTGACGGGGTGCGCCGCTCCAGCCTATCGGCAGGTAGAGTGGATTCCCGCACGAGCCGGGGCTTCCCACTCGTTCGCACGCCCGAATGGCGGAATCGGCAGACGCGCCGCACTCAAAATGCGGTACCGAGAGGTGTGTGGGTTCGAGTCCCACTTCGGGCACCGACGTCTTTCCTGTCCCTGTCCTCGGTGGGTTCTCTCTCGTCGGCTCCGGTCTTGTTGCGTCCGGCCGGCACGGCACCGGGCCGGGGTTGCGTCTGGCCGGGGTCGGTCTCGTTGCGTCCGGCCGGCACGGCACCGGGCACGGGGACTGGATCTCCCTGCGCTCGCAGAGTTCGCTCCGGTCGACACGTCCCCTTTCGCCCGGCACCGCGCCGACCTCGTGCCTGGTTGCGTCGAGTCCTGTTCGGGTCCGGTCTGCATCGGGAGTTCGGTCTCGTCGGCTCCGGCCGGCACGGCACCGGGCATTTGAGTGCGTCCCGGGACACGCCGGGGTGGCCAGGGACATGGCGTCATTTCCCGCATCACGGCGGCGTGTCGGGGGACAGGGTTCGGGGCCCGGGCGCTCCCGGTGCTGGCAGGGGGCGTCAGCCGGCTCGGTCGCCCTTGCGCTTGGTGCTCCAGGCCAGGAGGTCCTCGACCGGCCAGGTCGTGACGATGCGCTCGGCGGGTACCCCGAGGCGTTCGGCTCGTTCGGCTCCGTACTGGAGGAAGTCCAGCTGGCCCGGGGCGTGGGCGTCGGTGTCGATGCTGAACAGGCAGCCGGCCTCCAGCGCCAGGTCGATCAGGTCGTCCGGCGGGTCCACCCGCTCGGGCCGGGAGTTGATCTCGACCGCGACGTCGTGCTCGGCGCAGGCCGCGAACACGGCCTCGGCGTCGAACTCCGACGGCGGGCGGGTACCCCGGCCGCCCGTCACCAGCCGGCCCGTGCAGTGGCCGAGCACGTCGGTGTTCGGGTCCGCGATCGCGGTGAGCATCCGCCGCGTCATCGTCCGGCGGTCCGAGCGCAGCTTCGAGTGGACGCTCGCGACGACGACGTCGAGCCGTTCCAGTACGTCCGGAGTCTGGTCGAGGCTGCCGTCCTCGAGGATGTCGACCTCGATGCCCGTGAGCACGCGGACCCCGGGCCCGGACGCGTTCAGGCCCGCGACGATGTCCAGCTCCCGCTCCAGCCGCTCGGTGCTCAGCCCGTTCGCGATGGTCAGGCTGGGGGAGTGGTCGGTCAAGGCGAGGTACTCGCGACCGAGCAGGGCCGCCGCGGCCACCATCTGACCGATCGGGGAGCCCCCGTCGGAGAACTCGCTGTGACTGTGCAGGTCACCGCGCAGCCGGGCCCGCAGTGTCTCGCCACCCTCGGCCAGGGGCTGGGCGCCACGCTCCCGTGCCGCCGCCAGGTACTCCGGCACCTCACCGGCCAGGGCCTGACCGATCACCTCGCCCGTGCGCCCGCCGATGCCCTTCATCCGCGCCAGCCGCCCGTCCGCATTCCGGGCACGCAGCTCCTGCGGGTCGAGGCCGCGGATGGTGTCCGCGGCCGTGCGGAAGGCCTTGACCTTGAACGTGGGGGCGAGCTCGCGCTCGAGCCAGAAGGCGATCTCGGACAGCGCGTCGACGGGCTCCATGGAACCATCGTCGCACCGTCCGGACCGGACGGGACGAACGGCTCCGATCACCTGCTACGGTGGCTGTCGGCCGCCGTCGCGGTCATTCGCCGTTCACGCGGCATTCTCCCGCCGTTCATGCGGCGCACGATCCGTATCCCGTACCCGCGCAGAGGGGAATCACCGTGGACCTCACCGTCGTCGTGGTCCTCGTCGTGGTGATCGCGTTGTTCTTCGATTTCACCAACGGCTTCCACGACACGGCCAACGCGATGGCCACGCCCATCGCGACCGGCGCCATCACCCCTCGCGTGGCCGTGGCCACGGCTGCCGTGCTCAACCTCGTCGGCGCGTTCCTGTCGACCGAGGTGGCCAAGACCGTCTCCGGCGGCATCCTGCGCGAGGGCGACGGCGGCGCGGCCGTGCATCCTGAACTCATCTTCGCCGGCCTGCTCGGGGCCATCGTGTGGAACATGCTGACCTGGCTGCTCGGCCTGCCGTCCAGTTCCTCCCATGCCCTGTTCGGCGGCCTCATCGGGGCGGCGATCGTCGGCAGCGGGTTCGGCGCGGTCAACTTCCCGGTCGTCGTTTCGAAGGTCATCCTGCCGGCGCTGCTCGCCCCGGCGGTCGCGGGCCTGTCCGCCTTCCTGTGCACCCGGCTCGCCTACGCGCTGACCCGCCGGTACGACGCGGAGTCGGGGGAGAAGCTCACCCAGCGTCGCCGCGGTTTCAAGTACGGGCAGATCTTCTCCTCATCCCTCGTGGCCCTCTCGCACGGCACCAACGACGCGCAGAAGACGATGGGCGTCATCACGCTCGTGCTGATCGCGGCCGGACTGCAGCCCACCGGCACCGGCCCCGAACTGTGGGTCATCGCCGCCTGCGCGCTGGCCATCGCCCTGGGCACCTACGCCGGCGGCTGGCGGATCATCCGCACGCTCGGTGCGGGCCTGACCGACGTCAAACCCGCGCAGGGTTTCAGCGCCGAGACCAGCACGGCGGCCGCGATCCTCGCCTCCTCGCACCTCGGCTTCGCGCTCTCGACGACGCAGGTCGCCTCCGGGTCCGTGATCGGCTCCGGGCTCGGCCGCCGTGGCGCCGGGGTGCGCTGGGGCACCGCCGGGCGCATCGTCGTCGGCTGGGTCCTCACCCTGCCCGCCGCCGGCATCGTCGGTGCGATCGCCGCGTGGGGCGCGGACCTCGGCACGGCCGGATTCATCATCGTCACCGTTCTCGCCGTCGGCTTCATCGCGGTCATGTTCGTGCGGGCCAGCCGGCAGCGGGTCAGCCACGAGAACGCGCTCGAGGTGCACGCCGCGGGTACCGCCGTGGACATCCCGCCCAAGAGTCGCCGCCGCGAGCTGGCCCGTGCATCCCGGGAGCGCCGGTCATGATCAACTGGGGTTCTTTCCTCGTCGTCACCGTCGCCACACTCATCGCGGCGCTGACGGTCGTCTTCCTGTTCTCCCTCGGCGTGCGGCTCGGCGCCATCGCCAACGACCGCACCGGCGGCCAGGCCCAGACGCTCACCTGGGTGTCCCGGCTCTGCTTCGTCGGGTGCGCGGTCGCCGTCCTGTACGGCGTGTACCTGATCATCCCGGCCTTCCACTGACGGTCGGGTCGCGTGCCCACCGGCGTCCGTGGGTCAGCGACGCCGGATCAGATTGGTGATCCGGGCGGTCGAGAGCCGACGGCCCTGCTCGTCGGTCATCACGATCTCGTAGGTGGCAAGCGTCCGCCCCCGGTGCAGCGGCGTCGCGGTGCCGGTGACGACGCCCTCGCGGATGCCGCGGTGGTGGGTCGCGTTGACGTCGGTGCCGACGACGATCGCGTCCGGCCCGGCCCACAGCGACGCGGCCGTCGAGCCCAGCGTCTCGGCGAGCACGACGTGCGCGCCCCCGTGCAGCAGCCCGGCCGGCTGGGTGTTCCCCTCGACCGGCATGGTCGCGACGCACCGGTCGGCCGTCAGCTCGGTGAAGACGATGCCCATCCGGTCCGCCAGCCCGGTGCCGGCGAACGGGAACCGGTCGTGCAGCTCGTCGGGGATGCCGCGCGCCCGCAGCTGCTCGCGGGCGGTCTCGGTCGAGGTCGGGACGGCGGTGCGCCCATCGGTGTCGGTCACGGCGCTCATTCTCGCAGGATCGACCGGCGGCGACGGCGCACTCTCCGGCGGCCGGGAGAGCGTTCCTCCGGTCCGGCATCGGCAGGCCAGCAACTAGGGTGGACGGGTGACTGAGACGACGAGCCCGGACAAGCCCACCCTGCTGCTCATCGACGGCCATTCGATGGCCTTCCGGGCCTTCTTCGCCCTCCCGGTCGAGAAGTTCAGCACCACCACCGGCCAGCACACGAACGCCGTCTACGGCTTCACCTCGATGCTGATCAACCTGATCAAGCAGGAGCGGCCCACCCACATCGCCGTCGCCTTCGACCTGTCGACGCCGACGTTCCGCGACGCGCAGTACGACGCCTACAAGGCCGGCCGCAGCGCCACCCCCAACGAGTTCAAGGGCCAGATCGACCTGATCGGCCGCGTCCTGACGGCGATGAACATCCGCACCGTCACCGCCGAGGGCTTCGAGGCCGACGACGTGATCGCCACCCTCGCGACCCAGGGCGAGGACGCCGACTTCGACGTCCTCGTCGTGACCGGCGACCGGGACGCCTTCCAGCTGGTCGACGACGCCGTCACCGTGCTCTACCCGCGCAAGGGCGTCACCGACCTGCCCCGGATGGACGCGGCCGCCGTCGAGGAGAAGTACTTCGTCCCGCCGAACCGGTATCCGGACCTCGCCGCGCTGGTCGGGGAGACCGCGGACAACCTGCCGGGTGTGCCCGGCGTCGGGCCCAAGACCGCCGCCAAGTGGATCACCCAGTACGACGGGCTCGAGGGCGTGCTCGCCCACGCGGACGAGATCAAGGGCAAGGCCGGCGAGTCCCTGCGCGAGCGGATCGAGGACGTGCGCCGCAATCGGCAGCTCAACCGGCTCATCACGGACGTCGACCTGCCGGTTGGCCTCGACCACCTCGGCATGAGCGCCCCGGACCGGGAAGCCATCGACGAGCTGTTCGACGCCCTCGAGATCCGCACCCTCCAGCCCCGCCTGTTCGAGCTGTTCGGCGAGCAGGAGGAACCGCCCGGGGCCGACGACGTCGTCGGGCCGGAGCTGACGACGCCGTCCACCGCGGCCGAACTGACCGCCTGGTTCGCCGCGGCGCCCGGCCCGGTCGCGCTCCTCCCGCTCGTCGAGGGCACCGACTGCGCGGCGCTCGTGCTCGTCGCCGAGGACGCGCCCGGCGACGAGGACGGCGCCCCGCGGGACGCCGTCGGCGCCCGGATCGACCTGACCGCGCTCGACGCCGACGCCGAGGCGGCCCTGGCCGGCTGGCTCGGCGACCGCGCGGCCGGCAAGGTCGTGCACGATCTCAAGACCGTCTACAAGCTGCTGCGCGGCGGCCGCGGGCTCGTGCTCGACGGCGTCGTCGACGACCCGTCCCTGTCCGGCTACCTGCTGCAGCCGGACCGGCGCAGCTACGAGCTGGCCGACCTCGCCCAGCACCACCTGCGGATCAGCATCGCCGCCAACGACGCCGCGGGCAGCCAGACCGAACTGGACCTGACCGGCGACGAGGAGCAGACCCGGCTGGCGACGGCCACCCGCAACGGCATCGTGCTGCTGCGGCTCAGCCGGTACCTGACCGACGAGCTCGTCGCCCGCGGCTCGGCGGACCTGATGACGCGCCTCGAGCTCCCGCTCGCCAAGGTGCTCGGGGACATGGAACTCGCCGGCATCGCCGCCGACTCGGCCCACCTCACCGCGCTCACGGACGACTTCAGCACGTCGATCGACGCCGCCCAGAAGGAGGCGTTCGCCGTCATCGGCAAGGAGATCAACCTCGGCTCGCCCAAGCAGCTGCAGGCCGTGATCTTCGACGACCTCGGGCTGCCGAAGACGAAGAAGATCAAGACCGGGTACACGACCGACGCCGACGCCATCACGGACCTGATCGCCCGCACCGACGGCCACCCCTTCCTCGTCGCGCTGCTCGCCTACCGCGACGCGAGCAAGCTGCGCCAGACCGTCGAGGGCCTGGTCAAGTCCGTGGCCGACGACGGCCGGATCCACACCACGTACGTGCAGAACATCGCCGCCACGGGCCGGCTCTCCTCGATGAACCCGAACCTGCAGAACATCCCGATCCGCACGGACGAGGGGCGCCGCATCCGCGAGGTGTTCGTGGTCGGCGGCGGGTACAGGACGCTGCTGACCGCGGACTACTCGCAGATCGAGATGCGGATCATGGCGCACCTGTCCGGTGACGAGGCGTTGATCCAGGCGTTCCGCGACGGCGAGGACCTGCACCGCTTCGTCGGCTCCCACGTGTTCGACGTCGCCCCCGAGGACGTCTCGCCGGCCATGCGGTCCAAGGTCAAGGCCATGTCCTACGGCCTGGCGTACGGGCTGAGCTCGTTCGGCCTGTCCAAGCAGCTGGCCATCGGCGTCGACGAGGCCCGCAACCTGATGGGGGACTACTTCTCCCGGTTCGGGGCCGTGCGGGACTACCTGCGCGGCATCGTCGAGACCGCCCGCAAGGACGGCTACACCTCGACCATCGAGGGCCGCCGCCGCTACCTGCCGGACCTCT
Organism: Tersicoccus mangrovi; assembly: GCF_036881825.1. Taxonomy (NCBI): domain Bacteria; kingdom Bacillati; phylum Actinomycetota; class Actinomycetes; order Micrococcales; family Micrococcaceae; genus Tersicoccus; species Tersicoccus mangrovi. The sequence goes on along the minus strand of NZ_JBAJMW010000004.1, from coordinate 226,591 downwards.
CCAGCGACAACCGGCAGCTGCGGGAGATGGCGGAGCGGGCCGCGTTGAACGCCCCCATCCAGGGCTCGGCCGCGGACATCATCAAGAAGGCGATGCTCGGGGTGGACCGGGCCATCGAGGCGCAGGGCCTCTCCTCCCGGATGCTGCTGCAGGTGCACGACGAACTCGTGCTCGAGGTGGCCGACGGCGAGGAGGAGCAGCTCACCGCGCTGGTACGGGAGCAGATGGCCGGCGCCGCGGACCTGTCCGTGCCGCTGGACGTCTCCGTGGGCCTCGGGCGCAGCTGGCACGAGGCCGCGCACTGAGGCGGTGACCTACGCTGGTCGGGTGACCAGCAGCGACGAGTACGAGATCCGCCGATTCCGGGCCGGGCTGAACGACGACGGCACCGTCTCCCCGGAGACGGAGGCCTGGCTGCAGGCCGTCAACCGGGGCTTCCACCAGCAGGCCTTCACCCCGAAGACCCTGCGCCGGGAGGCCGAGTTCATCGCCGCCGACGACCGGCTCATGACCGGCGTCTACGTCGACCGGAAGCTGCCGCACTCCGTCGGCGCCGAGGTGCCCGTCGCCACGTTCACCACCTACATGAGCACGCTGAGCACGGGGGAGACCCTCCTGCCCGCCCACCTCATCTCCGACGTCACCGTCCGGCCGACCCACCGGCGCCGCGGCCTGCTGCGCCGGATGATGACCGAGAGCCTCACGGCTGCCCGGGACGCGAGCCTGCCGATCGCCGCCCTGACCGCGTCGGAGGCCACGATCTACGGGCGCTTCGGCTTCGGGGTGGCCACCCAGACCAGCACGATCGAGCTGGACACGACCTCCCGCTTCGCGCTGCCGTCGCTGGACCGGGCGACGGTCGGCACCGTCGAGCTCGCCCGCCGGGAGGCGATCGCGGAGGTGGCCGGGGACATCGTCGCCCGCTTCCATGCCGCGACCCGCGGCTCGGTCGGGCGGCAGGCCTCCTACCCGGCCCGCATCGACGGGACGATCAACGGGCACGCCGACGAGCCGGACCTCACCGTGCGCGCCGCGCTGCACTACGACGCCGACGGCACCCCCGACGGGTACGTCACCTACCAGCACGTCGAGTCGCGGGACGCCGTCGCCGAGGTCAAGGTCATCGACCTCGTCGCCACCGGCCCCGACTCCTACCTCGGCCTCTGGAACTTCGTCGGCAACCTCGACCTGATCCAGCGGGTGCGGTTCAGCATGGCTCGCATCGACGACCCGCTGCCGTGGGCCATGGCCGACACCCGCGGCTACCGGGTCACCGGCCGCGACGACCTGCTCTGGCTGCGCATCCTCGACCCCATCGCGTGCCTGCTCGCCCGCCGCTACTCCGGTGACGGCGAGCTGAGCCTCGCCGTCGAGGACGCCCTCGGGTTCGCCGCCGGCACCTTCGACCTCGGCGTCAGCGGCGGCGTGGCCTCCGTTCAGCAGACCGCCACGACGCCACGGCCCGACGCCGACGTCACCCTCGACGTGGCCTCCCTCAGCTCCGCGTTCCTCGGCGGGGCCACCGTCGGCGCCCTGGCCGACGCCGGCCGCATCCGCGGGGACGGGCAGGCGGTCCGGCAGCTCGGCCGGATGTTCGCCGTCGACCGCGCCCCGTACTGCATCACGTACTTCTGAGGACCCGCTCCACCGTTGTTCCCGCCGGCCGCGACGCGTCCGGTCCCATCGACCCGGAGGACGCCGTGCCGCACCCCGACTACGAGATCCGCCGGTTCCGCGCCGCCCTCGACGGCGTCGGGGAGGACGCCCGCGCCGACGCGGTGACCCGTGCCTGGATCGAGGCCGTCGACCGCGGTTTCCACGAGAACCCGCCGGTGCCCGGCCAGGCGGAGCGGGCCACCCGCTTCTACCTCGAGGACGACCGGGAACTGACCGGCGCGTACCTGACCGGGACGGCGGACCGGCCCGACGGCGCCGTCGACCCGGAGGTGCCGGTGGCCACCTTCGGCACCATGCGGCACACCCTCAACACGGGGGCGGAGCTGCTGCCGACCCACCAGATCACCGCCGTCACCGTCCGGGCCACCCACCGCCGCCGCGGCCTGCTGCGCCGGATGATGACCGAGGACCTGCGCCGAGCCGCCGACGCCGGGCTCGCGATGGCGGCCCTGACCGCGTCCGAGGCCACGATCTACGGGCGATTCGGTTTCGGCGTCGCCGTCGAGCGGGAGTCGCTGCGCATCGACACCCGCCGCGGCCTGAGCATGCTCACCGGGGCGGCCGGCACCGCCGGGACCACCGAGTTCATCGAGCGGGAGGCGATCGCCGGCATCTCCCGCCGGGTCTTCGCCGCCTGGCACGCCGTCACGCCGGGCTCGATGGACCGGCAGGCCTCCTACCCGGGCAACATCGACGGCACGCTGCGCGAAGCGGACCTCGAGCCGGACACCGCCGTGCGCGCGGCAGCGCACTGGGACCCCGACGGGGAACCGGACGGCTATGTGACCTGGAAGTTCGCCGGCTGGGACGCCGACCCGACGACGGTGCGCATCCGTGACTTCGTCGCCGTCACCGACGACGCCTACCGCGCGCTGTGGGACCTGATCGGTTCGCTCGACCTCGTCGACGTCGTCACCTGGGACCGCGCCAGCGTCGACGAGCCGCTGCGCTGGACGGTCGCCGACACCCGCACCTGCGCCGTGACCGAACGGGAGGACAGCCTGTGGCTGCGCGTCCTCGACCCCGTGGCGGCGCTGCAGGCCCGGCCCGGCGGCGCGCCGGGGACGGTCCGGATCGGCGTCACCGACGACCTCGACATCGCCGCCGGCACCTTCGACGTCGTCTCCGACGACGGGCGCCTGACCGTGCATCGGGTGGCGGACGACTCGCAGCAGGACGCCGAGGTGACGCTCTCGGTCGCGGCGCTCGGGTCGGCGTACCTGGGCGGGATCAGCGTGACCACGCTCGCCCGGGCCGGCGCCGTGCAGGGCGAGCCCGCGGCGGTCCAGCTCCTCGGCGGCATGCTCGCCACCGGCCGCGTGCCGCAGTGCATCACGGGGTTCTGAGCCGTCGCACTCACCCCGGGCCCAGGACCGGCCGTCCTCCGGGAGCGAGGGTGTCGACCGTCTTTGCGCGGGTTGCCGCCAGCAACTAGACTGAGATGGCGCATTTCTGCGTGCGGGGGAGACGGGTGGAACCCACTCCGTCTTCGGCACGCGGTTCGGCGTTTCGATTCTGCACCCAGCAAGCACCGCGACCGGCCCCGGCCGGGCGCACCGACAACCCACCACAAATCGGAGTCCCTCCTACATGACCATCACCGCCACCGACAAGACCGCTGCCCCCCAGGTCGCGGTCAACGACATCGGATCGGCCGACGACTTCCTCGCGGCCATCGATGCAACCATCAAGTACTTCAACGACGGCGACCTCGTTGAAGGCACCGTGGTCAAGGTCGACCGCGACGAAGTCCTCCTCGACATCGGCTACAAGACCGAGGGCGTCATCCCGTCGCGCGAGCTGTCCATCAAGCACGATGTCGACCCCGGTGAGGTGGTCTCCGTCGGTGACGAGGTCGAAGCCCTCGTCCTGACCAAGGAGGACAAGGAAGGCCGCCTGATCCTCTCCAAGAAGCGGGCTCAGTACGAGCGCGCCTGGGGCGACATCGAGAAGATCAAGGACGAGGACGGCGTCGTCACCGGTACCGTCATCGAGGTCGTCAAGGGTGGCCTCATCCTCGACATCGGTCTCCGCGGCTTCCTCCCCGCCTCGCTGGTGGAGATGCGTCGCGTCCGCGACCTGGCCCCGTACATCGGCCAGGAGCTCGAGGCGAAGATCATCGAGCTGGACAAGAACCGCAACAACGTGGTCCTGTCCCGCCGTGCGTGGCTCGAGCAGACCCAGTCCGAGGTCCGCTCCGACTTCCTCAACAAGCTCCAGAAGGGCCAGGTCCGCCCGGGTACGGTCTCCTCGATCGTCAACTTCGGTGCGTTCGTGGACCTCGGTGGCGTCGACGGCCTGGTGCACGTCTCCGAGCTGTCCTGGAAGCACATCGACCACCCGTCCGAGGTCGTCGAGGTCGGTCAGCCGGTCACGGTCGAGGTGCTCGACGTCGACCTGGACCGCGAGCGTGTCTCCCTGTCGCTGAAGGCGACCCAGGAGGACCCGTGGCAGACCTTCGCCCGGACCCACGCCCTGGGCCAGATCGTCCCCGGCAAGGTCACCAAGCTGGTGCCGTTCGGTGCGTTCGTCCGCGTGGAGGACGGCATCGAGGGTCTGGTGCACATCTCCGAGCTGGCGACCCGCCACGTGGACCTTGCCGAGCAGGTCGTGTCCGTGGGCGAGGAGCTGTTCGTCAAGGTCATCGACATCGACCTGGACCGCCGCCGCATCTCGCTGTCCCTCAAGCAGGCCAACGAGGGCGTCGACGCGGACTCCACCGAGTTCGACCCGGCGCTGTACGGCATGGCCGCCGAGTACGACGACGAGGGCAACTACAAGTACCCGGAGGGCTTCGACCCGGAGTCCAACGAGTGGCTCGAGGGCTACGACGCCCAGCGCGCCACCTGGGAGGCGCAGTACGCGCAGGCCCAGGAGCGCTGGGAGGCGCACAAGCGCCAGGTCGCCTCGCAGGCCGAGGCCGAGGAGACTGCCGGCGGCAGCTTCGACTCGGGTTCGACCAGCTACTCCTCCGACGAGGCGCCGCGCGACTCCGGCACGCTGGCCTCCGACGAGGCGCTGGCTGCCCTGCGCGAGAAGCTCACCGGCAACTGATCGGTTCTCCCGCTCGACGTCACGAGGCCCCGGCAGCGAACGCTGCCGGGGCCTCGTGCCGTCCGGGGGACCGTGGTCGCGGGATCGACGCGGCTCTGACGATGGTGCGTCCGCTCAGCGGCGGGCGACGAGCACGATGATCCACAGGATGAGGGCGATGGCCCCGACGACGGTGCCGATGATCGCGGGCACGTTCCGCATCCCCGCCCGGCGGGACTGCTGCAGGCCGATGACCGACAGGATCAGGCCCGGGATGGACAGGAAGCCGAAGATGAGCAGGCTCAGCGCGGACAGCACGAGTCCGACGATGCCGATCGTCATGCCCGGGTTCCTGCGGGCGACCGGTGGCTGCCCGTAGCCCGCGGACTGGTCGTAGGCCTGCGGCTGGCCGTAGCCCGGTGCCTGACCGGCCGGCCCCCCGGCGCCCTGGGTGGGCCCGTTCCAGGGCCCACCGCCCTGCGGTCCATCGGGGTTCGACGGCGGTGGCGGTGTGGAGTTCGACATGGTTCTCCTTGGTGCGGCGAGTGATGGTCGACGCCGGCGTTCCGGCGCGACGCTGCAAGCACACCACGCCGACAGCCTGCTGACCAGTACCGATGCCCGGCGAGGCGGTGCACGGTCGTCGGCTCCGCCTAGGGTGGGGGCATGCTGAGGATCGGACTGACCGGGGGCATCGCGGCTGGCAAGTCGGTCGTGTCCGCGCGCCTGCACGAGCGAGGGGCCGTGCTCATCGACGCCGACCGGCTCGCGCGCGACGTGGTCGCACCGGGCACGGACGGGCTCGCCGCCGTCGCCGACGCCTTCGGTCCGGACGTCCTCGCACCCGACGGGAGCCTGGACCGGCCCGCGCTCGGCTCGATCGTCTTCGGCGACGACGGTGCCCGCGCGACCCTCAACGGCATCGTCCACCCGCGGGTGCGTGCCGAGGCCGACCGCCGGATCGCGGCCGCGCCGCCCGACGCGGTGGTGGTCCAGGACATCCCGCTGCTCGTGGAGACCGGCCAGGCGGACGCCTTCGCGCTCGTCGTCGTCGTGCAGGCGCCCGAGGACGCGCGGGTACGACGGATGGTCGAACAGCGGGGGATGAGCGCCGACGACGCCCGGGCCCGGATGGCCGCGCAGGCCTCCGACGAGCAGCGGGCGGCCGTCGCCGACGTGGTGCTGATCAACGACGGCACGGTCGAGGCCCTGACCGCCGCCGTGGACCGGCTGTGGGACGAGCGCATCGCCCCGTTCGAGGGCGCCCTGCTGGCGGGCCGGCCGAGCGACCGGGCCCTGGAGCGGGCGGCCGGGCGGGGCACCCCCTGGACACCCGACGACGGCGTCCTCGCCCGCGCGGCCGGGCGGATCCGCCGGTCCGGCGGCGACGCCCTTGCCTCCGTGGATCCGGTCGCCGCGGTGCGGGCCGGCGGTCGCGGGGGACAGAACGAGGATCGCCCGCACGAGATCGACGGGAACGTGGACCTGGTGGCGGTGGCTGCGGAAACCTCCGACCTCGAGGCGCTGGGCCGGGCCGTCACGGCGGTCGGCTTCCCGCCCCTACCGGGCGGCGCGGTCTCCGGCCCGGTCTCAGGCGGGGCGCGGCACGCGTCCGCGGACCCGGACCAACCCGTCGTCGTGCGCGTCGTCAGCCGCGAACGCGCAGAACCCTGAGCGCGGCCCGGCGGGGCCGGCGTCGCGCTGACGGCGAACCCGGGCAGTTCTGTCGGTGCCGTGATCTAGCCTTGAACCATGAGTCTGGCGCAGGACATCAAGCGGGTGGTGGCCCCCTTCGAGGTGGTCAGCGAGTACCAGCCGGCGGGCGACCAGCCCCAGGCGATCAAGGAGCTCGCGGAGCGGATCAACGGCGGCGAGCAGGACGTCGTGCTGCTCGGTGCCACCGGTACCGGCAAGAGCGCCACCACCGCGTGGCTCGTGGAGCAGGTGCAGCGTCCCACCCTCGTGCTCGTGCAGAACAAGACGCTCGCGGCGCAGCTGGCCAACGAGTTCCGCGAACTCCTGCCGAACAACGCCGTCGAGTACTTCGTCTCGTACTACGACTACTACCAGCCCGAGGCCTACGTCCCGCAGACGGACACCTTCATCGAGAAGGACTCGTCGATCAACGAGGAGGTCGAACGGCTGCGCCACTCGGCCACCAACGCGCTGCTGACCCGGCGCGACGTCGTCGTGGTCGCCACCGTCTCCTGCATCTACGGCCTGGGCACCCCGGAGGAGTACGTCTCCGGGATGGCCACCTTCAAGGTGGGGGACCGGCTGGACCGGGACGACCTGCTGCGCAAGTTCGTGTCCATGCAGTACGCCCGCAACGACGTCGACTTCCACCGCGGCACGTTCCGGGTGCGCGGCGACACCGTCGAGATCATCCCCATGTACGAGGAACTCGCCGTGCGGATCGAGTTCTTCGGCGACGAGGTGGAGTCGATCTACACCCTGCACCCGCTCACCGGGGAGATCGTGCGCGAGGAGCAGGAGATGTATGTCTTCCCCGCGAGCCACTACGTGGCCGGCGAGGAGCGCATGGCCCGGGCCGTCCGCACGATCGAGGACGAGCTGCGGGACCGGCTGGCGGACCTCGAGTCGCAGAACAAGCTGGTCGAGGCCCAGCGGCTGCGGATGCGCACCACCTACGACCTCGAGATGATGCAGCAGATGGGTTTCTGCAACGGCATCGAGAACTACTCGCGGCACATCGACGGCCGGGGACCCGGCACCGCCCCGCACTGCCTGCTGGACTACTTCCCGGACGACTTCCTGCTCGTGATCGACGAGTCGCACGTGACCGTGCCGCAGATCGGCGCCATGTACGAGGGCGACATGTCCCGCAAGCGCACCCTCGTCGACTTCGGGTTCCGCCTGCCCTCGGCGATGGACAACCGGCCGCTGAAGTGGGACGAGTTCCTCGAGCGGATCGGCCAGACGGTGTACCTCTCGGCGACGCCGGGGCAGTACGAGCTGGGCAAGAGCGACGGCGTCGTGCAGCAGATCATCCGCCCGACCGGCCTCGTGGACCCCGAGGTGGTGGTCAAGCCGACCAAGGGGCAGATCGACGACCTGCTGGGGGAGATCCGCACCCGGGTCGAGAAGGACGAGCGCGTCCTCGTGACCACACTGACGAAGCGGATGGCGGAGGACCTCACCGAGTACCTCACCGAGCACGGCGTCAAGGTGCAGTACCTGCACTCCGACGTGGACACCCTGCGCCGCGTCGAGCTGCTCCGCGAACTGCGGCTCGGGTCCTACGACGTCCTCGTGGGCATCAACCTGCTCCGTGAGGGCCTGGACCTGCCCGAGGTGTCGCTGGTGAGCATCCTCGACGCGGACAAGGAGGGCTTCCTCCGCTCGTCGACGTCGCTGATCCAGACGATCGGCCGTGCCGCCCGCAACGTGTCCGGCCAGGTGCACATGTACGCGGACCGGATCACCGACTCGATGGCCAACGCGATCGACGAGACCAACCGGCGCCGGCAGATCCAGGAGCGGTACAACGCCGAACGCGGGGTGGACCCCCAGCCGTTGCGCAAGAGGATCGCCGACATCACCGACACCCTGGCGCGGGAGGACGCGGACACCCAGAACCTGCTCAAGCAGTTCGACTACGGCAAGGGCAAGCGCGGGTACTCCGCGGCGAAGGCCGCCGGCCTCGGCCAGGAGACGATCCGCAAGGACGGCCTCGCCGCCGCCCCCGCGGAGGACCTGACCGAACTGATCGCGCAGATGACCGAACAGATGCACGCGGCCGCGGCCGACCTGCAGTTCGAGCTCGCCGCGCGGCTGCGTGACGAGGTGGGGGACCTGAAGAAGGAGCTGCGCCAGATGCGCGCCGCTGGTCACGCCTGACGTGACCGCCGGCGCGCCGCCCGGTGGCACCCCGACCGGGCCCGACGACAGCCCGCTCGTCGAGATCCGGGTCCAGGGCATCGGCAACCTGCCGTGGTCGGACGCGCTCGGCATGCCGCGCAACCGGGTGCTGCAGCGTCGCGTGCGGATCGTCGACCCGCCGCGGCTGCCGCGTCACCGGGTGCGCATCGTCAACTGGGTCCGCGGCACACGCCGCGCGCAGCGGGCCGGGTGGTACCTCGCCTTCCCGTTCACCCTGGTCAACGTGACCGCGTTCCTGCACCCGGCGGGTCACCGCTCCCGCCGGCTCACCGCCGCGACCGCCGTCATCTCGGCGGTCCTGACGCTGTCCACCCTGCTGTGGGGCGTCGCGATGGTCGAGACGGTGCTGACCCGGCTGCCCGTGACCGTCGACCCGGCCGCGGCGGCCTGGTGGGTCAGCCTGCCCGTCGCCGTGCTCATCGCGGGAGCGATCGTCGTGCGCCACCTGCGGGCCCGACGTCGTCGCCAGGTCGACCGGGCGGAACAGCCCGGCCGGCAGGCGGCCGGTGCCCTCGTGACCGCGGTGCACGCGGGGCTCGCGCTGGTCGGCGGCCTCGTCCTCGCCGTCACCCGGCCCGCACGCTGGGCGGTGTCCGGGCCGTGGCCCTCCAACCCGACGCGACTGCCGGACGGCACCGCCGGGAGCGTCGTCGTGCGACTGCTGGACCCGCTGCCGACCGTCGCGGCCCTCTCGGTCGTCCTCGCCGCGGTGTTCGGCGCGGCGCTCCTCGTGCGCGCCGCCCGGCAGCAGGGGGCCGACGCGTCGGCACCGAACGCGCCGGAGGTTCCAGCCGGCCCGGTAGTCAGCGGTGAGGCAGGGTCGGCGCCAGCACCCGCGGCCGGACCGGGACTGCACCCCTCGGGCCCGTCGGGCCTCAACCTGTCCGGCGCGGCGCTCCTGCTCACCACCGGCGTCGTCGTCCTGCACGCCGTCTTCGCCCTGCTGCGCATGGTCGTCGACAGCGGCGCGAGCCTGCGTGGCGCAGGCCTTCGCCCCGGGCACACACGCATCCGGGACCTGGGTGGGCGTCATCCTCGCCGCGGACGACCCGACCACGTACCAGGACAACCGGGTCGACTTCCTGCCGGCGCACGCCCTGCTCCTGCTCCTCGTGCTCGTCGGCTCGGCGCTGGCCGTCGCCGCCTGGCGCGGCCGCCGTCTGGACGTCCCCGTCGGCAGCCCCTACCGGTGGCGGGAGCTCGCTCGCCGGGCGGTGCTCGACGCCGGCGCGGTGGTGTGGCGCAGCCTCGCGGTGTCCGGCATCATGGGCACCGCGGTCAGCTGGGCCGGCGTGGTCTTCCTCGAGTCGCGCCGCGCACAGCCGGTATTCCCCGTCCTGTACCTGCTCATCTCGGTGCTCGCGACCCTCGTCGCCGTCGCCGTGCTGCTCGCCCAGTTCGGCGGGGTGCGCGAGCTCGTCAACCGGGTGGGGGACGTCAGCGGATTCTGGCCCGTGCGGGCGCACCCCCTCGCCGGCAGCTCCTACCGCGCGGACGTGATGGCGGCGCTGCGGACCGAGCTCGCCGCCCACCGCGACCGGCCTGTCGTCCTCGTCGGCCACAGCCAGGGCAGCCTGCTCTGCCTGTGGCTGCTGGCCACGACCCCGCGCGGATCCCTCGCGCCGCCGCCGGACGAGACGCAGCCGCTCCTGCCCCCTGCCGAGCCGCAGCCTGCCGAGCGGCGGCCCGTCGAGCGGCCGAGCGTCGAGCGCTTGCCCGGCCTGGTCACGACCGGCAGCCCCGTGCACACGATCTTCCGCGGCCTCTTTCCGGCCTGGATCGGCACCGGGTTGGAACAGGCCGCGGCCGCCCGCACCGCGGGCTGGGTCAACGGCTACCGGGCGACCGATCCGGTCTCCGGACCGATCCCGGGCGCCGAGAACCTCGAGCTCACCGACCCGATCCCGCCGGACCCCGTTCGCGGTCACGGCGGCTACTGGGACGACCCCGTACTGGCGGCGTGGATCGCCCGATTGCCCGACGGCGGGGGCAGCGGACTACACTGATCGGCAGCGTAGGGGAGTATCCCGTCCGATCCGCACCCGTCAGCACGCTGGACACTGTCGTCCGGCCGGGTGCGTGTGCATGCCCGCGGCTCACGAGCGTCGGTGTGTCGGAGAGACCTATGGGACTCCCTCGCACCCGAAAGGCACTTCATGCCGCAGCTTCCCGTGGCGTTCGAGGTCGGCACCTTCGTCGTCCTGATCGCCGTCCTGCTGTTCGACCTGCTCTACGTCTACCGACGGCCGCACATCCCCTCGATGAAGGAGGCCGGCCTGTGGGTCGCCTTCTACGTGGGACTCGCGCTGGCCTTCGCGGTGGTCATGCTCCTCGTCGTCGACGCCGAGCACGCCGGCCAGTTCGTGGCCGGCTGGGTCACCGAGTACAGCCTGAGCATCGACAATCTCTTCGTCTTCATCATCATCATGGCCCGCTTTCGGGTACCCCGGACATACCAGCAGGAAGTGCTGATGGTGGGCATCATCATCGCGCTCGTGCTGCGGGGCATCTTCATCGGCCTGGGCGCCGCGATCATCGACACCTTCAGCTGGGTGTTCTACCTGTTCGGCGTGTTCCTGCTCTACACGGCCTGGAAGCAGGCCCGTGACACGGGGGAGCAGGAGTCCGAGGGCGGGGACAATCCGCTGATCTCGCGGCTGCGCAGGGTCGTGCCCGTGACCGACGAGTTCGACGGCAACCGGCTGCGCACCGTCCAGGACGGACGGCGCCTCTGGACGCCGATGATCCTCGTGTTCGTCACGCTCGGCGTGACCGACCTGATGTTCGCGGTCGACTCGATCCCGGCGATCTTCGGCCTGACGACGAGCCCGTTCATCGTCTTCACCGCCAACATCCTCGCGCTGATGGGCCTGCGGCAGCTGTACTTCCTGCTCGGCGGCCTGATGGAGCGGTTGATCTACCTCAAACACGCGCTCTCGGTCATCCTCGCGTTCATCGGCATCAAGCTCATGCTGCACGCGATGCACGAGAACGAGGTCGCCTTCATCAACGGCGGCCACCCCATCGAGTGGGCGCCGGAGATCCCGACGATCGTCTCGCTCGTCGTGATCGTCGGGGTGATCGTCGTGGCTACCGTGGCGAGCCTGCTCAGCCCGAAGGCGAAGGCGCTGCAGGCGGTCGCCGAGCTCAAGGCCGCCATCGAGACCTACCGCGGCCTCGGGGAGGACACCGCCGTCGAGCACCGGCAGGACGCCTTCCACCGCGTCGTCACCGCGCGGGACCGGGCCGTCGAGGCGGCGAACAACACCCGCGCCGACTCGTCCGACCTCGACCCCGACGACGAGGTGCGCCAGCAGTACCGTGAGGCGCGGGACCTGCACGAGCGACGCCGGTCCGACGGCGGCCGCTGAGTCCGTCTGCGACCCGCCCGCTCGCTCTGAGATGACCGGCCGGACGGGCCGCTGACGGCCTTCGCCTTCATGCATCGGTGAGCGGGCCGGTGGGCGGCGGGTGCCGGGCTACGCTGCCGTCATGACGTCGACACCGCCCGCCGGAGAACCGCCCGCAGGCCCGCCGCTGGACCTCTCGACCGAGCAGCCGGCCGGTCCAGCGGCGGACCGCTCGGCCGGTCGGCGACCCGCTCGGGACGACACGGGCGTGGACACCGCGGTTGCGGGCGACGGGGCAACGGACCCGTCGGCGGACGGTGACCCGACGCGGTCCCTGCAGCGGCGCACCGTCGGCGTGCTCGCCGTCGCGCAGCTCTTCAGCGGTCTCGGCAACGGCTCGACCCTCGCCCTCGGCTCGATCCTCGCGGTCCGGCTCTCAGGCTCGGAGACGTGGGCCGGCGCGACGACGACGGCCCTCACCCTGGCCGCCGCCGTCGTCGCGGTGCCGCTCTCGGCGCTGGCGGTGCGCCGTGGCCGGCGGATCGCCCTCGTCACCGGCCTCGCCGGGGCGATGGTCGGCTGCGCCGTCATCGTGCTCGCCGTCCTGACCGGGCTCTTCGCCCTGCTGCTGGTCGGCGCCGCGCTGGTTGGCCTCGCGACCGCCGTGAACCTGCAGTCCCGGTTCGCCGCGGTGGACCTGGCGACGGACGCCCGGCGCGGGCGCGACCTGTCGATCGTCGTCTGGTCGATCACCGTGGGCGCCGTCGCCGGCCCGAACCTCGTCCGGCCGGGCGCCGTCCTCGGCCGCGCCCTCGGCCTGCCCGAGATCGCCGGCCCGTTCGTCATCTCCCTCGCGGGCATGGCCGTTGGCGCCCTCATCCTGCTGTTCGCCCTGCGGCCCGATCCGCTGCTGACCGCCCGTGCGTCCGCGGCCGGACGCGCCGCCGGGCCCGCCCCACGCGGACCCGCCGCACTGCGCCAGGGATGGACGGCCATCCGGAGCGAACCGCGGGCGCTGGCCGCGCTGCTCGGCGTGCTCGCCGCGCACGGCGCGATGGTCGCCGTCATGTCCATGACGCCCCTGCACCTGCAGCACCTGAACGCGGCCCAGCCGGCCGACGCGGCAGCCCACCTGCACGAGCCGGACCTGCTCGCCCTGATCGGCCTCACCATCTCGCTGCACATCCTCGGCATGTACGCGTTCTCCCCGGTGATGGGCTGGTGCACGGACCGGTGGGGCCGGACGGCGACGCTGCTGGCCGGGCAGGCGGTGCTCGTGCTCGCCGTCGTGCTCGCCGGGCTCGGGCAGGCGCACGTGCCGGTCGTCACCGTCGGCCTGCTGCTGCTCGGCCTCGGCTGGTCCGCCTCGACCGTGGCCGGCTCGACGCTGCTGGCCGAGAGCGTGGACCCGGCCTCCCGCGTCCTGGCGCAGGGCGTCTCGGACACCCTGATGGGGGCCTTCGGCGCGGTCGGCAGCGCCGTCGCCGGCGCCCTCCTCGCGGGCACCGGTTTCCTCGGCCTCAACCTGGCCGCCGTCGTGCTGCTCGGCATCGCGATCGCGTCGGTCCTGCGGCTCACGCACCGCGCCACCCGTCCGGCGAACGCGCTCTGACGGACCGTCCGGCGTCGTCTGGCGGTACGTGATCGTGACAGAGCCGGCCGTGTGCGCGGACCACGCTCTGCTAGGCTCGATGCAGACGTAGGGGAGTATCCTTCCGCGCTGCGGACGTCAGCACGCCGGGTGACCGGCCGGACGCAGCGACCAGCCCGAGGCGCCGGATCCACGGATCCGGCGCAGCCTCAGGCGGTGGAGAGACTTACGGCGCTCCGTTCCGGTACCACGGTGTGTGGGCCGGGACGGGTTGTCCCCGTTCCCCGTCCCCGAGAGGGAGTCCCATGGACGTCTCGCCCGCCGTCTGGATCGTCACCGTCGTCGTCATCCTGGGCATGCTCGCCTTCGACTACGTGTTCCACGTCCGCAAGGCCCACGAACCCACGTTGCGCGAAGCGGCCGTCTGGTCCTCGATCTACGTCGGCATCGCCCTGGTGTTCGGCCTCGTCGTCCTCGTCCTGTGGGGCGGCCAGTACGCCGGCGAGTACTACGCCGGGTACATCACCGAGAAGGCGCTCTCGGTCGACAACCTCTTCGTCTTCCTCATCATCATGGCCTCGTTCACGGTGCCCCGGGAGGATCAGCAGAAGGTGCTGCTGTTCGGCATCACCTTCGCGCTCATCGCCCGCACCGCGCTGATCTTCGTCGGCGCCGGGCTGATCAACGAGTTCGCCTGGGTGTTCTACCTGTTCGGCCTCATCCTGCTGCTGACCGCCGGCTCGCTGATCAAGGGCGAGGTCTCCGGCGGGGAGAAGGACGAGGCGGACAACGTCGTCACGCGCATCGCGAAGCGGTTCATGCACACCACGGACTACTACGACGGCGACAAGCTGTTCACGTGGAGGAACGGCAAGCGCATGATGACGCCGATGCTGCTGGTGATGGTGGCCATCGGCGGCACGGACATCCTCTTCGCGCTCGACTCCATCCCCGCGATCTTCGGCCTGACCCAGCAGACGTACCTGGTGTTCACCGCGGTGGCCTTCTCGCTGCTCGGCCTGCGCCAGCTGTACTTCCTCATCGACGGACTGCTCGACCGGCTGATCTATCTCTCGTGGGGCCTGGCCGTCATCCTCGGGTTCATCGGCGTCAAGCTCGTGATGCACGCCCTGCACGAGAACAACCTCCCGTTCATCAACGACGGCGAGCACGTCACGGTCGTCGAGGTGAGCACCGGGCTCTCGCTCGGCGTCATCGTCGGGGTGCTCGTCGTGACCGTCCTGGCCTCCCTGTACAGCCCGAAGGGCCGCGCCCTGCGGATCATCGGGGGCGTGCAGACCGTCTCGCAGCAGTACGTCGAGCTGCCGCAGGAGGCGCCCGCCCCCGAGCGGGAGAAGCTGGCCGCGAAGGGCGCCCGGCTGCGGGAGAAGCTGAGCACCGTCTCCCCGCGCTATCGGGACGAACTGATCACGTCCGAGGAACACTTCCACGACCTGCTCGACCGCGCCCGCGGCAAGCACCGGGAGTTCCAGCGCACCGGCGCGGCCCCGGCCCCCGAGGACGTCCCGGCCGCCGAGGCGGACGCGGTGAGCAAGCCCGAGCACGGCTGACCACCCACCCCCGCCAGCTCGTCGATAGATGCACGATCGGGGCGGAATTCGGCCCGCCTGGACCATCGATTGACGAGCTGGCGTGGGGGTTCGTCCGTCCGACCCGTCCCGAACCGGCGGCCCGCACCCTAGAGTGTGCGCATGGACGCCGACCGTGACCGATTCCTGCAGGACTTCGCCGCCCTCGTGCAGGACCTGCTGCGCCGCCCCACCGCCGGACCCCAGGACGGCACCCCGCTGAAGCTCCTGCTCGAGGAGCACCTGGGTCGGCCGCTGCGCGAGGTCGACGTCCTGACCCACCAGCTGCCCGCGCACCGGCTGGTCGACGCGGACATCGCCCTGGACCGGCTGGCCGAGGCCGGCGGCGGCACGGCCCGGACCGTCGGCATCGCCGGCGGCGACGAGCGGTACCACCAGTCGCTGGTCGACCTGCTGTCGAGTTCCTGGGGCGCGTCCGTCGCCGTCGGCGCGGTCGACCACCGGACCGCCGCGACCGGGCCCACCGCCGTCTGCCGCGTCGTCGGGCTGGGCGTGCGGCTGCTCAGCCTGGACGGGACACCGGTCGCGGTCGTCCAGCGCGGCGCGGTCCCGCACTACGGCCGCCCGGCCGCCTCGCTGGAGGTGCTCGCCCCGGACTGGGCCACGGCCCAGCGGCTCGTCGAACGGGTCACGGCGCTGATGCGCGAGCACAGCGTCCTGCGCGGGCAGGTGCTCGGATTCACCGCCTCCGACTACGACCCGAGTTCCGGTGGGCTGACCTTCCTGCCACGGCCGGACGTCGCCCGCGACGACGTCGTGCTGCCGGCCGGGGTGCTCGATGCCGTCGAGCAGCATGTGCTGCACACCGACCGGCAGCGGGCGCTGCTGCGCCGGTACGGGCAGCACGTCAAGCGCGGGCTCCTGCTGCACGGGCCGCCGGGCACCGGCAAGACCCACCTCGTGCGGCACCTGATCGGACGCGCCTCGGGGGCGACGGTCATCCTGCTCTCGGGCAGCGCGTTCGCCATGATCGCCGAGGCCGCGGCGCTGGCCCGGGCGCTGGCGCCGGCCGTCGTCGTGCTCGAGGACGTCGACCTGGTGGCCGCGGACCGCGGGTACACGCCCGGCGGCAACCCCCTGCTGTTCGCGGTGCTCGATGCGCTGGACGGCCTCGACGCCGACGCGGACGTGGCGTTCCTGATGACGACCAACCGGGTGGACCTGCTCGAGGAGGCCCTGGTGCAGCGGCCCGGCCGGGTGGACCTCGCCGTGCACATCGACCGGCCCGGGCGGCCCGAGCGCGAGCGCCTGCTGCGGCGGTACGCGGCCGGGATCCCGGTCGGCGAGGCGACGGTGGCGCGGATCGCCGACCGGAGTGCCGGGACGACCGCGTCGTTCATGAAGGAGCTGGTGCGCCGGGCCGTGCTGCGGGCAGGCCGGGCGGGCGCCGACCTAGAGCACGGCGCCGTCCTCGACCCGCACCTGGAGGCGTCCGCGGACGAGTTGCTGGAGTCGGCCGGGGACCTGACCCGCGCCATCCTCGGGGGTGCGCGCGGTGGCGCACCCGAGGGCGAGGGGACGGGTGGCTACGTCGTCGAGGTCGGCGACCATCCGGCCGGGCAGGGCGAATGGTTCGACGCGACCGACGGAACGCACTGAGCATGTCGAGCTGGCTCGAAGACGGCGTCAGCCGCCGAGGCGGCCCACGTCCGTCACCGTGACGACCGCCGCGCCCGCCTCGTCCGAGGCCGCCAGGTCCACGTCGGCGCTGATGCCCCAGTCGTGGTCGCCGGCCGGGTCGTCGAAGATCTGCCGCACCCGCCAGCGGCCGGGAGTCTGGTCGATGATCAGCAGCGCCGGCCCGCGCGCCTGCGGCCCCGTGCCCAGCTCCTCGTGCTCGTCGAAGTAGTCGTCCATGACGGCGCCCCACCGGTCCGCGTCCCATCCGGCGTCGCCGTCGAGCTCCCCGAGCTCCTCCTCGCGTTCGGCCGCGAAGAGCTCCACGCGCCGGAACAGGGCGTTGCGGACCATGACC
Source organism: Tersicoccus mangrovi (assembly GCF_036881825.1). Classification (NCBI taxonomy): domain Bacteria; kingdom Bacillati; phylum Actinomycetota; class Actinomycetes; order Micrococcales; family Micrococcaceae; genus Tersicoccus; species Tersicoccus mangrovi. Next base: position 209,452 of record NZ_JBAJMW010000004.1, on the reverse strand, counting down.
CGGAACGCGCGGGCGTTGGCCGTGACGGGGGTGGCGGGTTGCGCGGCCTCGACGCCGGTCCGCTCGTGCTCCCGCACGGCGTCCTCCACGTGCTCGGGGTCGAGCAACTGCTCCCACTCGTCGAGCAGGGAGGAGTCGACCTGCCGCACCAGCTCGCCCAGCCACGCCACCAGGTCCCCCAGGTCCTCCCGCCGGGCGTCGGCGGGGATGGTCTGGCGCAGCGCCCGGAAGGCGTCCGCGAGGTAGCGCAGCAGCACCCCCTCGCTGCGGGCCAGGCCGTAGAAGGCGGTGAACTCGGTGAAGCCCATCGCCCGCTCGTACATGTCGCGCACCACGGACTTGGGCGTGAGCGCGAAGTCGTTGAGCCACGGCGCCCCGCGGCGGTACGTCTCGAACGCGTTCTCCAGCAGCTCCGCCAGCGGCTGCGGGTGTGCGATCGTCTCCAGCCGCGCCATCCGCGCCTCGTACTCCACGCCGTCGGCCTTCATCGCGGCGACCGCCTCGGTGCGGGCCCGGTTGGCCTGGGCGGCGATCACCTGCCGGGGCGGCTCGAGGGTCGCCTCGATCACGGAGACCGCGTCCAGCGCGTACGCCGGCTCGTCCGGATCCAGGATCGACAGGGCTGCCAGCGCGAAGCCGGAGAGCGGCTGGTTCAGGGCGAAGTCCGGCTGCAGGTCCACCTGCAGGGCGAGCACCCGTCCGCCGGGGACGGGGTCCGGGACCCGCTCGACGACGTCGCCGGCGAGCAGTTCCCGCAGGATGCCGAGGGCACGGCGGAGCAGCACGAGCTGCCGCTGCCGCGGCTCGTGGCTCGCCTCGATCAGCCGGCGCATGGCGGCGACCTGGTCCTCGTCCCGCTCGAGCAGGTTGAGCGCCATCGCGTGGGAGACGGTGAAGCTGGAGAGCAGGGGCTCCGGGGGCGCCTCCACCAGCCGGCGGAACGTCGGTTCACCCCACGAGACGAAGCCCGTCGGCGGCTTCTTCTTCGTCACCTGCCGCAGCTTCTTCGCGTCGTCGCCGAACTTGTCCCGCGCCTTCTGCAGGGCCTTCTCGTTCTCGATCACGTGCTCGGGGGCCTGCACGATGACGGTGCCGGCGGTGTCGTACCCGGCCCGGCCGGCTCGCCCGGCGATCTGGTGGAACTCGCGGGCGGTGAGCACCCGGGTGCGGGTGCCGTCGTACTTGCTCAGCGCCGTGATCAGCACCGTGCGGATCGGCACGTTGATGCCGACGCCGAGGGTGTCGGTGCCGCAGATGACCGCCAGCAGCCCGGCCTGCGCGAGCTGCTCGACGAGGCGGCGGTACTTGGGCAGCATGCCCGCGTGGTGCACGCCCACCCCCTGCCGCAGCAGCCGGGACAGGGTGCGGCCGAAGCCGGCGGCGAACCGGAACCCGGCGATCGCCTCGGCGATGGCGTCGCGGGCCTGGCGGCTCGCCGGGTTGAGGCTGATCAGGGCCTGGGCCCGCTCGACGGCGTCCGCCTGGCTGAAGTGGACGATGTAGACGGGCGCCCGGTGGGTGGTGAGCAGCTCCTCGACCGTCTCGTGCACCGGGGTCATCGCGTACTCGAAGGACAGGGGGACCGGCCGCTCGGCATTGGCGATGACCGCCGCCGGCTTCCCGTTCAGCTCGGTCAGCCCGTCGGCGAACCGGGTGACGTCGCCGAGCGTCGCGGACATCAGCAGGAACCGGCTCTGCGGCGCCTCCAGCAGCGGCACCTGCCACGCCCAGCCGCGCTGCGGGTCCGCGTAGAAGTGGAACTCGTCCATGATGACGGTCTCGACGTCGGCGTGCCGGCCCGCGCGCAGCACCAGGTTGGCGAGGATCTCCGCGGTGCAGCACACGATCGGCGCGTCCGGGTTGACGGCGGTGTCGCCGGTGACCATGCCGACGTTCATCGGCCCGAACACCGCGCACAGGTCGAAGAACTTCTCCGAGACGAGCGCCTTGATCGGGGCGGTGTAGTAGCTGCGCCGGCCGCGCATCAGCGCGTCGAAGTGGGCCGCGACGGCGACCAGGGACTTCCCGCTGCCGGTCGGCGTCGCGAGGATCACGTGGGACCCGGAGACGAGCTCGAGCACGGCCTCGTCCTGCGCCGGGTAGAGCTCGATGCCGCGCCCGCTGCACCAGCCGTTGAACGCGTCGTACACCTGTTCCGGCGTCGGGGCGCCCGCGGCGTCGTCCGGTCCGGTGGTCCGCTGATCGATGGGTCGGAGGGGGGCGCCGGTGACCCCGTGGGCGGCGGCGTACTCGGTCAGCAGCATGGTGGGTCCAGCCTATCGGCCGGCACGACGGCGCCCGGCCGTGCGCGACGGCGCTCGACGGCGGCCGGACCGGCGTCGCGCGACGTCGGCGGGACGGGCTCAGTCCGCTGCCGGTGCCGCCGTCGAGGACCGGACGACGAGCCGCGTGCCGAGCTGGACGGGGGCCGACGTCGCGGCCTCTCCGCGCACGCCGGCGAGGGCGGACCGGACGGCGACGTGCCCCATCTCGGCGAGGGGCTGGTTGACGGTGCTCAGCGGGGGAGAGGCGCTGGACGCGGCGTAGGAGTCGTCGAAGCCGATCACCGAGAGGTCCTCCGGCACCAGCCTGCCCAGCCGGCGCGCGGCCTCGAGGACGCCGAGGGCGACGGCGTCGGACGCCCCGAACACCGCGGTGGGCGGTTCGGGGGCGGCGAGCAGGTCCGCGGCGGCCAGCCCGTCCTCGAAGCGGAACGCGCCGGGCACGATGAGCCGATCGTCGACCGGGAGGCCGGCCGCCGCGAGCGCCGCGACGTAGCCGGCCCGTCGTTCCTCGCCCGGCGTCGACGAGTCGGGTGCCCCCACGAACGCGATGCGGCGGTGGCCGAGACCGATCAGGTGCTCCGTGGCCTGCATGCCGCCGCGCCAGTTGGTCGCACCCACCGAGAGCACCCCGGCAGGCATGGGTGTCGAGGGGTCCATGACGACGAGCGGGGTGCCGAGGCGGCGGGCGGTCCGCGCCTGCGCGTCGTCGACGGGTGTCGTGATGAGCAGGAAGGCGTCGGCGCCGTTGGCGTACCCGTACTGCATCCACTCGGCGGTGGCGGGGCGGGGCGCCGGCCCCCGCGCGTCGCCCCAGCGGGCGATCACGGCGACGGCGCCGAGGGCGTGCACCTCAGCGAGCAGACCGTCCAGGACGGTGGCCGCGTAGTGGTTGGCGAGCGTGTCGAACACGACCCACACGGTGGGCGGCCCGCCCGGACGTGTCCGTTCGGTGGACACATAGCCGAGCTCATGGGCGGCCGTGCGCACCCGGGCGGCCGTCTGCGCGGAGATGCCGTGGCGCCCGTTGAACACCTTCGATGCGGTGCCCTTGGACACACCCGCCGCTCTCGCCACCTCGCCGAGGCCCACCCGCTCCATGGGGACACCGTAGGTCAGATCGAAACGTTTCGTCCATCGCCGCGCCCTAGCTTATTTGTTGCGTGGAAGAAAAAAGTCGTCGATCCCTCTTGTCCCGCGCTGATGCGCTGCTCTAGCGTGTCATGTGACGGAAACAACAGCGCAACGTTGCGCAGAAATGAGGATGGCCATGCGAGGACTACGGACGGGCATGGTGGCGGTCGCCGTCGCCTCGGCGCTCGCGCTCACCGGCTGTGGCGGGGGAGCGAAGCCGGGCGGTGCGGGCGGAGCGAACGGTGGGTCGGGATTCTCCGCGTGGGCTCTGACGGGCGGCGCCGAGCAGGCGTTCCACGACTCGTTCGACGAGTGGAACGGCGCCCACGGCGACGCCAAGGTCGACTCGCAGTTCTTCGCCAACGACGCGTACAAGGAGAAGATCCGCACGGCGGTCGGCTCCGGCAACGCCCCGACGCTGATCTACAACTGGACCGGCGGCACGCTCAAGGAGTACGTGCAGAACAAGAAGGTCGTCGACCTGACCGACTCGACGAAGGACCTCCAGTCCCGGATCCTGCCCTCGGTGCTCGAATCCGGCAAGGTCGACGGCAAGGTCTACGCGGTCCCGAACAACAACGCCCAGCCGGTCGTGCTGTTCTCCAACAAGGACCTCATGACGAAGGCCGGCATCAGCGCTGCGCCGACCACCTTCGACGAGTTGCTCTCCGACGTCGCGAAGCTCAAGGCGGCCGGCGTCAAGACGCCGATCGCCCTCGCCGGCCAGAGCGTGTGGCCCGAGCTGATGTGGATCGAGTACCTCGCGGACCGCGTGGGAGGCCCGCAGCTGTTCGCCAAGATCAAGGCCGGCGACGCGTCCGCCTGGAGCGACCCGGCGATGCTCAAGGCCCTCGACATGATCTCCCAGCTGGTCAAGGCCGGGGCGTTCGGTGACCGCTACGGTTCGGTCACCGCGGACTCGGGCGCCGACGTCGCCCTCATCCACCAGAACCAGGCGGGCATGCTCCTGCAGGGCGCCTGGGTCTACGCGAGCTTCCTCACGGACAACCCGGACTTCGTCAAGGCCGGCAAGCTCGGCTACGCCAACTTCCCGTCGGTCGCCGGCGGCAAGGGCGACCCGAAGGACATCGTCGGCAACCCGGCGAACTTCTGGTCGATCTCCGCGTCCGCGACGGATGCGCAGAAGAAGGCGGCGACGCAGTACCTGAACGAGGCGCTGTTCGACGACACCTACGTCAAGTCGCTCATCGACGGCGGCAACGTCCCGGTCACCAAGGACGCCGAGAGCAAGCTCTCCGCCTCGGACCAGAAGGACTTCCTGACCTACGCCTACGGCATGGTCAAGAACGCGCCGAACTTCGAGCTCTCCTGGGACCAGGCGCTCACCTCCGGTCAGTCCCAGACCCTGCTGACGAACCTCGGCAAGCTGTTCCTGGGCCAGGGGACGGCACAGCAGTTCGCGGACGCCATGAAGGCGGCCAAGTGAGTCCAGCACGACGAGCCGGTGCGCGTGAGCGTGCGCGCACCGGCCCCTCGGCCTGGCTCGCGGCGCCGGCGCTCGCGTTCTTCGCGGTCTTCGCGCTGATTCCCCTCGTCGGGGTCGTGGCGCTGTCCTTCACCTCGTGGGACGGCCTCGGCACCCCCTCGTGGATCGGTGCCGACAACTGGGGTCGCATCCTCAGCGACCCCACCACGCAACGCGCCTTCGGCCTCACGCTCATCCTGACCGCCGCCAGCTGGCTCGTCCAGTTCCCCGTGAGCCTGCTGCTCGGCGTGTTCATGGCCGGTCAGGAGCGGTACCGGGCGGTGCTCTCCGTCCTGTACTTCCTGCCGCTGCTGTTCTCGGCGGCCGCGATCGGCATCGCCTACAAGGCCCTGCTGGACCCGAACTTCGGCCTCGGCCGCGCCTTCGGGCTGGACTGGCTGAACCAGGACTGGCTCGGCAACCCGGCCCTCGCGATGCCCACCCTGCTGTTCGTCGTCTCCTGGTCGTTCATCCCGTTCCACTCCCTGCTCTACCAGGGCGCCGTCCGGCAGATCCCCGTGCAGATGTACGAGGCGGCCCGCATCGACGGTGCCGGCCGGGTCACCTCGTTCCTGCACATCACGCTGCCGCAGGTGCGCAACACGATCATCACGTCCTCGACGCTGATGATCGTCGGCTCCCTGACGTACTTCGACCTGATCTTCGTCATGACGGGCGGCGGACCGGGCGACGCGACGCGGATCCTCCCGCTGGACATGTACCTGCGCGGCTTCCGCTCCTACGACATGGGCGGGGCGAGCGTCGTCGGGGTGCTCCTCGTCGTCGTCGGCCTGACCGTCTCGCTCGCACTGAACCGACTCGGCGGCGGCGCCAACGCCGCCAGCCGCCTGGAAGGGGCCTGACATGGCCATCGCCCTGCGCGAACGGAAGCCCTCCGCCATCTCCCTCGGCCTGCGCGGCCGCAAGGCCCCCAACCTCATCGGCGGGATCCTCGGCTGGCTCTGGCTGGCGATCACGATCCTGCCGATCTACTACATCGTCGTCACGAGCCTGCGCCCGCGCGCCGAGTACTTCTCCGCGAACCCGCTCTCCATCCCGACGGCGCCGACGCTGGCCGCCTACGGGCAGGTGCTCAAGGCCGACTTCGCGACCTACTTCCTCAACTCGGTGATCGTCACCGGGGTCAGCGTGGCCGTGGCCGTGTTCGTCTGCCTGCTCGCGGCGTACGTGATCGTGCGCAACCCGTCACGGTTCTCCCGGCGGTTCTTCGACGCGCTGCTGCTCGGCATCGCGATCCCGCTGCAGGGCGTGATCATCCCCGTGTACTACCTGATCGTGCAGCTGGGCCTCTACGACACCCTGTGGGCGCTGATCCTGCCGTCCATCGCCTTCGCCATCCCGATCACCGTGCTCATCCTCGTCAACTTCCTGCGGGACGTGCCGGGGGAGTTGTTCGAGTCGATGACCGTCGACGGCGCGAGCCCCTGGCGGATGCTGTGGTCCCTCGCGGTGCCCCTGGCCCGGCCGGCGATCATCACCGTGGCGATCTACGACGCACTGAACGTGTGGAACGGCTTCCTGTTCCCGCTGATCCTCACCCAGAGCGCCGGCGAGCGCGTGCTGCCCCTGTCGCTGTGGTCCTTCCAGGGCGCCTTCACGGTCAACGTGCCCGCCGTCCTGGCCGCCGTCGTGCTCTCGGTCCTGCCGCTGCTCGTCGCCTACGCCGTCGGACGCCGGCAGCTCGTCTCGGGCCTGACCGCCGGCTTCTCGAAGTAACCCCGTCTCCTTCTCCTTTCTCTGTCCTTGTCTCGCACCGGTCCCGGTGCCCGTCCCCAGGAGCTTCATGCATCTCCGGAACGACCAGCATCTCTGGAACGACCCGCAGCAGTCCACCGAGTCCCGGGTGGCCGCCCTGCTCGCCGAACTCTCCCTCGCGGAGAAGATCGGCCAGCTCGGCAGCTTCTGGCCCACGCCGCGACAGGCCGGACAGATCGCCGGTGATGTCGCCCCGATGGAGAGCGGCCTGAGTGCCGGCGTCACCTGGGACGACGCGACCCGCGACGGGCTCGGTCACCTGACCCGCAACTGGGGCACCGAGCCGGTGTCCGTGGAGGACGGCCTGGCGCATCTGCGCGACTACCAGCGGCAGGTCGTGGACCGGTCCCGGCTCGGCATCCCCGCGATCGCCCACGAGGAGTGCCTGACCGGGTTCACCGCCTACGGGGCGACCGTCTACCCCGCCGCGATCGCCTGGGGCGCGACGTTCGACCCGGACCTCATCGAGCGGATGGCCCACGCCATCGGCGCGGACCTCGCGGCGGTCGGCGTGCACCAGGGCCTCTCCCCGCTGCTCGACGTCGTGCGCGACTACCGATGGGGCCGCGTCGAGGAGACGACGGGAGAGGACCCGTACCTCGTCGGCACCCTCGGCGCCGCGTACGTGCGGGGCCTGCAGTCCGCGGGCGTGCACGCGACGCTCAAGCACTTCGCCGGCTACTCCGCCTCCCGTGCCGGCCGCAACCACGCGCCCGTGCCGATGGGGCCCCGCGAGTTCGAGGACGTCATGCTCTACCCGTTCGAGGTCGCGGTGCGCGAGGGCGGCGCTCGCTCGGTGATGAACTCCTACTCCGACGTCGACGGTGTGCCCGCCGGCGCGAACCGGGACCTGCTGACCGGGGTGTTGCGCGAGCGGTGGGGCTTCGACGGCGTCGTCGTCTCCGACTACTGGGCCGTGACCTTCCTCGAGACCATGCATCGCATCGCCGGCGGGCCGGCCGAGGCCGCCGCGCTCGCGGTCGGCGCCGGCCTGGACGTCGAGCTGCCCAACACCGGCACGTACGCGCGGCTCGCGGAGGCCGTCGAGGCCGGCCTGCTCGACGAGGCCGCGATCGACACCGCCGTCGAGCGGGTGCTGCGCCAGAAGATCGATCTCGGCCTGCTCGACCCCGGGTTCGACCCCGAGACCGTCGGCGCCGACCGGGACCTGGACTCCGCGGCGAACCGGCAGCTGGCTCGCGAGGTGGCCGAGCAGAGCATCGTGCTGCTGGCCAACGACGGCGTCCTCCCGCTCGCGGAGGGCACGTCGGTCGCCCTGATCGGGCCGTGCGCGGACGAGGCCCGCACCTTCATGGGTTGCTACTCGTTCCCCAACCACGTGCTCGGCCGCTACCCCGACCTCGGACTGGGCCTGCGCGTCGACTCGCTGCGGGAGGCGCTGACCGAGCGGCTCGGCGACGCCGTGACCCACACGCTCGGCGCCCCCGTGCTCGAGGCCGACCGGTCCGGTATCGACGCCGCCGTCGACCTCGCGAAAGCCGCCGATGTCGCGGTGCTGGCCGTCGGCGACCTCGCGGGCCTCTTCGGTCAGGGCACCTCGGGGGAGGGCTGCGACGCGGAGGACCTGCGCCTGCCCGGCGTCCAGGGCGACCTGGTCGAGGCGGTGCTCGCGACCGGCACGCCCGTGGTCCTCGTCGTCGTCTCCGGCCGCCCCTACGCGCTCGGCGCGTACGCCGACCGCTGTGCCGCCGTGGTCCAGGCGTTCATGCCCGGCGAGGAGGGCGGCGCGGCGCTGACCGACGTGCTCACCGGCGTCGTCGACCCCTCCGGCCGCCTCCCGGTCGGCATCCCCGCCACCGTCGGCGGCCAGCCCGGCACCTACCTGGCGCCGCCGCTCGGCTGGTTCAGCGAGGGTGTCTCCAACCTGGACCCGCGGCCGCTCTACCCGTTCGGGCACGGCCTCGGCTACACCCGGCTCAGCCTCGGCGAACCGTCCCTGGACCGCACCGAGATCGCCGTCGACGGGGAGCTCGTCGTCAGCGTTCCCGTCAGCAACCCGGGCGAGCGGCGCGGCACCGAGGTGGTCCAGCTCTACCTGCACGACGACGTCGCCGAGGTCACCCGGCCGATCATCGCGCTCATCGGCTACGCCAAGGTGAGCCTCGAGCCCGGTGAGTCGGCGTGCGTCCGGTTCCGGGTGCACGCGGACCGCACCTCCTTCACGGGCACGTCGCTGGAGCGCATCGTCGAGCCCGGGGCGATGAGCCTGCGCGTGGGCACGTCCAGCCGGGACCTGCCGGCGGAGCTGCCCTTCACCCTCATCGGGCAACGGCGCGTGGTGCCCGAGGGGCGTGTGCTCACGACCCCGTGGACACTCGAACGGCAGTGACGCCGCACCGGTGACGGTCGTCCCCGGCTGTCGCCACGAGCGGCGTCCGGTCCCGCGGCCGGGGGACCGCGGGACGGACGGCGACCGGCGGGTGCCGGCGGCGGGTGTCGTGGCGCGTGAGATGGTGGACCGGACCCGACGTGCGAGGACAGGAGCACAACCGTGAACGAGGCCGTGGAGGCGTCCGTGGACACACGGGAGGAGGCGCCTGGCTCGTCGCGCCGGTTCGGCACCGACGCGTCGGGTGATCCGGTCACCGCGCTGGTCATCGGCAGCGAGGCGCTCGCGGTCACCCTCCTGGACCGCGGCGCGACCGTGAACCGGATCCGGCTGCGCGACCGCAGGGCCGATGACGCCTGGACCGACGTCGCGCTGGGCTTCGCCGACATGGCCGGCTACCTCGCCCATCCCGACGCCTTCCTGGGCGGGCTGATCGGCCGGTTCGCCAACCGGATCGCGGGCGCGGCCTTCGACCTCGAGGGGCAGCGGTACACCCTCGACGCGAACAACGGGAACAACACCCTCCACGGCGGTGCCGCCGGGTTCGACCGGCGGCACTGGCAGGTCACCGCGCACACGCCGTTCACCCTCGAGCTCGCGCTGACCAGTCCCGACGGGGACGGCGGCTTTCCCGGGCGCCTCGACGTGACCGCCCGGTACACGGTCGAGGGATCGACGCTGGACCTGGCGATCGAGGCCGTCACCGACGCGCCCACGCCCGTGAGCCTGACCAGCCACCTCTACCTCAACCTCGCCGGCCACGGCAGCGTGGACGAGCACGTGCTGCGGGTCCCCGCGGGGCGGGTGCTGGCCGTGGACGCGACCAGCATCCCGGGAGACGTCGTCGACGTGGCCGACGCGGGCCTGGACCTGCGCGACGGGGTGGATCTCGGCCGCGCCCGCCGGCGACCGGTGCCGCAGGTCGCCGCGGTCGGCGGCATCGACCACCCGTACCTGCCGGACGGGGAGGGGCTGCGGGAGATCGCGGACCTGAGCCTGCCCGGCACCGGCCGCGCGGTGCGCCTGCTCGCCGACCAGCCCTCGGTGCAGGTGTACACGGGCAACGTCCTGGCGACCGGCGTGCCCGGTCACGGCGGCGCCCTCTACCGGCCCGGCGACGGGGTGGCCCTCGAGGCGCAGCAGTGCCCCGACGCCCCCAACCGACCGGACCTGCCGTCCACGGTGCTGCAGCCGGGTCAGACGCGGCGCGTGCACATCCGCTGGGAGTTCCGCACCGCCGACTGACCCGCCGTGCCGCCGACGGGCGTCAGCAGGGGGCAGCCGGGAACCCGGCCCACCCCGGTCGTGCGACCGGGGTGGGCCCGCCCGTCAGCAGGTCCCCCCCGGAAGTCGTCGGCGCGTGGTGGTGGAGACCGCGGTGCTCAGGCGCCTGCCGTCGGTGCGAACGCCTCGGCCTCCCGGGCGGCCTGCCGGTCGTACGCCGCACGGACGTCCGGCTGCGCCTCGCCCGTGTACCGCTCGTCCCCGTTGCGCTCCCATGCCACGAGCGTGCCCGCACCGGCGGCGGCGGTCGCCGCCTGCCGCGCGGCGCCGTCGGCCACGTACTCGCCCGGCGCCGGAACGACGACGGGCACCCCGAGCAGGCCGGGAGCGAGCCGGCGCACGGCCTCCGAGCGGGAGCCGCCGCCGACGAGTGTCACCTCGGCGACGTCGACGCCGAGCGCCCGGATGCCGTCCAGGGCCGCGGCGAGGTGGCACAGCAGCCCCTCGACGACGGCGCGCGCCAGGTTCTCGCGGGTCAGCGACGCGGGTGTCATGCCGTGGAGCGAACCCGTGGCCCGCGGGAGATTCGGGGTGCGTTCACCCTCCAGGTAGGGCACGTGCACGAGGCCGCCGGCGCCGGGCCGTGCGGCCAGGGCCAGCGCGCTGAGGTCGGCGTGGTCGACGCCGAGCAGGCGCCGGCCGCCCTCGAGGACGCGGGTCCCGTTGAGCGTGCACGCGAGCGGCAGGAACGCACCCGTCGCGTCGGCGAAACCGGCGACGATGCCGCTCGGGTCCGCGGCGGCGGACCCGGCGACGGCGGCGACCACGCCCGAGGTGCCGATCGAGACGAACACCTGGCCCGGGGCGAGCCCGAGGCCGAGGGCCGCACCGGCGTTGTCGCCGCAGCCGGGGGCCAGCGTGATGCCTGCGGGAATCGCACCGGCGGCCGCCGTCGTCCCGACCGCCTCGAACGGCTCGGCGACGCGGGGCAGCGCCAGCTCGTCGGGGCCGACGTCGCGGTGCAGCGCCCGGGAGAGCAGCTCCCACCGGTACTGCCCCGAGGCCGGGTGCCAGTAGCCGGTGCCGGACGCGTCGGAGCGATCCGTGGTCAGCGTGCGGACGTCCGTCGAACCGGTGAGCCGCCAGGTCAGCCAGTCGTGGGGGAGGGCGACGGCGGCCACCCGCGCAGCGTTGTCCGGTTCATGGTCGGCGAGCCACCGCAGCTTGGTCACCGTGAAGGAGGCCAGCGGCACCGAGCCGCCCGCCTCCAGCAGCGCGTCGCGGCCGCGGCCGAGGTCGCCGTCGCCCAGTTCCCGGGCGAGGTCCTCGGCCGCGTCCGCCGAACGCGTGTCGTTCCACAGCAGCGCGGGCCGGATGACGGCGCCGTCGGCGTCGAGCGCGACCATGCCGTGCTGCTGGCCGCCGACCGCCATCGCGGTGACGCCCTCCAGGCCGCCCGCATCCTCGACGGCCGCCTGCAGGGCGGACCACCAGGCCTCGGGGTCGACCTCCGTGCCGTCGGGGTGCGGCGCCGAGCCGGAGCGCACGAGCGCCCCGGTCGCGGCGTCGCGGATGACGACCTTGCAGGACTGCGTCGAGCTGTCGACGCCGGCGACGAGGGCCACGGGTCAGCCGATCAGGTGCTCGAGGGCGAGCTGGTGCAGCTGGACGAACCCGTAGTCGCGCTCGGCGGCGGCGTCGAGGTCGAACCCGTCGTCGGCGGCGAGGAAGTCCGCCACGGACTCCCCGGCGGACAGCGTGGGCTCGGCGAGGTCGGCAACGCCGGCGTAGCGCATGGCCTCCTGCACGCGGTCGTCCGCGCGGAACGCCCGGGCCTTCTCCGCCAGCTGCAGGTAGGTGGCCATGTTGGCCTCCGCCGACTTCCACACGCCCTCGAAGTACTCGGTGCGCGAGGGCTTGTAGTCGAAGTGCCGCGGCCCGGTGTAGCGGGGGCCGTCGGGGGAGCCCGGGAAGCCGTTCTCGAGCAGGTCGACCGTGAAGAACGCCGAGAGCAGGTCGCCGTGACCGAACACGAGGTCCTGGTCGTACTTCAGGCCCTTCTGGCCGTTCAGGTCGATGTGGAACAGCTTGCCGCTGAACAGCGCCTGCGCCAGCGCGTGCGTGTAGTTGAGGTTGGCCATCTGCTCGTGGCCGGTCTCGGGGTTCAGGCCGACGATGTCGCCGTGCTCGAGCTCGGCGATCAGCGCCAGGGCGTGCCCGACGGTGGGCAGGAAGATGTCGCCGCGCGGCTCGTTGGGCTTCGGCTCGAGGCCGATGCGCAGGTCGTAGCCCTGGCTCTTGATGTAGCCGGCCACGGTGTCCAGACCCTCCTTGTACCGCTGCATCGCGGCGAAGAGGTTCTTGGAGGAGTCGTACTCGGCGCCCTCGCGGCCGCCCCACATGACGAAGGTGCTGGCGCCCATCTCGGCGGCCAAGTCGACGGCGGAGAGCACCTTGCGCAGCCCGAAGCGGCGCACGCCGCGGTCGTTCGACGTCAGGCCGCCGTCCTTGAAGACGGGGTGGGTGAAGGTGTTGGTGGTGACCATCTCGATCACCAGGCCGGCCTTGTCGGCGGCGTCCTTGAGCTGGCCGGTGATGCGGCGGCGGGTCTGCTCGTCCGCGTCGAACGGGAAGACGTCGTTGTCGTGGAACGTGATGCCCCACGCGCCGAGCTCGGCGAGCTTCTCGGCGTACTGCCAGGGGTCCAGGCTCGGCCGGGTCGCGGATCCGAACGGGTCGATGCCCGTCCACCCGACCGTCCAGAGGCCGAATGAGAACTGGTCGTCCTTCGTGGGCTGGCGCACCATCGTGGCTCCTTCGTGAAACCGTCGTCCATCATTTGTTGCTTCACACAACATAATAGTGACGTCGGCTACAGTCAATGCCGTGAACACCGCCACCGGTGCCCCCGCGCGGCCTCGACCGGCGGCGGCCGCGACCCAGGCCACGCTGCGCGAGCACAATCTCTCGCTCGTCGCCCGCATCGTCCTCGGCGCGCCCACGGCGATGTCCCGCGCCGATGTCGCCGCCGCGACGGCGCTGACCCGTTCGACCGTCTCCCGCCTCGTCGACGACCTGCTCACCGGCGGCCTCGTGCGCGAGGTCGCGAAGGTCGGCGGGGGGCTCGGGCGTCCCGCGACGCCCGTCGTCGCCGACGACCGGCTGTGCGCGCTCGGCCTGCAGGTCAACGCCACGTTCCTGCTGGCACGGCTGGTGGCGCTGGACGGCACCGTGGTGGCCGAGGAGGCCGTCGACGGTGACTTCGTGGGCAGCGACCCCGCCGAGGTGCTGCCACTGATGGGCGCGTGCGGGACGCGGGTGGTCGCCGCCGGCGGGGAGGACCGGACGCTGGTCGGGACGGGGCTCGCGCTGCCCGGCATCGTGCGCCCCGAGACGGGCACGCTTCTGCGGGCGCCCAACCTCGGCTGGCCCACCCTCGACCCCGAGCCCATGCTCGCGGCACCGGAGCTCGGGCCCGTGCTCGTGGGCAACGAGGCCGACTGTGCCGCCGTGACCGTCGCCCAGCCCGTCCCGGGCCGCCCGGACGGACCACAGGACTTCATCTACCTCTCGGGCGAGATCGGCATCGGCGGTGCCGCGGTGCTCGGCGGCCGGGTGATGCGCGGCCAGCACGGCTGGGCGGGGGAGATCGGGCACGTGTGCGTGGACGCCGACGGTCCGGCCTGCCCGTGCGGCTCGCGCGGCTGCCTCGAGCGCTACGCCGGGCTGCGGGCGCTGCAGACCGCCGCCGGGCTGCCCACGACGGCCGGCATCGACCAGTTCGCCGCCGCCTGCCGGGCCGGGGACGAGGCCGCCCTGCAGTCCCTGGCGACCGCCACCGGAGCACTGGAGACCGCCCTCGTCAGCGCCGTCAACCTGCTCGACATCCCCGCCGTCGTCCTCGGCGGTCACCTCGGCCGGCTGGGCGCCCTGATCGCCCCGGACCTCGCCGCGAGGCTCGGGTCCCGCGTGCTGGCGGGCCGGTTCGGCGGCCCCACCGTCACGGTCGACGAGCACGTCGAGGACCGCGCTCCCGCCGCGACCGGCGCCGCGATCACCGTGCTCGAGGGCGTCGTCGACCGGCCGGCGGCCTGGATCGACGGCGCCCGCCGCGCTCGCGGCTGAGGACGCCGCTTCGCGTCATCCGGCCGCGTCGACGCCGGGCAGGTGCGCAGGCTCGCCGAGCGGGTACGCGATGAGCACGCCCGGTGCGGTCGGGTCGACCGACTGCGGCGCCAGCGGGCCCGTCAGCGACCGCGCCCAGATCAGCAGGTTGGCGGCGGTGGCGCTGTCCAGAACGGTCGGTCGACCGGCGTCGGAGCTGATGAGCACCCGGTGCCGGTCCGCGCCGTCCGTCCCCGGATCGGCGGGGAAGGCCGCCACGGTGACCGGGGAGTCGGCGATGCGTCGGGCCAGCAGGAGCAGCACCCGCGTGTCGACCCGCCCGCTGCGGATCAGCTCCCGGTCCCCGGCGGTCAGCGTCAGCCGGGAATCCGCCAGGAGGCCGGCGCCGGCCGAGCTCCGCGCGCGCCGCTGCTCCGCGTCGACGTGCTGCGGGACCAGGAAGGGTCCGGCCGGGGCCGTGGCGGCACGGTGTTCGATCTGCCAGACCACGACACGGTCGGCGTCGGTTCCGAAGGACCCCACGAGGGTGGCCCCCTCGAAGGCGGTCGCGACCGGACCCGGTCGGTCGGCCAGCGCGCGGAATGCGGTGTTCGCGACGACGTAGTCGACGGCGCGCAGGGCGTCCGGTGTCGGCTCGGAAAGGGCGACGCGTTCGTCCTCGGCGCCGTACCGGACGAGGCGGGCCGGGCTGAAGCCGGCGTGCAGCAGGGCCACCCAGGTGGCGTCGTCGGCGACGACGCGCCTGTCCCGGGCGACGTTCTGCAGCACCCACCGCTGGGCCTGGGACGCCGCCGGATCGGCGTCGGCGGACGCCGTCGCAGCCCAGCGACCCGGCCACACGGCCAGCCCGGCGGCGACGGTGCCCACGAGAGCGACCACGGCCACGGCTGCCCGAGGGCCGAGGACGGGACGATGGGCGGCGCGACGACGGGACGTGGAGCGGAGCGCCGACACGGTGACCCGCTCCGCCACCGCGGCGACGCCGATGGCTGCTAGCGCCGCCAGGGGAACGACGGCGGAGGGGGATACGTCGAGACCGGGCAGCAGCAGGGCGGCCGTGATCAGTGCTGCGGTCACCGCGACGGGGCGGACCCGGCGGATCAGCAGCGCGCCGAGCGTGCCCAGCGTCCCGATGGTCACGGAGACGGGATCGAGGGCCCACCAGGCGGCGATCGCGTCTCCCAGCGGACGGGCGGCACCGGAACCCGGCGATCCCGCCGGACCGGCCGCGATGGTGAAGACCGCGACGACGAGCAGGTACCCGCAGGCCAGTGCCAGGAGGACGCCGCCGGTCAGCAGCATCGACCGGTCCTGCGCTGCGGGACGGCCGTCGGGCGACCGATCGTCCCGGCCGACCCGCAGCAGGAGCCACAGCGGGAGGACCCCGGCCAGGAGGAACGACGGCGCGGTCAGTGCGGCGATCCCGAGACACACCGCCGTCGCGGGGGCGGCGAGGCGCCACCGGTGGACCGTTGCCACGAGGACGGCCAGCAGCCACCAGCCGGTGGCCAGGTTCTCAGCCACCACGAGGCGGTGCTCGGCGAGCGCGAGCGGGGTCAGGGCGAACGCCGCGGCGGCCAGCGTCGCCGCGGGACGGGAGAGGGGCAGACGCCGGCACACCCAGAAGACCAGGGCGGTGCTGACCAGGGTGGCGACGAGCACCGTCTCCCGGGTGGCGTCGATCGCCAGCTCGTGCCGGTCGAAGGCGCCGCTGAGGTGGGTGATCAGGCCGAGCTGGATCCATCCGAGCGGGGGCTGCGCCGTCCACGCCGACGGTACGACCGTGTCGAGATGCGTCAGAGAGAAGGCGCGGCCCGTCAGGGCTGCCTCCTCCGTCACGCCGCCGGGCGTGCCGGACAGTGACGGGATCATCGCGACACCGCTGCACACGAGGACGACGACGAGCCACGGCAGGGATCGGATCGCCTCACCGACGGTGGGGCGGCGGCCCGCCCGGCGGTCGACGGCCGGGGGCCACGGGCTGGACGCCGCGTCGACGGCCGCGCTCACAGGTCGCACCGGTGGGGGAGGATGCGGCAGGACGGAGGAGTGCCGCACGACGAAGGAGTGACCATGTAGGTCCTCGTCTCGCTCGGGAGTGCCGCACCCGCACCCGGGCGCGATCAGTCCGCTCGACGGCCCCCCGGCTCCAGCCGACCGTTTCGGCGCGCACGCCGGTTCCCGCTCGACTGCCTCTGCGGAAGGGATTCGGAGTACACCCGGCCCCCGGATTGGTGCCGCCCGTCCGCGTGAGCACGGACGGACGGCACCGGGATCACTCCGTCCCCGTCACCAGCCCCGCTGTTCCCACTCGGGCAGCGACGGGCGCTCCGCGCCGAGCGTCGTGCGCAGGCCGTGCCCGGGGTGGACGACAGTGTCGTCGTCGAGCTCCTCGAACACCCGCTCGACGACGTCCCGGTACAGGGAGCGGAAGTCCTCCGGGCTGGTCGTGCGGCCGACGCCGCCCGGGAAGAGGGAGTCGCCGCTGAACAGGTGGTCCGGTCCCTCCGGGTCCCGCAGCAGCAGCGCGACGGATCCCGGGGTGTGCCCGCGCAGGGCGATCGCCTCGAGCGCGAAACCGTCGAACTGCCCGACGTCGCCGTGGTCGAGCAGCACGGCGGTCGGCACGTCGATCGCCGGGGCGTCGTCACGTCCGGCGGCAGTGCGGGCGCCCGTCTTCTCGGCGACCTCGGCGAGGGCGCCCACGTGGTCGTGGTGCTGGTGCGTCGTGATGATGAGCTCGAGCTTCGAATCGGCGGGGGAGTCCGTCGCGGCGGACGCGATGAGCTCGGCGATCGCCGGCGCGTCGGCGGCGGCGTCGATGAGCACCTGGGCGCCGGAGCGGCGGCCGGTGAGCAGGTAGACGTTGTTGTCCATGGGGCCGACACTGGTGCTGCGCAGCACTACATCGGTCAGGTCGGTGACGGTGATCTTCGGCATGTGAGCAGCATAACGACGAAGTTAGTTGACCTAAGCAAACAATCCTCCTATTGTTGGTTAGGTCAACAAAACGACGGAGGAGATCATGACCGTCACCGAGGGAACCGCCGCGGCGCTGGTGGAGCAGATCATGCGCCTGCAGCGCATCATCAAGCACGTCACGGCGCACCAGAGCCCGTCCGCCGAGGGGGTGGGGATGGCCCACGTGGGCATCCTCTACATGCTCTGCAGCGCCTCCGAGCGGCGGGCGACGGATCTGGCCGACGACCTCGGGATCGGCACGTCCGCCCTGAGCCGCCAGATCTCGGCTCTGGAGGAGCGGGGGCTGTTGAGCCGGCGCCCCGACCCGGCCGACGGTCGCGCGAGCCTGCTCTCGGTCACCGACGCCGGCCGCGGGCTGGTCGGCGCCGTCAACGCCGAGCGCACGCAGCGCCTCAAAGACCTGTTGACGGGGTGGGACGAGGCCGAGGCCGAGACCGCCACCCGAACCCTGGGCCGACTGAGCGAGGTCTTCCAGATCGCCCAGCACGAGAACGTCCGGCCCCGTCACGACGGGGACCCGGGGGAGGCGCCCGCGAGCGCTCCCGAAGCCGCCATCAAGATCGCGTAGAGGAAACCCTTCATGAGCAGCACCACCACAGCGGAACGGCCGGCGGCGACCCCGCCCGTCGACGAACCGCACATGTCCCACCAGGAGATCCTGGCAGCCCTGACCGGCCTGCTCGCGGCGTTCTTCACCGCGATCCTCTCCTCGACCATCGTCGCCAACGCGCTGCCGCGCATCGTCGGCGACCTGCACGGCACCCAGACCGACTTCGCCTGGATCATCACCGCGGCGCTGCTGTCCAACGCCGCCTCCACCCCGATCTGGGGCAAGCTCGCCGACCTGTTCGACAAGAAGCTCCTCGTCCAGGTGTCCATCGTGATGTTCGTGCTGGGCTCCATCGGCGCCGGGTTGGCGCAGACCATCCCGGTCATGATGATCGGCCGCGTCGTCCAGGGCCTCGCGATGGGCGGTCTGACCGCTCTCGCCCAGGCGATCCTCGGCACGATCATCCCGCCGCGTCAGCGCGGCCGGTACTCGGGCTACATGGGCGGCGTGATGGCCGTGGCCATGTCGGGCGGTCCGCTGCTCGGCGGCGTCATCGTCGACAGCTCGCTCGGCTGGCGGGGCACGTTCTTCGTCTGCGTGCCGCTGGCCGTCATCGCGCTCGTCATCATCCAGCTGAAGCTGCACCTGGGCCACCTGAACGTCAAGCGCAAGGTGTCCATCGACTGGTTCGGCGCCGTGCTGCTCGCCTCGGCGGTCAGCCTGCTCCTCATCTGGGTCTCCTTCGCCGGCAAGGCCGACTACTACGACTGGTGGTCGCCCCAGTCCATCTGGATGGTCGGTGGCGGCATCGTGCTGATCGCCCTCTTCATCTTCGTGGAGTCGCGGGTCACCGAGCCGATCGTGCCGCTGAAGATCGTCTCGGAGCGCACGACGGCGCTCGCCATCATCGCCTCGGTGGCCGTGGGCATCGGCCTGTTCGGTGGCAACACCTACCTCGGCCAGTACTTCCAGATCGCCCGCGGGTACACCCCGACCGAGGCCGGCCTCCTGATGCTGCCGATGATCTTCGGCAACCTGATCGCGACCACCGTCGCCGGACAGCTGATCACCCGCTTCGGCAAGTGGAAGCGCTACCTCGTGATCGGCTCCGTGCTGCTGATCGCCGGCCTCGGGCTCGCCTCGACGCTGGACCACACCACGCCCCTGTGGCAGGTGGGTGTCTACATCTTCCTCGTGGGCCTCGGCACCGGTGCGCTGATGCAGAACCTCGTGCTCGCCGTCCAGAACACCGTGCGGGTGCAGGACATCGGCGCGGCCAGCGCCTCGGTGGCCTTCTTCCGCTCCTTCGGCGGCGCCATCGGCGTGGCCGTGCTCGGCGCGGTCCTCGGCAACCGGGTCACCGACCTGACCACCCAGGGCCTGGCGGCCCACGGCATCCGGTCGACCGGCGGCAGCTCCGGCGCCTCGCTCGACCTGAACGCCCTGCCCGGCCCGATCCGCGAGATCATCCAGGGCGCCTACGGCGACGCGACCGGCCTGATCTTCCGGTACGCCGCGATCGTCGCGGTCGTCGTCCTGATCGCGGTCCTGCTGATCCGTGAGAAGACGCTCCGCACGACCATCGACGTCAAGCCGAGCGCCGAGCCGGTCGACGCCGCCAAGGCCACCCCGCCGTCGGGCTCCATCCCGATCGTCGCGGCTGCGGCCTCCGGGGTCACCGCCGCGGGCACCGTCTCCGGCACGACCGCCGACGACGCCCACGGCCGGGACACCGCCCCGGCCCGGGGTCGGCACGCCGCCGCGGCCGCTGCCGACGACGAGCGCGACGCGGACGGCTCACCGGTCCGCCGGGGCCGGCACGCCGCCCCGGCGACGCACGGTGCTGAACACCGGGCGGAGCACCGCGCGGACGACGGTGTGACCGGCGTCGAGGACCTCGACGCCGACCACGACGACGCACTGGAGGCCGCGCGCCGCTGACCCGGCACGCACTCCAGGGGCGGCACCGGCCCACCGGGCGGGTGCCGCCCATCGGCGCCTCCGGGCCCGGCGTCCTCACGGACCCGGCCCCGGAGGCGTCCCTGGACGGACACTGCGGCAGAGCAGACCTGCGGCAGGACGAAGGAAGGAGACCCGATGCTGATCCGGCTGGTGCGCCGCCACCTCGCCCGCCATCGGGCGGCGGTCACCGCGATCGTGGCGCTGCAGCTGCTGCAGACCCTCGCCACGCTCTACCTGCCGACACTGAACGCGGACATCATCGACGACGGCGTGGTCAAGGCCGACCTCGGCGTGATCTGGTCGCTCGGCGGGTTGATGCTCGTCATGACGGTGGGGCAGATCCTCTGCAACATCGCCGCGATCGCGCTCGCGTCCCGTGTGGCGATGAGCGTGGGCCGGCAGGCCCGCGCCGAGGTGTTCGGTTCCGTCCAGCGGTTCTCGTCGCGGGAGGTGACCCGGTTCGGCGCCCCGTCGCTGATCACCCGGAGCACCAACGACGTCCAGCAGGTCCAGATGATCGTGCTGATGTCGTTCACGATGCTCGTCACGGCGCCGATCATGGGCATCGGCGGCGTCGTGCTCGCCCTGGCGCAGGACGTCGCCCTCTCCGGCCTGCTCCTCGTGGTGCTGCCGGTCCTGCTGGTGGTGATCGGGCTGATCGTCCGGCGGCTCGTCCCGCTGTTCCGCCGCGGGCAGACGCAGCTGGACCGGGTCAACGGCGTGCTGCGCGAGCAGATCATGGGGCTGAGCGTGATCCGCGCCTTCGTGCGCGAGCGCCAGGAGGAGAACCGGTTCGACGCCGCCAACCGGGACCTGACCGGGACCCAGCTCGCCTCGGGCTACCTGTTGGCGCTGATGTTCCCGTCGATCATGCTCGTGGTCAACGTCGCGACCGTCGGGGTCCTGTGGTTCGGGGCCATGCGGATCGACGCGGGTCAGATGCAGATCGGCGCGCTCACCGCGTTCCTCGCCTACATCATGCAGATCCTCATGGCGGTCATGTTCGCGATGTTCCTGTTCATGATGCTGCCGCGCGCTTCCGTCTCGGCCGAGCGGATCCAGGAGGTGCTCGACGCCGAGCCGTCGGTCGTCTCCGCGCCGGACGCCGTCGACGCCTCCGTGCTGATGAAGGAGAGCGGCGGGGAGAGCACCGGGGAGAACGACGGGCGACGCGCCGGGGTCACCGGCGCGCTCCGCTTCGATCACGTCGGCTTCCGGTATCCCGGCGCCCAGCGCACCGTGCTCGAGGACATCAGCTTCACCGCCGAGCCCGGCCGCACGACCGCCATCATCGGCTCGACCGGCGCCGGCAAGACCACGCTGCTCAACCTGATCCCGCGGCTGCTCGACGCCACGGACGGCACCATCACCATCGGCGGCCACCCGATCACCGCGCTGACGCTGGAGAGCCTGCGCGCCGGCATCGGGCTCGTGCCGCAGCGGGCGCACCTGTTCTCCGGCACCGTCGCCACCAACCTGCGGATCGCGGACCCGGACGCGACGGACGAGCAGCTGTGGGCGGCCCTGCGCGTCGCCCAGGCCGCCGACTTCGTCACGGCCCTTCCGGACGGGCTCGCGTCCGCGGTCGAGGCCGGCGGCACCAACTTCTCCGGCGGCCAGCGGCAGCGGCTGTGCATCGCCCGCGCCCTCGTGCGCCGGCCGGGTATCTACCTCTTCGACGACAGCTTCTCCGCGCTGGACTACGCGACCGACGCGCGGGTCCGGTCCGCGCTCGTGCCGTGGACGCGCGACGCCGTCGTCCTCGTGGTCGCCCAGCGGGTCAGCACCATCCGGCACGCGGACACCATCCTCGTCCTGGACGAGGGCGCCGTCGTCGGCTCGGGCACGCACGAGGAACTGCTCGCCGACTGCGCGACCTACCGCGAGATCGTCGAGTCCCAGCTGAGCGCCGAGGAGGCGGCATGAGCATGCGCGGACGGGGCGCGCCCCCGAGCAAACCGCTCCACGTCAAGGCCACGATCGCCCGGCTCGCCGGCGTGATGCGCCCCGACGCCGGCCGCCTCGGGCTCGTCGTGCTGATGGCGATCGCCGCCGTGGGCCTGACCGTCGCCGCCCCGAAGATCCTCGGTGCGGCCACGGACGTCATCTTCGCCGGCGTCGTCGGGCGGATGACGCCCGCGGGCGTCTCCCGCGACCAGCTCATCGCCGGGCTGCGCGCCTCGGGCCAGCAGCAGCAGGCCGACCTGCTCTCCGGCATGTCCTTCGTGCCGGGCCAGGGGCTGGACACCGGCCGCCTGTCGGTGATCCTGCT
Organism: Tersicoccus mangrovi; assembly: GCF_036881825.1. Classification (NCBI taxonomy): domain Bacteria; kingdom Bacillati; phylum Actinomycetota; class Actinomycetes; order Micrococcales; family Micrococcaceae; genus Tersicoccus; species Tersicoccus mangrovi. The sequence continues at coordinate 187,309 of NZ_JBAJMW010000004.1, read as the reverse complement.
CGGGGTCCTCGCCCTCTACCTGGTCGCCTTCGTGCTCAACTGGCTGCAGGCCCGGCTCATCGCGGCGTCCGTCCAGCGGGCCATGTACGCGCTGCGCCGGTCCGTGCAGGGCAAGCTCGCCCGGCTGCCGATGGCGCACTTCCACGACCACCCGCGCGGCGAGGTGCTCTCCCGCGTCACCAACGACATCGACAACCTCGCGCAGACCCTCAGCCAGACGCTGACGCAGATCATCGTGTCCGTGCTGACCGTGATCGGCGTCCTCGTCATGATGATCTCGATCTCGCCGGCCCTGGCCGTCGTCGCGGTCGTCAGCATCCCGATCTCCGCGGTCATCACCGTCCTGGTGGCCCGGCGGTCGCAGCCGCAGTTCGTGGCCCAGTGGAACCGCACCGGCGCGCTGAACGCCCACATCGAGGAGATGTTCACGGGCCACGAGGTGGTCACCGCATTCGGCGGTCAGGCGGAGGCCAGGGCGCGGTTCGACGCGACCAACACCGAGCTGTACGACGCGAGCCGCCGCGCCCAGTTCATCTCCGGCCTGATCATGCCCCTGATGATGTTCGTCTCGAACCTCGTCTATGTCGCCGTCGCCGTCGTCGGCGCCATCCAGGTCGCCTCGGGGCTGATCACGATCGGCAGCGTGCAGGCGTTCGTCCAGTACGCCCGGCAGTTCTCCCAGCCGCTCGGCCAGCTCGGCGGCATGCTCAACCTGCTCCAGTCCGGCCTCGCCTCCGCGGAGCGGGTGTTCGAGCTGCTCGACGCGCCCGAGCAGAGCCCGGACCCCGAGGAGTCCGCGCGGCTGCCCGTCGCCCGCGGGCTCGTCGCGTTCGACGACGTGTCCTTCCGCTACCGCGAGGACACGCCCCTGATCGACCACCTCGACCTGCGCGCCGAACCGGGCCAGACGGTCGCCATCGTGGGTCCGACCGGCGCCGGCAAGACCACGCTCGTCAACCTGCTGCTGCGGTTCTACGAACTCGACGGCGGCCGGATCACCATCGACGGTGTCGACATCGCCGCGATGACCCGCTCCGATCTGCGCGGCCATTTCGGCATGGTGCTGCAGGACCCCTGGGTGTTCGGCGGCACCATCCGCGAGAACCTCGCCTACGGCCGGCCCGACGCCACCGAGGAGGAGATCGTCGCGGCCGCGCAGGCCACGTCGGTCGACCACGTGGTCCGGTCCCTGCCGGAGGGCTACGACACCGTGCTGTCCGACGACGGGTCGGCCCTGAGCGCCGGGCAGAAGCAGCTGGTCACCATCGCCCGTGCGCAACTGGCCGACCCCGAGATCCTCATCCTCGACGAGGCGACCAGCTCGGTCGACACCCGCACCGAGGTGCTCATCCAGCAGGCGATGAACCGGCTGCGCACCGGCCGCACGAGCTTCGTCATCGCCCACCGCCTGTCCACCATCCGCGAGGCGGACCTCATCGTCGTGCTCGAGGACGGCCGCGTCGTCGAGCAGGGCGACCACGAGAGCCTGCTCGCCGCCCGCGGCCACTACTACGACCTGTACAACGCGCAGTTCGCCGCGCCCGCCATCGAGGAGGTGAGCCGGTGACCGGGTTCTCCCTGATCGACGCGCTCCACATCGACCCCGCCAGTTCGACCGCACCGTTCGAGCAGGTGCGTCGCTTCATCGCCGCGGCGGCCGCCACCGGGCAGCTGCCCGCGGGGGCCCGTCTGCCACCCGTGCGCACGCTCGCGCAGCAGCTGCACCTCGCGGCGAACACCGTGGCGCGCGCCTATCGGGAGCTCGAGGAGGCGGGTATCGTCGTGACCGCCGGCCGGGCCGGGACCACGGTCGCGGCCGCCGACGCGGCCCGCGAGCGGGTCGCCGCGGCCGCGCGGGACCTCGCCCGGACCGCGAGGGCCGCCGGACTCGATCAGACCGAGGCCGGGATCATGCTCAGCGCGGCCTGGGAGGCCGCCGGCGAGTCCGCCGTCGTCCGCGCGGGTTCGCCGCAGTGAGGTCCGCCGACGGCTGAACCGCCGCCCCCTGCCCGCCGTTCGAACGGGTCTTCGATAGGATGGACGCCGTGCCCAACGCTGAGATGACCCGACTGATGACGCACGACTCCTCCCGCATCACCGTGAAGGGTGCTCGCGAGAACAACCTGCGCAACATCGACGTCGACCTTCCGCGCGACGCGATGATCGTCTTCACCGGGCTCTCCGGTTCGGGCAAGTCGTCGTTGGCGTTCGACACGATCTTCGCCGAGGGACAGCGCCGCTACGTCGAGTCCCTGTCCGCGTACGCCCGCATGTTCCTCGGCCAGGTGGACAAGCCCGACGTCGACTTCATCGAGGGCCTCTCACCGGCGGTGTCGATCGACCAGAAGTCCACCTCCCGCAACCCGCGGTCGACGGTCGGCACCATCACCGAGATCTACGACTATCTGCGCCTGCTGTGGGCGCGTGTGGGCCGGCCGTACTGCCCCGTGTGCGGCGAGCCGGTCACCAAGCAGACGCCGCAGCAGATCGTGGACCAGCTGCTCGACCTGGACGAGGGCACCCGGTTCCAGGTGCTCGCCCCCGTCGTGCGCGGCCGCAAGGGCGAGTTCGTCGACCTCTTCGCGGACCTGTCCGCCAAGGGCTTCTCGCGCGCCGTCGTCGACGGCAAGCAGATCCAGCTGACCGAGCCGCCCAGGCTCGGCAAGCAGTACAAGCACACGATCGAGGTGGTCGTCGACCGGCTCGTCGTGCGCGAGGGCATGCGCCAGCGGCTCACCGACTCGGTCGAGACGGCGCTGCTGCTGGCCGAGGGCCGGATGCTCGCCGACTTCGTCGACCTGGACGCCGACGACGAGCACCGCACCCGTGCCTTCAGCGAGAACCTCGCGTGCCCCAACGAGCACCCCCTGGCGATCGACGAGATCGAGCCGCGCTCGTTCTCCTTCAACAACCCGTTCGGCGCCTGCCCGGTCTGCACCGGCATCGGCACCCGGCTCGAGGTCGACGAGGACCTCGTCGTGCCGGACCCGAGCAAGACCCTCGCCGAGGGCGCCATCGCCCCCTGGACGCTCGGCACCTCCACGACCCAGTACTGGAACCGGCTGCTCGAGGGCCTGGGCCACGAGCTGGGCTTCGACCTGGACACCCCGTTCGCGCAGCTGCCGGCCGCGGCGAAGAAGGCCATCCTGCTGGGCAAGGACCACAAGGTCACCGTCCAGTACCGCAACCGGTTCGGCCGGGAGCGCACGTACAGCACCGGCTTCGAGGGCGTGATCGCCTACATCAAGCGCAAGCACGCCGAGACGGAGTCGGACAGCACGCGCGAGCGGTACGAGGAGTACATGCGGGAGGTCGCGTGCCCCGAGTGCAACGGCGCGCGTCTGAACCCGGCGTCGCTGTCGGTGCTGATCGACGGCCGGTCCATCGCCGAGGTGACCGCACTGCCGCTGCGCGAGTGCGCGGCGTTCCTGCACGACCTCGAGCTGACCGACCGCGAACGGCAGATCGCCGCCCAGGTGCTCAAGGAGATCGAGGCGCGCCTGACGTTCCTGCTCGACGTCGGGCTCGAGTACCTCGACCTCTCGCGGCCCGCCGGCACCCTGTCGGGCGGCGAGGCGCAGCGCATCCGCCTGGCCACCCAGATCGGCTCCGGCCTCGTCGGCGTGCTCTACGTCCTGGACGAGCCGTCGATCGGGCTGCACCAGCGGGACAACCGGCGGCTCATCCAGACGCTGACCCGGCTCCGGGACCTCGGCAACACCCTGATCGTCGTCGAGCACGACGAGGACACCATCCAGGAGGCCGACTGGATCGTCGACGTCGGGCCGGGCGCGGGGGAGCACGGCGGCGCGATCGTCCACTCGGGCAGCTACGCGGACCTGCTGCAGAACACCATGTCCCTGACCGGCGACTACCTGGCCGGCCGCCGCTCGATCGACCCGCCGTCCTCCCGCCGTCCGGTGGACCGGAAGCGGATGGTCAAGGTCGTCGGCGCGCGGGAGAACAACCTCCAGCACGTGGACGTCTCGTTCCCGCTCGGCGTGTTCACCGCCGTGACGGGCGTCTCCGGCTCGGGCAAGTCCACCCTGGTCAACGACATCCTCTACAAGACGATGGCGAACCGGCTCAACGGCGCCAAGCAGGTGCCGGGCCGGCACACCCGCGTCGAGGGCCTCGAGCAGCTGGACAAGGTCATCCACGTCGACCAGAGCCCCATCGGCCGCACCCCGCGCTCCAACCCCGCCACCTACACGGGCGTCTTCGACCACATCCGCAAGTTGTTCGCCGAGACCAACGAGGCCAAGCTGCGCGGTTACCTGCCCGGCCGGTTCTCCTTCAACGTCAAGGGCGGCCGGTGCGAGGCGTGCTCCGGCGACGGCACGCTGAAGATCGAGATGAACTTCCTCCCGGACGTGTACGTGCCGTGCGAGGTGTGCCACGGGGCCCGGTACAACCGGGAGACCCTCGAGGTGCACTACAAGGGCAGGACCATCGCCGAGGTGCTGCAGATGCCGATCGAGGAGGCCGCCGAGTTCTTCGCGGCGTTCAGCCCCATCGCGCGGCACCTGAACACCCTGGTCGACGTCGGGCTCGGGTACGTGCGGCTGGGCCAGCCGGCGACGACGCTGTCCGGCGGCGAGGCGCAGCGCGTCAAGCTCGCGAGCGAACTGCAGAAGCGGTCCAACGGCCGCAGCGTGTACGTGCTCGACGAGCCGACCACGGGCCTGCACTTCGAGGACATCCGCAAGCTGCTCGCCGTGCTCCAGTCCCTCGTGGACAAGGGCAACACCGTCATCACCATCGAGCACAACCTCGACATGATCAAGAGCGCCGACTGGGTGATCGACCTCGGTCCCGAGGGCGGCTCCGGCGGCGGCACGGTCATCGCGACCGGCACGCCCGAGCAGGTCGCGGCGGTCGAGGCGTCCTACACGGGGCAGTTCCTCACCGAGCTGCTCGTCCCGGCGGCGTCCTGACCGCCCATGCCCGCACCGTTGTATGCCGGGGCCGGCATGCGTTGTTGGGACGGTCACACCCGATGTGGGAAACTTCCCCGGTGACCGTCGACGCCTTCCGCCCCGCCGCCCCGGCCGTGCTGTTCGACCTCGACGGCACGCTCGTGGACCCGGCCGGTGCGATCACCGGGGGCATCACGCAGGCCCTCGCCCAGCACGCGCTGCCGATCCCGCCCGATGCCGCCCTGCGGTCCATGGTCGGCCCGCCGCTCGCCCAGTCGCTGGGCACGATCGCGAGTGTCCCGGCCGACCGGCTCGCCGCGGTGATCGCGACGTACCGCGACCGCTACCGGGCCGAGGGCATGGGGGCCAGCCGGGTGTATCCCGGCGTCGCCGACCTGCTGGTGCGGCTGCGTGAGCACGGGTACCGGCTCGCGGTCGCGACCCAGAAGCCCGTCGGCCTCGCCACGGAACTGCTCGCGGCGACCGGCCTGCTCGACGCGTTCGACGTCGTGCACGGCTCCTCCGACGACGAGGAGGACCCGGTGCCGCTGACCAAGACGCAGATCGTCGCCGCCGCCCTCGCGGATCTCGGGCTCACGACCGTGACGGACGAGACCGGTTCCGCTCCGGAGCACCGGACCGCCGTCATGGTCGGTGACCGGCAGCACGACATGCGCGGTGCCGCGGACAACGGCCTCGCCGGCATCGGCGTGGCCTGGGGCTTCGCGGGAGACCGCGAACTGGTGGACGCGGGGGCGACCCTCGTGGTCGGCAGCGCGTCGGAGCTCGAGGCCGCGATCGCCGACCTGCTGCCGCGGCCCGCGGGCCGGAAGAGCACCGGCTCGGACTTGCCCGGCTCCGACCTGCCCGACCCCGACGTCGTCGGGAGGGCCACCGCGTGAGCGTCTACGAGTCCACCCGCGCCGCGTCCCGGGCCGCCTTCCGACTCAGCTGCCGCCCGCGCCTGTCCGGCCTGGCCAACTTCCCGGCGTCGGGACCGGTGATCGTCGCCCCGAACCACCTCTCCTTCCTCGACAGCATCATCGTGTCCTCGTTCATGCCCCGCCGGGTCAGCTTCTTCGCCAAGGCGGAGTACTTCACCTCTCCCGGATTCAAGGGTGCCGCGATGCGCACGTTCTTCGAGGGCATCGGGTCCATCCCGGTCGAGCGGGGCGAGCAGGCCGCCAGCGTCGCCGCCCTGCAGACCGCCCTCGAGGTCCTCGACCGGGGCGACGTCTTCGGCATCTACCCCGAGGGCACCCGCTCCCGTGACGGCAAGCTGTACCGCGGCAAGACCGGCGTCGGCTGGCTCGCCCTGACCACGGGTGCGCCCGTCGTGCCCGTCGGGCTGATCGGCACCGAGAAGCTGCAGCCGGCCGACAGCATGATGGTCACGCCCCGCCGGTTCACCATGAAGGTCGGCGAGCCCCTGTACTTCGACCGGGTGGGGCCCGGCCACTCCCTGCCGCAGCGCCGGGAGGTGACGGACCGGATCATGGAAGCCATTGCCGACCTGACCGGCCAGGAACGCGTCGGGCGCTACAACCAGCGGCCCGGCGCCGAGTAGGAGGGCGGCGTGGCGGACCCCCGCACCTACCGCCCCAGGACCGGCGAGATCCCCACCACCCCCGGTGTCTACCGGTTCCGCGACCAGCACGGGCGGGTGATCTACGTCGGCAAGGCGAAGAACCTCCGGTCGCGGCTGAACTCGTACTTCGCGGCGCCGCACACCCTGCTGCCCAAGACCCGCACCATGGTCTTCTCCGCGTCCAGCGTCGAGTGGACCGTCGTCAGCAGCGAGTTCGAGGCGCTGCAGCTGGAGTACACGTGGATCAAGGAGTACGACCCGCGGTTCAACATCGCCTTCCGCGACGACAAGTCCTACCCCTATCTGGCGATCACCATGGGGGAGGAGTTCCCTCGCGTGCAGGTGATGCGCGGTGACAAGCAGAAGGGCACCCGCTACTTCGGGCCCTACTCGCAGGCGTGGGCGATCCGGGACACCGTCGACACCCTGCTGCGGGTGTTCCCCATGCGCTCGTGCTCGACCGGCGTCTTCCGCCGCGCCAAGCAGTCCGGCCGGCCCTGCCTGCTCGGCTACATCGGCAAGTGCTCGGCGCCGTGCGTCGGCCGGGTGACCCCGGAGGAGCACCGCGAGATCGCCCAGGAGTTCTGCGACTTCATGGCCGGCAAGCAGCAGCCGTTCATCACCGAGCTCGAGAAGAAGATGCGCGCGGCCGTCGCGGAGCTGGACTACGAGCGGGCGGCCACGCTGCGCGACGACATCGGCGCCCTGACCAAGGCGTTCACCAAGAACGCCGTCGTGCTCAAGGAAACGGTCGACGCAGACGTGTTCGGCATCGAGCAGGACGAGCTCGAGGCAGCCGTCCAGGTGTTCCACGTCCGGGGTGGCCGGATCCGCGGCCAGCGCGGCTGGGTCGTGGAGAAGGTCGACGACAGCGACGACGCCGAGCTGATCGAGCAGCTGCTCCAGCAGGTCTACGGCGACGCCACCCGGGAGAACGAGCGGATCCCCCGCCAGGTGCTCGTCCCGGTGCTGCCCGCGGACCTCGAGGACGTCACCAGCTGGCTCAGCGGCCTGCGCGGCTCCCACGTCAAGGTCGCCATCCCGCAGCGCGGGGACAAGGCCGCCCTGGCCGACACCGTGCGGGAGAACGCCGTCCAGGCCCTCCGGCTGCACAAGTCGCGGCGCGCGGGGGACCTCACGACCCGGTCGGCGGCACTGCAGGAGCTGCAGGACGCGCTCGAACTGACCGAGTCCCCGCTGCGGATCGAGTGCTACGACATCTCCCACGTCCAGGGCACCAACGTCGTCGCGTCGATGGTCGTGTTCGAGGACGGGCTGGCGAAGAAGTCCGACTACCGCAAGTTCTCCATCACGGGCGACGCCGCGCGTGACGACACCGCCGCGATGTACGACGTCATCCACCGCCGGTTCCGCAACTACCTCGCCGAGCAGGCCGAGCGCGTCGCGAGCGGGCCCGTGCCTCGGGGCGGCGGATCCATCGACGACGCCGTGGCCGGCGCCCCGCGCCCGAAGTTCGCCTACCCGCCGAACCTCGTCGTCGTCGACGGCGGGCCGCCGCAGGTCGCGGCCGCGGGACGCGCCCTGGAGGACCTCGGCATCGCGGACATCAACGTCGTCGGCCTGGCCAAGCGCCTCGAGGAGGTGTGGGTGCCGGACAGCGAGTTCCCCGTCATCCTGCCCCGCGCGTCCCACGGGCTGTTCCTGCTCCAGCGGGTCCGCGACGAGGCGCACCGGTTCGCCATCACCTTCCACCGGCAGCGCCGCTCCGCCGCGATGACCGCCTCCGAACTGGACGAGGTGCCCGGTCTCGGTCCGGTCAAGCGCAGGGCGCTCCTGAAGGCCTTCGGGTCGGTCAAGAAGATCCGCGCCGCGGACCTGGCCGAACTGACCGCCGTGCCCGGCGTCGGGCAGTCGCTCGCGATCGCGGTGATGCGGACGCTGGGCTCGCCGGCGTTGAGCGAGGGAGCCGACGCGGGCGACGCCGGCGGCGAGACGGAGCGCGCCGCCGTCAACGTGAGCACGGGCGAGCTGCTGGACTGACGCCACTAGGGTGGACGTGAGGACCCGCCGGGGGACAGCAGCCGGCCACGTGAGGAAGGGACCATGAGCGCACCCGAGGAACTGACACCGGTCAAGCCGCCCGAGCCGGAGATGCTCATCGTGACCGGCATGTCCGGGGCCGGCCGCAGCACCGCGGCCAACGCCCTCGAGGACCACGGCTGGTACGTCGTCGAGAACCTCCCGCCCGAGATGCTCGTTCCGCTCTCCCACATCGTCGCCCGCACGCCGCAGCCGATGGACAAGCTCGCCGTCGTCATGGACGTGCGCAGCAAGGAGCTCTTCGCCTCGATGCGGGAGGCGCTCGGCGCGCTCACCGCGGCCGGCGTCAACTACCGGGTGCTGTTCCTGGACGCCGACGACGACGTGCTCGTGCGCCGCTTCGAGCAGGGCCGGCGCCCGCACCCGCTGCAGGGCGACGGCCGGATCCTCGACGGCATCGCCGCCGAGCGGGCCCTCGTGGCCGACCTGCGCGCGATGGCGACCCTCGTCGTGGACAGCTCGACCAAGAACGTGCACGACCTGGCGACCACCATCACCGACCTGTTCTCCGAGTCCGGCCCCGTCACGCTGCGACTGACGGTGATGAGCTTCGGCTTCAAGTACGGTCTGCCGGTGGACGCCAACTTCGTCGCCGACGTGCGCTTCATTCCCAACCCCCACTGGGTGCCCCAGCTGCGTCCCCACACGGGGCTCGACGCCGACGTCGCCCGGTACGTGCTCGAGGACAACGGCGCGGAGGAGTTCGTCCGCCGCTACGTCCACGCCCTCGAGCCGGTGCTCGAGGGCTACCGCCGGGAGAACAAGCACTACGCGACGATCGCGGTCGGCTGCACGGGCGGCAAGCATCGGTCTGTCGCGGTGACCGAGGAACTCGCGCGGCGGCTCGCGCAGCTGCCCAAGACGAAGGTGTCCACCCACCACCGCGACCTGGGGCGCGAGTAGTGCCTGGCTTTCCGACGGGCGCCATGCCCGTGGTCTCCGGGAGCGGCCGGAGCGTCCCGGGCCGGAAGGAGCAGGCCGTCGTCGCGCTCGGAGGCGGCCACGGCCTGTACGCCTCCCTCTCGGCCCTGCGGCTGCTCACCTCGGACCTGACCGCGGTCGTCACGGTCGCCGACGACGGCGGGTCCTCCGGCAAGGTCCGGCAGGAGCTGGACGTGCTCCCGCCCGGGGACCTGCGGATGGCGCTGGCGGCCCTGTGCGACGACACCGACTGGGGCCGCACCTGGCGCGACGTCATGCAGCACCGGTTCCGGTCCCGGCCCGGCAGCGACGCCACCCTCGACAACCACGCGCTCGGCAACCTGCTGATCGTCGCCCTGTGGGAACTGCTGGAGAACCCGGTCGACGGCCTGCGCTGGGCCGGTGCCCTGCTCGGTGCCCGCGGCCAGGTGCTGCCCATGGCGAGCGTGCCGCTGACCATCGAGGGCGACGTGCGCCGCGCGGACGGCGGCGTCGACGTCGTGCGCGGCCAGTCCCGGCTCGCGGTCGCCGGCACCGTCGACGCGGTCCGGCTCGATCCGCCGGACGCGCCCGCCTGCCGGGAGGCGCTGGAGGCCATCGATCTCGCGGACTGGGTGATCCTCGGTCCGGGGTCCTGGTACACCTCGGTCCTGCCGCACCTGCTGCTGCCGCAGTTGCGGGACGCCCTCTGCGCGACCACGGCGAAACGCCTCGTCACCATGAACCTGGGCACCTCCACGAGGGAGACCCGGGGCATGACGGCGGCCGATCACCTGGCCGTACTGCGGCACTGCGCGCCCGACTTCCGGGTGGACGCGGTGCTCGTCGACCCGAGCAGCGTGGACGACGCCGATGCCCTCCGGGCGGAGGCCGCCGGACTGGGCGCCGAGGTGTTCTTCGGTAGAGTGGGAGCTTCTGGTGGCGCCCCGGTGCACGATCACGTGCGCCTCGCGACGGCCTACCACGACATCTTCGGAGGCCACTGACCTGAGGTCGGTGAGCTGGAACGAGGGCGCCGGCAGCAGCGCCCTGATGGGGACGGCCCCGGTAGGGGCAGTGAGGACGAGAACATGGCGTTGACCACCCAGGTCAAGGAGGAGCTGTCGCAGCTGCAGACAGCGAAGTCCGCGGTCCGGAAGGCGGAGGTGTCCGCCCTGCTGCGTTTCGCCGGAGGCCTGCACATCATCTCCGGGCGGATCGTGATCGAGGCCGAGGTCGACCTCGCGGTCACGGCCCGCCGGCTCCGGTCCGCGATCGCCGAGGTCTACGGGCACACCAGCGACGTGGTCGTCGTCTCCGGCGGCGGCCTGCGCAAGGGCAACCGGTACGTGGTCCGCGTCGTGCGCGACGGTGAGTCCCTCGCCCGGCAGACCGGCCTGCTCGACAGCCGCGGGCGACCCGTCCGCGGCCTGCCCCCGGCCATCGTCAACGGCTCCAACGACGAGGCGGCCGCCGTGTGGCGCGGTGCGTTCCTCGCCCACGGCTCGCTCACCGAGCCGGGCCGCTCCTCGGCCCTCGAGGTCACCTGCCCCGGCCCCGAGGCCGCCCTCGCCCTCGTCGGCTCCGCCCGCCGGCTCCACATCCTCGCCAAGGCCCGTGAGGCACGTGGCGTGGACCGCGTCGTCATCCGCGACGGGGAGGCCATCGGCTCCCTGCTCACCCGGATGGGCGCCGCCCGTGCCTGCGGGGTGTGGGAGGAGCGTCGCGAGCACAAGCAGAACCGCGCCTCCGCCAACCGCCTGGCCAACTTCGACGACGCGAACCTGCGCCGCTCCGCCCAGGCCGCCGTCGCCGCCGGCGCCCGCGTCGAGCGCGCCCTGCACATCCTCGGCGACGCCGTCCCCGACCACCTCAAGTACGCCGGCGAGCTGCGGGTGGCCCACAAGCAGGCCAGCCTCGACGAACTCGGCCGTCTCGCGGACCCGCCGATGACCAAGGACGCGATCGCCGGACGCATCCGGCGGCTGCTCGCGATGGCCGACAAGCGGGCCGCCGATCAGGGCATCCCGGGCACCGACGCCAATGTGACCGCCGAGATGCTCGATCAGTAGGGGAGTGCATAGGATGGGAAGGCAGTCGCGCCGACCCGTCCCGCCCCTTCGGCGGCACCGTCGGCCCAGCTCGGAACCGTGTTCCGTCGCTGTGCCCGACCGCGGCCGTCGGCACGGGCTGCACCGTGGAAACGCCACCAGGACCGATGGAGGAATTCGTGAGCGAGAAGTACACCCTGCCCGACCTTCCCTATGACTACGCCGCGCTCGAGCCGCACATCTCGGCGCGCATCATGGAGCTGCACCACGACAAGCACCACAAGACGTACGTGGACGGCGCCAACACCGCGCTGGAGAAGCTCGAGGAGGCGCGCGCCAACGGCGACTTCGCCACCGTGCCGAAGCTGAGCAAGGACCTCGCGTTCCACCTCGGCGGTCACCTCAACCACACGATCTTCTGGAACAACCTGTCCCCGGACGGAGGCGACAAGCCCGAGGGCGAGCTGGCCTCGGCGATCGACGACGCGTTCGGCTCCTTCGACGCGTTCGTCGGCCACTTCACCAACGCCGCCACCAGCCTGCAGGGCTCCGGCTGGGCCATCCTCGCGTTCGAGCCGCTCGGCCAGAACCTCGTGATCGAGCAGCTGTACGACCAGCAGGGCAACATTCCCGTGGGCACCATCCCGCTGCTGCAGCTGGACATGTGGGAGCACGCCTTCTACCTCGATTACGTCAACGTCAAGGCCGATTACGTCAAGGCGTTCTGGAACATCGTCAACTGGAACGACGTCTCCGCCCGCCTCGCCGCGGCCCGGACCGGCGCGCACCAGCTGATCGTCCCGGCCTGATCCACGTCGGACCCCGGGCCCTGACGGCCCGGGGTCTGCCCGCTCCACCCACCCCGTCCCCCCAGCGAAAGGGAATGCAGTGACTACGAAGATTGGCATCAACGGATTCGGCCGCATCGGCCGCAACTACTTCCGTGCGGCCCTGTCCCAGGGCGCCGATCTGGACGTCGTGGCCGTCAACGACCTGACCAGCCCCGAGACCCTCGCCCACCTGCTCAAGCACGACAGCGTGCTGGGCAAGCTCGCCGAGACGGTCGAGACGGACGGCCAGAACATCGTCGTCAACGGCAAGACCATCAAGGTCCTGTCGGAGCGCGACCCCGCCAACCTTCCCTGGGGTGACCTCGGCGTGGACATCGTCGTCGAGTCCACCGGCTTCTTCACCAAGGCCGCCGACGCGCGCAAGCACATCGACGCCGGAGCCAAGAAGGTCCTGATCTCCGCGCCCGCCTCCGACGAGGACATCACCATCGTCCTGGGCGTGAACGACGGCGACTACGACGCGTCGCAGCACCACATCATCTCCAACGCGTCCTGCACCACCAACTGCCTCGGTCCCCTCGCCAAGGTGCTCAACGATTCGTTCGGCATCCAGCAGGGCCTGATGACGACGATCCACGCCTACACCGCGGACCAGAACCTGCAGGACGGCCCCCACAAGGACCTCCGCCGCGCCCGTGCCGCCGCGATCAACCTCGTGCCGACCTCCACCGGTGCCGCCAAGGCCATCGGCCTCGTGCTGCCGGAGCTGAAGGGCAAGCTCGACGGCTACGCCGTGCGCGTGCCGGTCCCCACCGGCTCCGCGACGGACCTGACCGCCACGGTCAGCCGCGAGGTCACCGCCGAGGAGGTCAACGAGGCCTACCGCAAGGCCGCCGAGTCCGGCCCCCTGAAGGGCTACCTGACCTACACGGACGAGCCCATCGTCTCCTCGGACATCGTCACCGACCCGGCGTCCTCGATCTTCGACTCGGGCCTGACCAAGGTCATCGGCAACCAGGTCAAGGTCGTCTCCTGGTACGACAACGAGTGGGGCTACTCCAACCGGCTCGTGGACCTCACCGAGCTCGTCGCCAGCAAGCTCTGAGGCGGCACCGTCGTGAGCGCGAAGACCCTGCAGGACCTGCTCGCCGACGGTGTCGCCGGGCGGCACGTTCTGGTCCGCTCGGACCTGAACGTGCCGCTCGACGGGGACCGGGTCACCGACGACGGGCGCGTGCGCGCGTCCCTGCCGGTGATCTCGGCTCTCGCCGGGGCCGGTGCGCGCGTGATCGTGATGGCCCACCTGGGCCGCCCGAAGGGCGCTCCGGACCCGGCGTACTCCATCGCCCCCGCGGCGGCGCGGCTGGCCGAACTGGCGGACGTGCCCGTGACCGCGGCCACCGACGTCGTCGGTGAGGACGCCCACGCCAAGGCGGACGCGCTGGCCGACGGCGAGGTGCTCGTGCTCGAGAACGTGCGGTTCGACCCGCGGGAGACCAGCAAGGACGACGACGAGCGCGCCGCGTTCGCCGCCGAGCTGGCGTCCCTGACCGGCGGGCCCGGCGGGCAGAACACCGGCGCCTACGTGGACGACGCCTTCGGCGCCGTGCACCGCAAGCACGCGAGCGTCTACGACATCGCCGCCGTCCTCCCCGCCTACCAGGGCGACCTGGTCAAGGCCGAGATCGACGTGCTGCGCCGGCTGACGGAGGACCCCGAGAGGCCCTACGTCGTCGTGCTCGGTGGGTCCAAGGTCTCGGACAAGCTCGCCGTCATCGACTCCCTGCTCGGCAAGGCCGACGTGCTGCTCATCGGCGGCGGGATGGTGTTCACCTTCCTCGCCGCGCGCGGGGCCAAGGTCGGGGCCAGCCTGCTCGAGGAAGACCAGCTGGACACGGTGCGCGGCTACCTCGACCGGGCCGAGAAGACCGGCGTGCGGATCGTGCTGCCGACCGACATCGTCGTGGCGGAGAAATTCGACCGCGACGCCGAGCACGAGATCGTCCCGGCCGACGGGATCGAGTCCTCCCGGTTCGGTGCCTCCGGCATCGGCCTGGACATCGGACCCGAGTCGGGCCGAACGTTCGCCGACGAGATCGCGAAGGCGCGCACGGTGTTCTGGAACGGGCCCGCGGGCGTGTTCGAGTTCGAGGCGTTCGCCGGCGGCACCAGGGCGATCGCCGCGGCGCTGGCCGCGGTCACGGCCGACGGCGCACTCACGGTGGTCGGCGGCGGCGACTCCGCGGCCGCGGTGCGCACCCTCGGGTTCCCCGACGACGCGTTCAGCCACATCTCCACCGGCGGCGGCGCGAGCCTGGAGTACCTCGAGGGCAAGGAACTGCCGGGCATCACCGCGCTCGAGCGCTGATCTGCCCACCTCGAGCCACGCAGTGCCCCTCCCGGTGGCCCGGGGACCGCACGGTCCCCGGGCCACCGTGCTGATCACAGGATCGGCCACCGGATCCAGCTTCCCGGTCGGCCCCTCACGACGAAGGACGGACGGCAATGAGCACCACTCCCGCTTCCCCCTCGGCCTCCGGCACCCGCGTGCCGCTGATCGCGGGCAACTGGAAGATGAACATGGACCACGTCCAGGGCATCACGCTGCTGCAGAAGCTCGCGTGGACCCTCGACGACGCCAAGCACGACTACCGCCGGGTCGAGGTGGCGGTGTTCCCGCCGTTCACCGACCTGCGCGGTGTGCAGACCCTCGTCCACGGGGACGACCTGAGCATCGCCTACGGTGGCCAGGACCTCTCCGACCAGGACTCCGGCGCCTACACCGGGGACATCTCCGGCCAGTTCCTCGCCAAGCTCGGCTGCACCTACGTGCTCGTCGGGCACAGCGAGCGGCGCACGATCCACGGCGAGACCGACGAGCAGCTGAGCGCCAAGCTCAAGGCCGCGTTCCGGCACGACCTCGTCCCCGTCCTGTGCGTCGGCGAGGGCCTCGAGGTGCGCCGGGCCGGCACCCACGTCGAGCACACCCTCGGCCAGCTGCGCGCCGACCTCGAGGGGTTGCCCGAGGACCAGGTGCGGCAGCTCGTCGTCGCCTACGAACCGGTCTGGGCGATCGGCACCGGCGAGGTCGCCGGCCCGGACGACGCGCAGGAGATGAGCGCGGCGATCCGCGCCGAGCTGGCCGGCCGCTACGGCGACGACGTCGCCGGTGCGGTGCGCGTGCTCTACGGCGGATCGGTCAAGGCGGCCAACGCCGCGGCGATCATCGGCCAGCCCGACGTTGACGGCGTGCTGGTCGGCGGTGCCAGCCTGGACGCGGGCGAATTTGCTAACATTGTCAGGTTCGAGAGCCACCTGACCACCTGACGGTCGGTCATGACACAGTCACTCCTGCCCGGGCACCGGGTCGAGGTCAGGCGGACGCGACACATCGAAAGGCCACCGTGGACATCCTCAAGATCGTGCTGCAGGTGCTGCTGGGGATCACCAGCCTCCTGCTCACCCTCCTCATCCTGCTGCACAAGGGCAAGGGCGGTGGGCTGTCGGACATGTTCGGCGGCGGCATGACGTCGAGCCTGAACTCGTCCGGCGTCGCGCAGAAGAACCTCAACCGTTTCACGGTCGTGCTCGGCATCTGCTGGGCTGCGGTGATCGTGGCCCTGGGCCTGATCCTGCGGTTCTCCGGAGAGCACTGAGCCCCCGGGGCCGACCGACCGGCACTGCGCCGGCAGCACCGACGACCGAGGGCGCCATCCATGCGGATGGCGCCCTCGGTCGTTCGTGTGCGAGCCCGGTGTCGGCGCTCGTGTCTCCGCGCTGGGACGTCGGCGCCGGCACTCAGCTCTCGTCGGTGGCCTGCGCGGGCAACCGGGACGCGGCCGCCGTGTCGAGGAACCAGACGGTGCGCTCGGTCCCCTGCACGCCCGCCGCGGGCACCTGCTGGGCTGCTGCGCCGTTGGCGGCCAGGGCCACGGCACCGGCCTTGTCCGCACCGGCGACGACGAGCCACACCTGCCGCGCGGCGTTGATCGCGGGCAGGGTGAGGGTCACCCGGTCCGGCGGCGGCTTCGGCGCGTCGTGCACGGCGAGGGCGGTGGCCTGCTGTTCCGTGACCGCGTCCAGCTCGGGGAAGAGGGACGCGACGTGCGCGTCCGGGCCCACACCGAGCATGAGGACGTCGAACGCCGGCACCGCCGTGCCGTTCGTGGGGCGCGAGCCCGCGGCCTCGCTGACGGTGGCCAGCTCCTCGGCGTACCGGGCGGCGGCCTCCTCGGCGGAGGCGACGGTGTCCGCGGCGGGCACGACGTGCACGCGCTCCGGATCGAGCGGGAGCCGGTCGAGCAGCGCCGCCCGGGCCTGCCGGTCGTTGCGCTCCTCGTCGCCGCTGCGCACGAACCGCTCGTCGCCCCACCACAGGTCCACCCGGGACCAGTCGATCGCGGAGGTGTCGAGCTCTCCGACGGCGGCGAGGGTGCGGCCGCCCATGCCGCCACCGGTCAGCACCACGGAGGCGCTGCCCCGGGCGGCCTGGGCGGCGGTGATCTCGGCGATCAGGCGTTCGGCCACATGGCTGGCCAGGGGCTCGGGGGAGTCCAGGATGACGACGTCGGCCACGGTCATGCGGCCTGCTCCCGGCGGCACAGTGGTAGTCCCTCGGTGACGACCTCGCCGAACACCTCGTCCGGGTCCAGCCGCCGGAGCTCCTCGGCGAGGCACTCCTGCAGGGTCCGCTTGGGCAGCGCGATGTGCTGGTCGGCCTGGCCGGGCATCGACAGCGTCGCGATCGCGGTGTCGGGGCGCGACAGCATGACCGAGCCGCTCGCCGTGCGGATCTCCACGAGGCCGATGCCGAGTCCCGGGGGCTGGTCGCTCACCGCGGCCTCGACGCCGAACCGCAGGGACAGCCAGCCGGCCAGGAGCATCGTGCTGGGGGAGTCCTCGGCCCCCTCGACGCGGATGGCGTCCACGGTGCTCACGTCGCCGCCGTCGGCCAGGAACTCGTCGACCGCGGCGGCCAGCTGCAGCCGCCAGTTGGTCAGGCGCGTCCACGCGAGGTCGGTGTCACCGGCGGTGTAGGTCTGGCCGATGCGGCCGAGCGCGGCGAGCGGATCCGCCGCGTTGCCGGTGTCGGTGATCCGCCGGTGCGCGATGGCGCCGATGGAGCTGGCCGCGGCGTTGACGGGCGCGCGGCGCGGCCACCAGGCCACGATCGGGGCGTCCGGCAGCAGCAGGGCCGCGAGCAGAGGCTCGTCGGGGTCGGCGAGCACGCCCGAGCAGCGCAGGACGACCACCTCGGCCGCGCCGGCGTCGCCGCCCACGCGGATCTGCGCGTCCATGCGGTCGGCGTCGTCGACGGCCTCGGCGGCGTCCACGGGCACGTGCACGATGATGCGGCACGGGTGCTCGCGGCTCGCCGCGTTGGCGGCCTCGATGGCCTCCTCCTCGCTGCCCTCGCTGGCGAGGACGACGAGGGTGAGCACGCGGCCGAGGGCGACGACGCCGCCCTCGTCCCGCAGGCTCATCAACTTCTTGTTCACGTCCGCGGTGGTCGTGTCGGGCAGATCGACGATCATGGCCGCCTCCAGGTGCGCCCGTCACGGGCGAGCAGGTCGTCGGCGCTGGCCGGGCCCCAGCCGCCGGGTTCGTAGGGTTCGGGCTTGATGTGGTGGTCCGCCCAGTACTGCTCGAAGGGGTCGAGCACCTTCCACGACAGCTCGACCTCCTCGTGCCGCGGGAACAGCGGCGGCTCGCCGAGCAGGACGTCGAGGATGAGGCGCTCGTACGCCTCCGGGCTGGACTCGGTGAACGCGTGCCCGTAGCCGAAGTCCATGGTCACGTCGCGCACCTCCATCTGGGTGCCGGGCACCTTGGACCCGAAGCGGATGGTCACGCCCTCGTCCGGCTGGATGCGGATGACGACGGCGTTCTGGCCGATCTCGTCGGCGCTGTCCGTGAACAGCACGTTCGGGGTGCGCTTGAAGACGACGGCGACCTCGGTGACGCGGCGGCCCAGGCGCTTGCCGGTGCGCAGGTAGAAGGGCACGCCCTCCCAGCGGCGGGTGTGGATGTCCAGGCGCAGTGCGGCGAACGACTCCGTGACGGTGTCCGGGTCGATGCCGTCCTCCTCGAGGAAGCCGCGCACCTGCTCACCACCCTGCCAGCCGCCGGTGTACTGACCGAGCGCCGAGTGGGCGCCCAGGTCCTCCGGCAGCCGGATCGCGTCGAGGATCTTCTCCTTCTCCGCCCGCAGGTGGTCCGCGTCGAAGGAGATGGGCTCCTCCATCGCGGTGAGGGCGAGCAGCTGGAGCAGGTGGTTCTGGATCACGTCGCGGGCGGCGCCGACACCGTCGTAGTAGCCGGCGCGACCGCCGATGCCGATGTCCTCCGCCATGGTGATCTGCACGTGGTCCACGTACCGGGCGTTCCACAGCGGCTCGAACAGCTGGTTGGCGAAGCGCAGCGCCAGGATGTTCTGGACCGTCTCCTTGCCCAGGTAGTGGTCGATGCGGAACACCGCGTCGGGCGGGAAGACCCGCTCGAGCACGTCGTTCAGCTCCCGCGCGGAGGTCAGGTCGTGGCCGAACGGCTTCTCGATGACGACGCGGCGCCAGCCCGTCGTCTCGTCGGTGTGCTGGCCGTCGCTCGACCCGTCCCCGGCGGCGTCCGCATCCACGTTCCGGCCGGCGAGGCTGTCCTTGCCCGCGAGGCTGTCCTTGCCCGCGAGGCCGCGTGCGGAGAGCTGCTGGCACACCTGCTCGAACGCGCCCGGCGGGATCGACAGGTAGAACGCGGTGTTGCCGCGGGTGCCGCGGGTCCGCTCCAGGTCGGTGAGCGTGTCCTTGAGCCGGTCGAACCCGGCGGGGTCGTCGAAGGCACCCGTCACGAAGCGGATGCCCGCAGCCAGCTGCTGCCACACGTTCTCGTCGAACCTGGTCCGGGCGTTCTTCTGCACGGATTCCTTGACCAGGCCGGCGAACGTCTCATCGTCCCAGTCGCGGCGGCCGAAGCCGACGAGCGCGAAGCTCGGCGGCAGCAGGCCCCGGTTGGTCAGGTCGTAGATGGCCGGTAGCAGCTTCTTCTGCGCCAGGTCACCGGTCACGCCGAACAGCACGAGCGCGGACGGACCCGCGATCCGGCTGATCCGGCGATCACGGTCGTCCCGCAGCGGGTTGCCGTTCTCCCGGCCGGCAGGGCGCCGGTCGGTGGCGACGCCCTCGGGCACGTCCGTCCTGATGCTCATCGTGCTGCGTGTCCTTCCGGTCGATCGGTCGCGGTGCCTGAGGCAAGTCCGTCGACGACCTCGCGCAGCTGGGCGACGCCGGCGGCGCGGTCGGTCAGGTTCAGGCGCAGCACCGGCCGGCCGTGCTCACCGAGGACCTGGGCATCGCCGGCGGCCTGCGCCGTGATCAGCTGGCCGAAGGTGTACGGGCGGTCCGGGATCGCGACGTCGTCGCCGGGCGCGGTGGTGGCGGTGATCTGCAGGTACACGCCCTCCGCGGGCCCGCCCTTGTGGTACTGGCCCGTCGAGTGCAGGAACCGGGGGCCCCACCCGAAGGTGACGGGCCGGCCGGTCGCCCCCGCGAGGGTGTCCCGGATCCCGGCGAGCTCGGGGAACGCGAGCCGGTCGAGGTAGGCCATCACGGCGACGTAGCCGTGCTCGGGCAGCTGCGCGAGCAGCGCCTCGAGGGCACCGGACACCGTGGTCGCGTCGCCGAGCAGCCCGGCGTCGCCGCGCACCTCGACGGAGCCGTCGGTGAACGCGGGGTCCCCGGCGTCGGGGCGCTCATCCAGCATCCCGCGGGCGGCCGCCTTGGCGGACTCGACGTCGGGCTGGTCGAACGGGTTGATCTGGAGCAGGCGGCCCGCGACGGCGGTCGCGTACTCGAAGGTGAGCATGAGGGCGCCGAGCGAACCGGAGACCTCGACCTGGTCGCTGTCGCTTCCTCCGCGAGAGGGTGCCCCCGCGTCGTCGCCGACGAGCCGGACGACGAGCACGTCGTCCGCGCCGGAGGTGACCTCGGGGGAGTCAGGGTCGGCGACGACCGGCAGCACGCCGCGGCCGAGCTTTCCGGTCGACTCGGCGATCAGCTGCTCCGCCCAGTCGGGGAAGCCGGTGATGCCGGAGCCCTCGTCCACGAGCACGATCTTGTCGCGCAGCGGGGTGGTGCCGCCGAGCGCGGCGCCCAGCTGCAGGCCGATGTTGTCCTCGGCGTCCTCCCGCAGGTGCTCGCCGGCTTCCTCGGCCTCGTCGAGCAGGCCCGCGATGTCCACGCCGGCCAGGCCCGAGGGCACGAGGCCGAACGCGGTCAGCGCGGAGTAGCGGCCGCCCACGGCCGGGTCGGCGTTGAACACGTGCCGGTAGCCTGCGGCGCGGGACGCCTCGTCCATGGGGGAGCCCGGATCGGTGACGACGACGATGCGGCTGGCCGCGTCGATCCCCGCGTCGGTGAACGCCTGGATGAACGCCCGGCGCTGCGAGTCGGTCTCGACGGTCGAGCCGGACTTGGAGGACACGACGAGGGCCGTCTCGGTGATCCGATCGCCCAGCGCGCTGGCCACCTGCTGCGGGTCGGTCGCGTCGAGGACCGTCAGGTCCACGCCGGCGGTGCGCGTGATGACCTCGGGAGCCAGCGACGAGCCGCCCATCCCGGCGAGCACGATGTGGGTGACGCCGTCCGCGGTGAGCTCGTCGCGCAGGGCGGTGATCTCGGGCACCAGCGGGCGGGACGTCTCGGCCAGGGACACCCAGCCGAGGCGCTTGCCGGCCTCGGACTCGGCGTCCGGACCCCACAGGGTCGCGTCCTTGGCGGTGATCCTCGAGGCGATCCGATCCTGGACCAGCGTGGGCACGTGCGCCTGGACGGCGTCCGCCGCGGCCCCGGAGGCCCGGAAGGACAGCGAGCTCATCGGGTGCCCTCCGAGCCCGCGCCGACCTTCGCCTTCGCGCCGTCGAGAGCGTTCTGCACGGTCTCGAGCAGCTCGCTCCAGCTGACCTCGAACTTGCTGACGCCCTCGTCCTCGAGCACCTTGACGACGTCGTCGTAGGAGATGCCGAGCTTGTCGATGGCGTCCAGCGTCGCGTTCGCGTCGTCGTAGGAGCCCCGGATGGTGTCCCCGGTGACGTCCGCGTGGTCGGCGGCGGCGTCGAGCGTCTTCTCCGGCATCGTGTTCACGACGCCCTGGGTGACCAGCTCGGTGACGTAGAGGGTGTCCGGCAGGTTCGGGTCCTTGACGCCGGTGGAGGCCCACAGGGGACGCTGCGGCTTCGCGCCGGCGTCGGCCAGCGTGGCCCAGCGCTCGGTCGCGAACTGCTGCTCGAAGATCTGGAAGGCCAGTCGCGCGTTGGCGAGCCCGGCCTTGCCCTTGAGGGCCTTCGCCTCGTCGCTGCCGACGGCGTCGAGCCGCTTGTCGATCTCCGTGTCGACGCGGGAGACGAAGAACGAGGCCACCGAGTGGATGGTGGACAGGTCCTTGCCGTTCTCCTTCGCCTGCTCGAGGCCGGTCATGAAGGCGTTGATGACGGCCCGGTAGCGCTCGAGGGAGAAGATCAGCGTCACGTTCACGCTGATGCCGGCGGCCAGCGTCTTCGTGATCGCGTCCAGGCCCTCGTAGGTGCCGGGGATCTTGATGTGCAGGTTGGACTTGCCGACCTTCTCGGCGAGGCGGGCGGCCTCGGCGACGGTCTTGTCCCCGTCGCGCGCCATCCGCGGATCGACCTCGAGGGAGACCCGGCCGTCGACGCCGTTGGTCGCGGCCGCGACCGGGGCGAAGAGGTCGCAAGCCTCGGCGACGTCGGCCGTCGTGATCTCGAAGACGGCGGTCTCGACGTCGGCGCCGGCCGCGGCCAGCTCCTCGACCTGCTTGTCGTAGGCCTCGCCCTTGGCCAGGGCCGAGGCGAAGATCGTCGGGTTCGTGGTGACGCCGACGACGTTCTTGCCCTCGATCAGCTGGCGGAGGGAGCCGTCGCCCAGTCGTTCGCGGGACAGGTCGTCCAGCCAGATGGACACACCGGCGTCGGACAGGGCCTGGGTATTGGCGGTCATCGTTTCATCTCCTTGTCTCATCCCGGTTGCTCCACCGGGCGAATCGGTGTGGTCTCAGCCCTCGTTCGAGGCGTCGCCCTGGGCGACGTCGCCGGGCTGAGCACGCTCACCCGACGTGCCGGTGTCGGCGGCGGTGTTCAGCGTCGTGTCGGAGTCGGAGGACGCGGAGTCCAGCGAGTCGTGGGCGGCCGAGACGACCGCGTCCGCGGTGATGCCGAACTCGCGGAAGAGGGTCTTGTAGTCGGCGGAGGCACCGAAGTGCTCGAGCGAGATCGCCCGGCCGTGGTCGCCGATCAGCCCGCGCCAGCTCTGCTGGACACCGGCCTCGACGCTCACGCGCGCCCGCACCGA
This sequence comes from Tersicoccus mangrovi, assembly GCF_036881825.1. Taxonomy (NCBI): domain Bacteria; kingdom Bacillati; phylum Actinomycetota; class Actinomycetes; order Micrococcales; family Micrococcaceae; genus Tersicoccus; species Tersicoccus mangrovi. The sequence continues at coordinate 164,644 of NZ_JBAJMW010000004.1, read as the reverse complement.
GGAGGGGAGGACCGACTCGCGGTACTCCTCGTCCTGGGCGTCGAACCACTCGAAGCACGGCATCGAGACGACCCGCGCGGCGACGCCCTCCGCCTGCAGCTTCTCGCGGGCCTCGACGGCCAGCTGCACCTCGGAGCCGGTGGCCATCAGCAGCACGTCCGGCGTCACGGTGGCGCCGTCGCGGCTCGCCTCGGCGAGCACGTACGCGCCGCGGGCGGTGCCCTCGGCCGAGCCGAAGGTGTCACCGCTGGCGTCGCCGTCGCCGCGCTCCCACACCGGCAGGTCCTGCCGGGAGAGCACGATGCCGGCCGGGTGGTCGGTCAGCCCGACGATGGCACGCCAGGCGTGGGCCACCTCGTTCGCGTCCGCGGGCCGGACGACGTCCAGGCCGGGGATGGCGCGCAGCGAGGAGAGCTGCTCGACGGGCTGGTGCGTGGGGCCGTCCTCGCCCAGGCCGATCGAGTCGTGGGTCCAGACGAAGATCGACGGGGCGCCCATCAGCGCGGCCAGACGCAGTGCCGGGCGCTGGTAGTCGCTGAAGATGAGGAAGGTGCCCGCGAACGCCCGCGTCGGGAAGTGCAGCGAGATGCCGTTGACGATGGCCGCGGCGGCGTGCTCCCGGATGCCGAAGTGCAGCACCCGTCCGTACGGGTTGCCCTGCCACATCGTGGTCTGTCGGCTCGCGGGCACGAACGAGGGCGCGCCCTCGATCGTCGTGTTGTTGGACTCGGCCAGGTCGGCGGAGCCGCCCCACAGCTCGGGCATGACCTCGCCGAGGGCGGTCAGGACCTTGCCGGAGGCCTTGCGGGTCGACACGGCCTTGCCGGCCTCGAAGGAGGGGAGTGCCTCGTCGACGCCCTCGGGCAGCTTCCGGGCGGAGATCCGCTCGAACAGCTTCGCCTCCTCGGGGTTCTTCGAGCGCCACGCCTCGAATGCGGTGTTCCACTGCGCGTGCTCCTCGGCACCACGCTGGGCCACCTGCCGCGCGTGCTCGAGGACCTCCGGCTCGACCTGGAAGGTCTTGTCGGGGTCGAAGCCGAGAATCTCCTTGATGCCCTTGATCTCGTCGTCGCCGAGCGCCGCGCCGTGCGCCTTGCCGGTGTTCTGCAGGGTCGGCGCCGGCCAGCCGATGATGGACCGCAGCGCGATGATGGAGGGCTTGCCGGTCTCGGCCTTCGCGGCGGCGAGGGCCTCGTAGAGCGCCTGGGTGTCCTCGACGTACTCGCCGGTGGCGGTCCAGTCGACGCGCTGGACGTGCCAGCCGTACGCCTCGTAGCGGCCGAGGACGTCCTCGGAGAAGGCGACGTTCGTGTCGTCCTCGATGGAGATGTGGTTCTGGTCGTAGATGACCACGAGGTTGCCCAGCTCCTGCGTGCCGGCCAGCGAGCTGGCCTCGCTGGTGACGCCCTCCTGCAGGTCGCCGTCGGAGGCGATGACCCACACGGTGTGGTCGAACGGGCTCTCACCCGGGGCGGCCTCGGCGTCGAGCATGCCGCGGACGCGGCGCTGCGAGTAGGCGAAGCCGACGGCGGAGGCCAGGCCCTGGCCGAGCGGCCCGGTGGTGATCTCGACGCCCTTGGTGTGCCGGTACTCCGGGTGGCCCGGGGTCTTCGATCCCCACGTGCGCAGCTGCTGCAGGTCCTCGACCTCGAGGCCGTACCCGCTGAGGAACAGCTCGAGGTACAGGGTGAGGGAGGTGTGGCCCGCGGAGAGGACGAAGCGGTCGCGGCCGATCCACTCCGGATCGGCGGGGTCGTGACGCATCAGGTTCTGGAACAGCATGTACGCGGCGGGGGCCAGGCTCATCGCCGTGCCCGGGTGCCCGTTGCCGACCTTCTGGACCGCGTCGGCGGCCAGGACACGGATCGTGTCCACCGCACGCCGGTCGAGGTCGTTCCACTGGAGAGAGCTTGACGTCGGCACGAAGACCGCCCTTCTGTTCGGGGTTCGGCGTCGTCCCGGTGCCGGTCGGCACCGCAGGCGACGCGTCGGAAGTCAGGGGCTGCACTGCGGCTCCATACCCGAGCGGGCGGACGGTCCGCGTGGGCGAACCGGCCAGCCACCTCTCGGGTTCCGTACCGCGGTGGACCTGGTTTCACCTTACTCGTGGCGGTACGGCCGTCGTCAGGCGGGTTCGTCATGATCGGCGAGGTTTCGCCCTCGACGTAACGCCGGCTTCGCGCGAGGTCACGGCGGGGCCGGGAGCGCCGGCGCGGGTGACGCCGGCGGTCCTCGTCGCCGGTACACTGGACCCGGACGCGCGCGCCCTCGCGGCGTGCTCGTTCCGCGACCGCCGCCACGGGCCGAGGGCTCGGGCGCCGCACGTACTGGGACTGGGTGAGGACTTCGTTGAACACCGCTGACGCGCCGTCGTCGATGCCGGAACCGGCTCTCGCGCCGGAAGGGACGGGGGGTTCCCCGTCCGCCGGTGCGAAGTCGCGGAACCCGGTGGCGCGCAAGCTGAAGGCGTACGTCGCCCTCACCAAGCCCCGGGTCATCGAACTGCTGCTCGTGTGCACGCTGCCGACGATGATCTTCGCGCAGGGCGGCCTTCCGCAGATCGGCCTGATCATCACGACGATGATCGGCGGCGCGCTGGCCGCCGGCGCCGCGGGCGCCTTCAACTGCTACATCGACCGCGACATCGACCGGGTCATGAAGCGCACCGAGAACCGTCCGCTCGTGACGGGGGAGGTCACCGACCGCGAGGCGCTCGTCTTCGCGTGGGTGCTGGCCGTCGCCTCGGTGGTGCTGCTGGGGGCCGGAGCCAACGCCCTCACCGCCTTCCTCGGCGTCGTCGCCATCCTCTTCTACGTCGTCATCTACTCGCTGATCCTCAAGCGCCGCACCCCGCAGAACATCGTGTGGGGCGGTGCGGCCGGTTGCATGCCGGTGCTGATCGCGTGGTCGTCGGTGACGAACACGCTGTCCTGGTCCGCGTGGATCCTCTTCGCCGTCATCTTCCTCTGGACGCCGCCGCACTACTGGCCGCTGTCCGTCAAGTACGGCGAGGACTACCGTCGCGCGAACGTGCCGATGCTCGGCGCCATCGCCGGGACCGACGCCGTCTCGGTGCAGGTCGTGCTGTACGCGTGGGCCATGGTCGTCTGCTCGCTGCTGCTCGTGCCCGTGGGCGATGCCGGCTGGGTGTACCTGGTCACCGCGGTGGTCGCGGGGACCTGGTTCCTCGCGCAGAGCCACCGGTTGCACGCCGACGCGATGGCCGGCCGCGCCACCCCCAAGGGCACCATGAAGGTGTTCCACGGCTCGATCAGCTACCTGACGCTGCTGTTCCTCGCCGTCGCCATCGACCCGTTCATCGGCGGCGCCGTCCTCCGCTGAGGGTTCCTGCACTTCCGGGACACGCCGCACGGCCTCCGTCGCGCTCGACCCGTCCCGGAGTAGACCGGGTGCATGAGCGCCATGCTGCTGGAGACCGCTGATCTCGTCGTCACCGTGCCCGTCACCGAGGCGTGCCTGCGTTGCGACGGCGACATCGCCGATGGCCGCGGCTTCGCGGGCCTGTGCCCCGGCTGCCTCACCGACGCGTGCGCCGAGTGCCTGGCCGCGCTCGGCGGCGACGAGGGCGCGGACGACGGCCGCTGTCACGCGTGCGTCGACGCTGCTGACTGACCACTCCGTCCTGCGCCTGTCGTTCGGTGCTTGTCGTTCGCCGCCCGCGCCTAGCATGACCGGTATGTGGATCGGCTGGATCGAGTTCGACGTGCTGCTCGGGGACGTCCATTCGCTCAAGGAGAAACGCTCCGTCGTGCGGCCGCTGGTCGCCGAGGTCCGTCGCCGGTTCGACGTGTCCGTGGCCGAGGTCGACCACCAGGACCTGCACCGCCGCGCCGGGCTCGGGGTCGGACTCGTCGGAGCGGACCGGGCCCACCTGGTCAGCGTGCTGGACGGCGTCGAACAGTTCGTCGCCTATCGCCCCGAGGTCGAACTCCTCGAAGCACGACGCCGGCTCATCAGCTCGGACGACTGACGTCGCTGTCCTGATCCGGTGGACCAACGGCATGGGGCGTCGCTGGCGCCTCGCGATGACGCCGTGCCGAATTAGCGGGTTGCGCCCGAGAGCAGGGCTCTTTGAGCAGGGCTTTCGGGCGGCAACGGCTAAGTCACGGCTGTGGCGCAGCGCTGTCGGGCGGCAACCGCTAAGTCACGGCTGCCGAGCAGGGCTTTCGTGCGGAAGCCGCTGACTCCCGGGTGCGGCGTAGTGCTCCGGGCGCCGGCGCTCTGCGGCCCGTTACCGCGCCGCTGCCGCCGCCGGAGCCACCGGCTCCGCGGCCACCACCGGCCGCGCCCGGACCTCGTCGACGATGTTCGTCGCCGCCGCGACCGCCAGGCACGCGCCGAGCATGTGCAGGGCGACGAGGACGATGGGCAGGCCCGTGAAGTGCTGGGTGAAGCCGATGGCGGCCTGCAGGACGGCGACGGCGTCGGCGACGACGAGCGTGCGCCGCAGCCGGGCGCTCACCTCGGGCCGCCGGTACGCCAGCACGGTCGCGATCACGAGGGAGCCGACCAGCAGGTACACGGGCAACGCGTGCAGGCGGGTGACGATGTCCGGGTCGAACGGGTGCCGGACGGCGCCGTTCGCGCCCGCATGCGGCCCCGTGCCGGTGACGATGGTGCCGAGGTAGACGGCGATGCCGGTGAAGACGGCGATCGCGACGGCGAGCTGACGCAGGGTCCGGCCGGCGCCTGCCGTGGGGCGGTCGATGCCGTGCTCGGCGTCGCGTACGCGCCCGGTCCGCTTGACCAGGACGGTGGCCGCCGCGACCATCACGGCCGAGACGATGAAGTGCAGCCCCACCACCCACGGGTTGAGGTTCATCCACACGCTGATGCCGCCGATCACCGCCTGCGCCGGGATCCCGGCGAGCAGTCCGACGGCGAGGCGGAAGATCAGCGGCTGCCGCCTCCGCAGCCGCCACACCGCCACGAGCGTCGCGATCGCGACCGCGGTGAGCACGAAGGTCAGGAGCCGGTTGCCGAACTCGATGACGCCGTGCGCGCCCATCTCCGGGGTGCTGATGAAGGAGTCCGCCGTGCAGCGCGGCCACGTGGGGCAACCGAGGCCGGAGGCGGTGAGGCGGACAGCGCCACCCGTGACGACGATGCCGATCTGCGCGACGAGGGAGGCGATGGCGAGGGCGCGCACCGCGGGAGTGACCGCGGGACGGCGGTCCTCGCTCGGGAGGTCAGCGGCGACGGTGGGCTGCTGGGTGGTCATCGGGTCGAACCTTCGTGTCGGTGTAGGAAGTGTCGGAAGTGTCGGAAGAAGAGGAGTGGCGCCGGAGGTGCTCAGTCCCACCGGAACCAGCGGGTGGCGGCCAGGGAGACGACGACGGTCCAGACCAGCAGCACGAGCAGCGGCCCGATGTCGAACGCGCCCGTGGTCAGGGCGGTGCGCAGCGCGTTGCCGAGCGCGGCGGAGGGCAGGAGGTCGACCACGGTATTGAGCCAGCCCGGGAACCGTCCCGTGGGCAGCAGGAGGCCGCCCGCGCCGGCGAGCAGCACCCACAGCAGGTTGGTGATCGCCAGGGTCGCCTCGGGCCGGACCGTCCCGGCCACGAGGAGGCCGAGCGACGTGAAGCAGGCGGCGCCGAGGACGAGCAGGACGACGGCGATGAGCAGGCCCGCGGGATCCGGCCGCCAACCGAGCAGGAGCGCGACGGCGCCGATCACGACGGCCTGCAGGACGAGGACCGCGAGGACGGCGATGGCCTTGCCGGCGATCAGCCCACCGCGGCCGAGCGGCGTCGTCGAGAGGTAGCGCAGCACGCCGTACCGCCGGTCGAACCCGGTGGCGATGCCCTGCCCGGTGAAGGCGGTGGAGACCACGCACAGCGCGAGCACGCCCGGCGTCGCGAGATCGACCCGGCGCGCCCCGTACCCGTCCAGCAGGTCGACGAAGGTCAGGCCGATGAGGGCGAGCAGCGGCAGGACGACGGCGAGCAGGAGCTGCTCGCCGTTGCGGAGCATGCTCACCGTCTCCCAGCGTCCCTGCGCAGCGACGCGGGTGGCGAGCGGCGCGGGGGCGCTCATCGGTCCACTCCCGCGGCCGTACGGGTGGCCAGGTCGAGGAAGACGTCCTCGAGGGTGGGCGTCGACAGGGTCAGACTCGCCGGCATGACGTCGCGGGCGGCGAACCAGGCGCCGAGCGCGGCGAGGTCGGACGGCGACAGGGTGCCGTCGAGCACATAGCTGCCGGGGGAGACCTCGGCGAGTGTCACCCCGTCCCGCGTCGGGAACGTGCCGGCCAGACCGCTCGGGGCCTCGAAGACGAGCCGCCCGGCGCCGGTGGTCCGGGCCGCGTGGTCCTGCAGCAGCTGCGGGACGGTTCCCTCGGCGACCGAGCGGCCGGCGTCGATGATGTAGACGTAGTCGGCCAGCCGCTGCGCGTCGTCGAGCAGGTGGGTGGTCAGGAGGATGCCGATGCCGTCGCGGCGGAGCTGGTCGATGAGGTCGAAGACGACGGTGCGGGACTGCGGGTCGAGACCGGCGGACGGCTCGTCGAGGAACACGACTTCGGGCCGGCCGACGAGCGCCGCCGCGAGGGCCACGCGCTGCTTCTGGCCGCCGGAGAGCCGGCGGATGCTGGTGCGGTCGAACTCGTCGATGCCGAGCCGTTCGACGAGGTCGTCGACCGGTGCCGGGTCCCGGTAGAGCCGGGCGAGGTGGCGCAGCAGGGGTATCGGTCGCCAGGACGGGGGGAGGCCGCCGTCCTGCAGCATGACGCCGACGCGGGCCTTCAGCTCGGGGCCGGCATCCTGCGGGTCGGCGCCCAGCAGGGTGATGTCGCCGCCCTGGCGCGCCGTCAGTCCCTGCGCGCACGCGAGCGTGGTGGTCTTGCCCGCGCCGTTGGTGCCCAGGAGGACCGTGACCTGACCGAAGGCGGCGCGCAGGCTCACGTCGTGGATCACCCGGAGCATCCGGCCCTCGAGGGCGGGCACCGGGCCGACATCCTTGACCAGATGGTCGATGACGAGGGCGGAGGTACTGCGGTCGGGCACCGGCCCAGTCTACCGGCGCGCCCGGGCCGTTCCGACCGTCACAGGGGTGCCTTACTGGCTTCACGGAACAAATTACGAAATGATCATGTTGTGCAACACGTGCAGCCCGAGACCGTGGTTTCCCCGGTGCCGGCCGATGGGCCGGCGGCTGCGTCGCGCCCGGATGCCGGTGCGGTGGCCACGGCGCGGGCGGACGCTCCGGCCGTTGCGACCCGCGGGTTCTCCGGGACGCAGGGCTTCGCGCGCGGATCCCGCGCCCGCCACGGCCTGCGGTCGACGGACGCCGACAACGCCACGCTGCCCGCGACCGAGGCCCGCACCCGTGACCGCGTTCTGCAGATGGTCCTCGAACGCGGCCCCGTCAGTGCGGCCGACCTCGCCAAGCGGCTCGGGCACACCCCGACCGCCGTGCGTCGTCATCTCGACGGGCTGCTCGCCGAGGACCTGATCGAGGTCAAGCTCGTCCGCAGTCCCGGCACGCGCGCCGGACGCCCCGCCCGCCAGTTCGTCCTCAGCCGCGCCGGTCAGGCCAGCCTCGGGGACGACTACCTCGGCATCGCGCGCATCGCGCTGCGGGAACTCGCCCGGATCGGCGGCGAGGAGGCCGTCGACCGGTTCATCGGCGACCGCGTCGACGACCTGGGCCGCCGGCTCGCCCCCGCCGTCGAGGCCGCGGGCGAGGACATCGCCGACCGGGTCCGCGCGCTGGGCAGCGCCCTGGCGGACCAGGGGTTCGCCGGGTCGTCCACGACGGTCGACGCCGGGCCGATGACCGTGATGCAGTTGTGCCAGGGCCACTGCCCGGTGCAGGAGCTGGCCGCGGAGTTCCCCCGCTTCTGCGAGCGGGAGACCGAGATGTTCGCCGGGTTGCTCGGCGTCGACGTCCGCCGGCTCTCGACGCTGGCCGCCGGCGGCCACATCTGCAACACCCACGTACCCACCGGACGGGCGGCGGTCCGGGTCACCCACCGGTGACGCCGTCGGCAGTGCCGGAACCGCGGGCCACCCGCGGTGAGCAGTCTCACGCCGAGCCCGGGCCGTCCCGGCACGGACGGCGACGAGGATTGAGAAGCAAGCAGGAGGAGGAAGGTCGATGACGGAGCAGATGGCCCGTGAGCGCACGGGCGAGCGCGACACCACGATCACCGAGGTGCTCGAGAAGAACCCGCAGCTGAAGGGTCTGGGCGCCTACGAGTACGGGTGGGCGGACACGGACGTCGCGGGTGCCTCGGCGCGCCGTGGCCTGTCCGAGGAGGTCGTCCGCGACATCTCGGGCAAGAAGAGCGAGCCCCAGTGGATGCTGGACCTCCGGCTGAAGGGCCTGAAGTACTTCGACCGCAAGCCGATGCCGCTCTGGGGCTCGGACCTGTCGGACATCGACTTCGACAACATCAAGTACTTCGTGCGGTCCACCGAGAAGCAGGCAGGCTCCTGGGAGGAGCTGCCCGACGACATCCGCAACACGTACGAGCGCCTCGGCATCCCCGAGGCCGAGCGCAACCGGCTCGTCGCCGGCGTGGCCGCCCAGTACGAGTCCGAGGTCGTCTACCACCAGATCCGCGAGGACCTGGAGGAGCAGGGCGTCATCTTCATGGACACCGACACGGCCCTGAAGGAGCACCCCGAGTTCTTCGAGGAGTACTTCGGCACCGTCATCCCGGCCGGCGACAACAAGTTCGCGTCGCTGAACACCGCGGTGTGGTCCGGCGGCTCCTTCGTGTACGTGCCCAAGGGCGTGCACGTGGAGATCCCGCTGCAGGCGTACTTCCGGATCAACACCGAGAACATGGGCCAGTTCGAGCGGACGCTGATCATCGCGGACGAGGACTCCTACGTCCACTACATCGAGGGCTGCACCGCGCCGATCTACCAGTCGGACTCGCTGCACAGCGCCGTCGTGGAGATCATCTGCAAGAAGGGCTCCCGCGTCCGGTACACGACCATCCAGAACTGGTCGACCAACGTCTACAATCTCGTGACCAAGCGGGCCATCGCCCACGAGGGCGCCACCATGGAGTGGATCGACGGCAACATCGGCTCGAAGGTCACCATGAAGTACCCGGCCGTCTACATGGTCGGCGAGCACGCCCGCGGCGAGACCCTCTCGATCGCCTTCGCCGGCGAGAACCAGCACCAGGACACCGGCTCGAAGATGGTGCACATCGCGCCGAACACGTCGAGTTCGATCGTCTCCAAGTCGGTCGCCCGCGGCGGCGGACGCGCGGCCTACCGCGGTCTCGTCCAGGTCCGCGAGGGCGCCAAGCACAGCAAGAACTCCGTGGTGTGCGACGCCCTGCTGGTCGACACCATCTCCCGCTCGGACACCTATCCGTACATCGACATCCGGGAGGACGACGTCACCCTGGGTCACGAGGCGACGGTGTCCAAGGTCAGCGAGGAGCAGCTGTTCTACCTGATGTCCCGCGGCCTGCCCGAGACCGAGGCGATGGCGATGATCGTGCGCGGCTTCATCGAGCCGATCGCGCGGGAGCTGCCGATGGAGTACGCGCTCGAGTTGAACCGGCTGATCGAACTGCAGATGGAAGGGTCCGTGGGCTGAGGATGGCCGAGACGAACACCACCGAAATCACCACCGAGGACGACGTCGAGACCCAGCGGGTCGACGGCGTCGAGGTCGGGAACGCCCGGGTCGCCATTCCCGGCATGAGCCTGGAGGGCGAGAAGCTCGCCGACGACACCGAGCCGGCCGAGGCCGGCGAGGGCACGGCCGTGACCGGCGACGAGGCGGCCGTCGTCGACGGCGCCGCGGACCAGGGCACCGACCCGTCGTTCGGCACGACGGCGACCGCCCCGGTCGAGGCCGACCACGGCACCGAGCAGCACGGCGCGAAGAAGCACTCACACGGCGGCGGCTACGGCATCCCCGACTCCTCGCGGGCGGGCCGGCTGACCTCCTACCGGGTGGCCGATTTCCCCGAACTGACCGGCCGTGAGGAGGACTGGCGGTTCACGCCGCTGCCGCGGCTGCGTGGCCTCGAGAAGGCCGAGCTGACCGGGGCTGCACCCACGGTCACCGTGGACGGTTCCGAGTCGGCCGTCGCGGTCGTCCGCGTCGAGACCGTCGGCCGGGACGACGCCCGCATCGGCGTCGCCGGCATCCCCGAGGACCGGGTCTCCGCCAACGCGTGGAGCGCGTTCACCGAGGCCACCGTGCTGACGGTGCCCGTCGAGACCGAGGTCGAGGGCTACGTGCACGTGCGGATCGAGGGCTCCTCCCTCGAGCCGGCGGCCGGCCACCTGGTCATCGACGCCGAGCGTCACTCCCGCGCCGTCGTCGTGCTCGACCACGCCGGCTCTGCCACCCTCGCGCAGAACGTGGAGATCCGGCTCGGCGACGGGGCGGACCTGACGGTCGTCACGCTGCAGGGCTGGGCCGACGACGCCGTGCACGTGAGCTCCCAGCAGGCCCGCATCGGCCGGGACGCGCACCTGAAGCACGTCGCGGTCAGCCTCGGCGGCGACCTCGTGCGGCTCACGCCGTCCACGCGGTACGCCGGTCCCGGCGGCGACGTCGAGATGTACGGCCTGTACTTCGCCGACGCCGGCCAGCACCTGGAGCAGCGGCTCTTCGTCGACCACGCGCAGCCGAACTGCAAGTCGCGGGTCACCTACAAGGGCGCGCTGCAGGGCAAGGACGCGCACACCGTGTGGGTCGGCGACGTGCTCATCCGGCCCGAGGCCGAGGGCACCGACACCTACGAGATGAACCGCAACCTCGTGCTCACGGACGGCGCCCGCGCCGACTCCGTGCCCAACCTGGAGATCGAGACGGGGCTCATCGAGGGTGCCGGCCACGCCAGCGCCACCGGTCGCTTCGACGACGAGCAGCTGTTCTACCTGATGGCTCGCGGCATCGACGAGGCGACGGCCCGCCGGCTCGTCGTGCGCGGCTTCCTTCACGAGATCGTCCAGCAGATCGGCGTCGAGCAGATCGAGGAGCGCCTGATGGCGGCCCTCGAGGACGAACTGAACGCCGGGAACCTCTGATGCCCGCCGGTGAGCTCGTCGCCCGCACCGAGGACATCGCGTCCGGGTCCGCGGTGCGCGTGCTCGTCGGCGGCTATCCCGTCGTCGTCGCCCGCGACTCCGACGGAGACCTGCACGCCCTCGCGGACACCTGCTCCCACGGGCAGGTGTCCCTCGCGGAGGGCGACGTCGAGGGGTGCGCGATCGAGTGCTGGGGCCACGGCAGCCAGTTCGACCTGCGCAGCGGCGAGCCGTTGAGCCTGCCGGCCTACGACCCCGTCGCCGTGTTCGCCCTCGCGGTCGAGGACGGCGCGGTGTGGGTCGACACGGCCACCGTCACCAACGGCGCAGACCTCACCTGAGACATCCGGGCCACGGCCCACCCCCAACGCCACTGAACCACTGAGCACCAAGGAGACAGCGAACCCCATGTCCACTCTCGACATCCGGGACCTGCAGGTCAGCATCGAGACCGAGCAGGGCACCAAGGAGATCCTCAAGGGCGTGAACCTCACCGTGAAGACGGGGGAGACGCACGCCATCATGGGCCCGAACGGCTCCGGCAAGTCCACGCTCGCCTCCACCATCGCGGGCCACCCGCGGTACAACGTCGACGGCGGCTCCATCACGCTCGACGGCGAGGACGTCCTCGCCATGAGCGTCGACGAGCGCGCCCGTGCGGGCCTGTTCCTGGCCATGCAGTACCCGGTCGAGGTGCCCGGCGTGACCATGACGAACTTCCTGCGCACCGCCAAGACCGCCATCGACGGGGACGCCCCGTCGCTGCGCACCTGGACCAAGGAGGTCCGCGAGGCGATGAGCCAGCTGCGGATCGACGCGGACTTCGCGCACCGCAACGTCAACGAGGGCTTCTCCGGCGGCGAGAAGAAGCGCGTCGAGATCCTCCAGCTCGAGCTCTTCAAGCCGAAGTTCGCCATCCTCGACGAGACCGACTCCGGCCTCGACGTCGACGCGCTCAAGGTCGTCTCCGAGGGCGTCAACCGGGCGCAGGCCGCCGGTGGCATGGGCACGCTGCTCATCACCCACTACACGCGCATCCTGCGCTACATCAAGCCGGACTTCGTCCACGTGTTCGTCGACGGCCGGGTCGCCGAGGAGGGCGGCGCGGAGCTCGCCGACCGGCTCGAGGACGAGGGCTACGACCGGTTCCTCACTCCGGCAGGGAAGTGACGACGATGAGTGACACGACCGCAGCGGGCCGGACCGGCCTGGAGGACGTCGAGGAGGCCCTCAAGGACGTCATCGACCCCGAGCTCGGCGTCAACGTCGTCGACCTCGGCCTGCTCTACGGGCTCAAGTACGCCGACGACGGCGCCCTGCTCATCGACATGACGCTCACCACCGCGGCGTGCCCCCTGACCGACGTGCTCGAGGAGCAGGTCGGCCAGGCACTGGACACGATCGTGGACGAGTGGCGGATGAACTGGGTCTGGATGCCGCCGTGGGGTCCCGAGCGGATCACCGAGGACGGTCGCGACCAGATGCGGGCCCTCGGCTTCAACATCTGAGACACGCCACCGACACCGAGAGGCCCCGGCAGTTCCACGGAACCGCCGGGGCCTCTCTGCGTCCTGTCGACGGTGCCTTACAGCTGCGAGGCCCGCAGGGTGTCGCAGCGGGTGATGTCACCGGTCCTGTAGCCGTTCATGAACCAGCGCTGGCGCTGCGCCCCGGTGCCGTGGGTGTAGGTCTCGGGCTGGGTGTAGCCCTGGGCCTTCGTCTGGATCCGGTCGTCGCCGATCTTCCCGGCCGCGTCCAGCGCCTCGTTCAGCTGCGTGTCGGTGATCGGGTCGAGTGACACCGGCCCCTGGTTCTGGTCGCTGGAGGCGTGCCGTGCCCACAGGCCCGCGTAGCAGTCGGCCTGCAGTTCGACGCGCACGGCGCCGGACTCCGCTCCCTGCGGATCGCGCTGTGCGTACCCGAGGGTGCCGAGCAGGTCCTGGATGTGGTGGCCGAACTCGTGGGCGACGACGTACTCCTCGGCCAGCGGGCCGCCGGCGGTGTCGAACTGCTGCTGCAGCAGGGAGAAGAAGCTCAGGTCGAAGTAGGCCGTCTTGTCGTTGGGGCAGTAGAACGGGCCGGTGGAGCTCGACGCCGTCCCGCAGCCGGTGCTGACCCGGCTCGTGAACAGCTGCGCGCGCGGCCGGGTGTAGGTCACGTCGTACTTCGGCAGGTACGCCGCCCAGAACTGGTTGAGGCTGTTGACGGTCGCCACGACGCGGCAGTCGCTGCGCTGGTTCGCCTGCTGGCCGGTCTGGCAGGACGAGAGCGAGGAGCTCACGGCGCTCGGCTGATCCTGGGCCGGGGCGTTGTTGGTGCCCTCGATGTCCCCGGGATTCAGGCCGAGCATGACGGCGATGAGGGCGATGACGAGACCGCCGATGCCGCCGCCGGCGATGAGGCCGCCACGGCCGATGCCGCCGCCTCCGCCGCGGGAATCGCTGACCTGGGACGGGTCCAGCTGGGACCCCGCGTCGAAGCTCATGGACACACCCTAGTGGGCGGTCCGCCCGCGGAACGCGGTGACCGGCGCGGTGACCGGCGCCGTGACCGGATCGGGTACTACCGCGGTGTCGGTACCGCTGCGTAGCATGAGGCCACGCCGGACGTCCTCGGCCGGCCCGAGGGAAAGGGGCACGCCATGGGCGTGCAGACCCACCGATCATCCGACACCGGCCCGGCCTCCGGCACCGGCCCGGTCACCGAGAAGCGGGCCCGCGAGACCGCGGAGGCCGCCCGGGAGACCCGCTGGGACCGGCCGAGCTTCGCCAAGGGCCTCTTCCTGGGGCGCCTCGATCTCGGCCTGATCCACCCCGTGCCCACCGGCGACCAGCGGTTCGAGGAGGAGGGGGCGGAGTTCCTCGGCCGCCTGCGGACCCTGTGCGAGGACCTCGACGGCCAGCTGATCGAGCGGGAGGCGCGGGTCCCCGACGAGTACCTGCACCGGATGGCGGACCTCGGCCTGTTCGGCATGAAGATCCCGCGCCGGTACGGGGGCCTCGGCCTGAGCCTGACCGTCTACGGCCGGGCGCTCACGCTGGTCGGCTCCGTGCACCCGAGCCTGGGCGCCCTGCTCTCGGCCCACCAGTCGATCGGCGTGCCGGAACCGGTCAAGGTGTTCGGGACCGACGAGCAGAAGGAACGGTTCCTGCCGCGCTGCGCCCGCGGCGCCGTGACGGCGTTCCTGCTGACCGAGCCCGACGTCGGCTCCGACCCGGCCCGCCTGGCGACCACCGCGACGCCCACCGCCGACGGCGACTACCTGCTCGACGGCGTCAAGCTGTGGACCACCAACGGGGTGATCGCCGACCTCGTCGTGGTGATGGCCCGGGTCCCGGCGCACACCGATGCGACCGGTGCGCCACGGCCGGGCGGCATCAGCGCCTTCGTCGTCGAGACGAACGCGCCGGGCGTCACCGTCGAGCGACGCAACGCGTTCATGGGGCTGCGCGGGATCGAGAACGGGGTCACCCGCTTCCACCGGGTGCGGGTCGCCGCCGCCGACCGGCTCGGCGCCGAGGGGCAGGGCCTGAGGATCGCGCTGACGACCCTGAACACCGGGCGCCTCGCCATCCCGGCGATCTGCACGGCGGGCGGCAAGTGGTCGCTGAAGATCGCCCGCGAGTGGAGCGGCGCGCGCGTCCAGTGGGGCCGGCCGGTGGGGCAGCACCAGGCGGTCGCCGCGAAGATCGCGTTCATCGCCGCCACCACGTTCGGGATGGAGGCGGCGTGCGAACTCTCGACGCGGCTGGCCGACGCGGGCAGCAAGGACATCCGCATCGAGGCGGCGCTGGCCAAGCTGTGGTGCAGCGAGATGGCCTACCGGATCGCGGACGAGCTCGTTCAGATCCGCGGCGGCCGCGGCTACGAGACGGCGGCGTCGCTGGCCGCCCGCGGCGAACGCGCGGTGCCCGCCGAGCAGCTGCTGCGCGACACCCGGATCAACCGCATCTTCGAGGGCTCGACCGAGATCATGCACCTGCTGATCGCGCGCGAGGCCGTCGACGCGCACCTCGCCGCCGCGGGCGACCTCGCCAGCGCGGACGCGGACCTGGCCGCGAAGGCGCGCGCCGCGGTCGGTGCGAGCGGCTTCTACGCGTCCTGGCTGCCCCGGCTCGTGGTGGGCGACGGCACCCTGCCGACCGGTTTCCGCGAGTTCGGGCCGCTGGGCCGGCATCTGCGGTACGTCGAACGCGCCTCACGGCGCCTGGCGCGGCAGACGTTCTACGCGATGGGCCGGTGGCAGGCGGGCCTGGAGAAGAGACAGGTCTTCCTCGGGCGGATCGTCGACATCGGGGCGGAACTGTTCGTGACGGCGGCCGCCTGCGCCTGGGCACGCCATCTCGAGCAGACCGAGAAGGAGCGGGGCGCCGGTGCCGAGCAGCTGGCCGGCGCGTTCTGCGAGCAGTCACGACTGCGGGTCGAGCGGCTCTTCGACGAGCTGTGGCACAACACCGACGACGGGGACACCCGCCTGGCCGCGCGCGTCCTGGCCGGGGACGTCGCCTGGCTCGAGGAGGGCGTCGTCGACCCGTCCGAGGGCACGGGTCCGTGGATCGCCGACGCGTCACCGGGCCCGAGCAGCGCCGAGAACCTGCTGCGCCGCATCGACTGAAGCCTAGCGCTCGGCTCCCGGCGGTACCGGGTCGCCCAGGCCGCGGGCGGCCAGGGCCAGGCCGGTGCGCTGTGCGTGGTCGACCGTCCGCAGCACGACCGGCAGCGTGCGGGCCCGCAGGGACCGCTGCAGGCCGCGGGCGAGGGCGGCGTCCCGCGCGTCGTCGAACGCCCCCGCGATCCAGGGCAGGGAGCGCAGGACGATGAGGGTGGTCAGGGCGAACCGGTCCGGGTCCGCGCCGAGGCGACGCAGCGGCCGGACGGCGGTGACGACGCCGTCGAGCAGGCGACCCGTCGGGGTGGTCGCGGTGAGCAGCTGCGCCGAGGTCATCGCGGCGAGCAGGACGGCGACGACGGCCACGGCCTGACCGATGCTCGGCGCGCTGCCGCCGCCGGCGAGCACCTGGTAGCCGCCGACGAGCAGCAGGACCACCCAGCCGGCCCGCGCGGGCGCGAACACGCGGCGAGCGGGCACCCGGGACGACCCGGCGACCAGCAGGACGACCGCGAGCAGCGCCAGGGCGGGCAACGGATCGCGCGCCAGGACGGCCGCGACCGAGACCAGCACCATGCCCACCGCCTTGACGCGCAGCCGGGCCCGGTGGACGGGGGAGTCGCCCGGCCAGTACGCGCCGAGCTCGCGGGCGGCGCTCACGAGCCGCCGCCGGTCGAGCCGGGTGGCCCCGGCCGCAGTCCCTCGTCGCAGCGCCGCCGGTAGAACGCGACCGCGGCCGGGCCGTCGTCGTCGGCGATCACCCGGCCGTCCTCGAGGACGAGCACCCGGTCGCAGGCGGCGGCCAGGTCCAGGTCGTGGGTGCTCATCAGCACCTGCTGGTCCAGGGCTGCGAGGGTGCGGCGCAGCAGCAGGGTGTTGCGCAGGTCGAGCAGCGTGGACGGTTCGTCGAGGACAAGGACCGCCGGGCCGACGGCGAGGACGACGGCCAGCGCGCCGAGCTGCCGTTCCCCGGCCGAGAGGTCGAACACGCTCTGGTCCGCCAGGGCTGTCAGGCCGAAGCGGTCGAGCACCTCGGCCGCCCGGGCGGCACGCTCGCGGCGGGGGACGGACCGGCGCAGCGACAGGGTCACGTCCTCCCGCAGTGTGGGCATGATCAGCTGGGCCGAGGGGTCGGTGAACACGAAGCCGACACGGGACCGGATCGTCGCGGGATCGTGCCGAGTGTCCACGCCGTCCACCGTCACGGACCCGGCGGTGGGTTCCTGGAGAGCGTCGACCAGCTTGAGCAGCGTCGACTTGCCGGAGCCGTTGGCGCCGATCACGGCGATCCGCCGTTCGGTCAGCTCGAGCGTCAGGGGATGGAGGAGCGTGCGACCGGCCCCGCGTCCGGTCTCAGAGCCGACCTCGACGGCGGCGCCGTCGAACGCGATCCGGCTCATCGCCCGATCGCGGGCCCGCTCACGGCCGGCCGGGCGCGGAAGGTCACCGCCGCGGCCCGAGCAGGGCGGGGAACGCCCGGTGCACGGTGAGGGCGACCGCGACGGCGACGGCGCACTTGAGCAGGTCGACGGGCAGGAACGCGACGTCGGCGGCCAGCGCCGCGGGGAAGGCCAACCGGGCGTTGAGCATCAACCCGGCGATTCCGGCCGGGTGGACGATGAGCACGGTGCCGGCGACGGCCGCGCCGACCAGGGCGAGCGCGCGACCGACGCGGGGCAGCGGGCGACGGCGGCGCAGCGCCAGCGCGGCCAGCCCACCGGTCAGGGCGGCGGCGAACGGGAAGGCCACGAGGTATCCGGCCGACGGTCCGGCGAGCACGGCCAGTCCACCGCGGAATCCCGCGAGGATCGGCAGCCCGGCCAGGCCGAGCACCACGTAGAGCCCGACGGCGGCGAACGCCCGGGTCGGCCCGATCAGCAGTGCGGTGAGCATGATCGCGAGCATCTGCAGGGTGATCGGCACGCCCGCGGCCAGCGGGATCGCCGGAGCGAGCGAGGCCGCCGCGACGAGCGCGGTGAAGACGCCGATCAGCGAGAGATCGGTGGCGTCCCAGCGTCGGCGAGCGCCCTGACGCCGTCGCAGTCGCGTCTGCGGCACCGCCGATCCGGTGTCCGGGGTGGGACGTCGGTCACGAGTCGCGGGCATGGGGGCACTCCAGTGGCTAGAATGGATCGGCTCTCTCAGGCATCGTGCCACATCGAAGGACGCGACCGCCGAGCCATCGTCGAGTTGGGACTTTCATCTGTGATCAGCGTTCAGGACCTGGAACTGCGTGCCGGAGCACGCCTGCTCATGGAGTCGGTGACGTTCCGGCTCGATGCGGGCGACAAGATCGGGCTCGTGGGCAGGAACGGCGCCGGCAAGACGACGCTGACCAAGGTGCTCGCCGGGCAGACGCTGCCCGCGGGCGGCACCATCACCCGGTCGGGGGAGATCGGCTACCTGCCGCAGGACCCGCGGTCGGGCGATCCCGAGCAGCTGGCGCGCAACCGCATCCTCTCGGCTCGCAACCTGGACGACGTCATCACCCGCATGCGCAAGGCCGAGACGGACATGGCGAGTGAGAACGACGCCGTCCGCGACAAGGCCATGGCCCGCTATGGCCGGCTCGAGGCGGAGTTCCTCGCCGGCGGTGGCTACGCGGCGGAGGCCGAGGCCGCCTCGATCGCCTCCAACCTCTCCCTGCCGGACCGCATCCTCGCCCAGCCGCTGCGCACCCTCTCGGGTGGTCAGCGTCGCCGCGTGGAGCTCGCCCGGATCCTCTTCTCGGGCGCGGACACGATGCTGCTCGACGAGCCCACCAACCACCTCGACGCCGACTCCATCGTCTGGCTGCGCGACTTCCTGTCCGCTCACCAGGGCGGCCTCCTGATCATCAGCCACGACGTGGGACTGCTCGAGCAGACCGTGAACAAGGTGTTCCACCTGGACGCGAACCGCGCGGTCATCGACATCTACAACATGGGCTGGAAGACGTACCTGACCCAGCGGGAGACCGACGAGCGCCGCCGGCACCGGGAGCGGGACAACGCCCAGAAGAAGGCGCAGGTCCTCATGGACCAGGCCAACAAGATGCGCGCCAAGGCGACGAAGGCGGTCGCGGCCCAGAACATGGCCAAGCGCGCCGAGAAGCTGCTGGCCGGGATCGAGGGACCGCGCGTCAGCGACCGGGTGGCCGCTCTGCGCTTCCCCGAGCCCGCCCCGTGCGGGAAGACCCCGCTGACGGCGGAACACCTGAGCAAGTCCTACGGCTCGCTGGAGATCTTCACCGACGTGGACCTGGCCATCGACCGCGGGTCCCGCGTCGTCGTCCTCGGCCTCAACGGCGCCGGCAAGACGACCCTGCTCAAGCTCCTGGCGGGCACGGAGGACCCGGACACCGGGGGCATCGTCCCCGGGCACGGGCTCAAGCTCGGCTACTACGCGCAGGAGCACGAGACGCTCGACGTGAACCGCACGGTGCTCGAGAACATGCGCACCGCGGCCCCGGACCTGAAGGACGCGGAGGTGCGCGGCGTCCTCGGCTCGTTCCTGTTCTCCGGTGACGACGTCTCCAAGCCGGCCGGGGTGCTCTCCGGCGGCGAGAAGACCCGGCTCGCGCTGGCGACGCTGGTCGCCTCCTCCGCCAACGTGCTGCTGCTGGACGAGCCCACGAACAACCTGGACCCGGCCAGCCGCGAGGAGGTCCTCGGGGCTCTGCGCAACTATGCGGGCGCCGTCGTCCTCGTGACCCACGACGAGGGCGCGGTGGAGGCGCTGAACCCCGAGCGGGTCGTGCTGTTGCCCGACGGCGTCGAGGACCACTGGAACGCCGACTACCAGGACCTCGTGTCCCTGGCCTGACGGCCGCCCATCCGGCTCGGCCTCACCCGTGGGTCGAGACCGCGACGCGTCGCCGCTGCTGTCACCGCCAGCCGGCGGCGTCGAGCAGCGCGTCCTCCTCGTCCTCCGCGGTGCGCCGCGTGCGGCGTCGGGGTCGCTTCTTCAGGGCACCCGACCGCAGGTGCACCGGGATGTCCTCGTCGTCGTCGAGCCCGCCGTTGCGGTTGAGCCAGGCCTGCTGCCGCGCCGCGTAGCCGAGCCCCACGAAGCCGAGCAGCCCGAACGCGAACCACTGCATGGCGTAGGAGAGGTGCGGACCCTCGTCGAGCGACGGCTTCGAGAAGGCCACCGGTGAGGTGGCCGGCGCGGGCTTCTCGTCGTCCAGGGCCGCGTAGGCGCCGGTGGCAAGGGGCGTGCCGAGCTGCCCGTCGATCTGGGCGGCGTAGACCGTGAGGTCGATCGAGGCGAGCTGGCCGGCGGGGGCGCCGCGGTCCACGGCGGCCTCGGGGTGCTTGAGCCGGGCGACGACGTCGACGGTGCCGGCCGGGGGAGCAGGCACCGCGGCGGAATCGCCGTTGCTGCCGAGCTGGAGCCAGCCGCGGTCGATGACGACGATCGGTCCGGCACTCGTGCGGAAGGGCACGAGCACCTCGAAGCCGGGCTGGCCGTTCAGGGGCCGGTTGCGCACGACGCGGGTCTGCTCCGGCAGGTACCGGCCGGTCATCTGCACGGGCGTCCATTCGCGTGCCGTGTCGAACTGCCGGAATTGGCCGGCGGCCTGGGCGAAGGGGACCGGGGCGCGGTCGTAATTCGTCTCGATGGTGTCGATCGCGGCGACCGTCTCGGCGCGGCGGTCGAGCTGCCAGTGGCCGAGGAACGCGCACATGATCGCGAACAGCACGGCGAGGGCGAACCAGCCGAGCCACTGCGGGGTGACCAGGAAGCGGTAGTCACGCACGGGCGTCACCGCCGTCGGGAACTGCGTCGTCAGGAACCGTGCCGTCGAGAGGCAGCGTCTCGCGCCACAGCCCGCGCTCGGTCAGGTAGGACTGCAGCCAGTCGCGGTGGTCTCCGCAGGCAAGCCACTCCTTGCGCCGCTCCGGGGTGTGGATGCGCGGGTTGTTCCAGCGGAGGCGCCAGCGGGCGGCGGCCCGGCAGCCGCGGCGCGAGCACTGCGGCGCATCCGGACCGGTGGGACCGGGCGCGCCGGAGAGGCTGCCGAGGAGATCGGTCATGCCGGGGACTCCGGCCGGCGACCGGTCCCGGGCTCGCCCTCGTCCGGGGCGGCCGCGTGGGAGCCGGACCCTGATCCACCGGGTGCCCGGTGTCCGCCGGGAGCGTCGTCGTCGAGCACCTCGCCGTCGAGCACCTCGTCCTCGACGCGGTCAGGTCCGCGGGTCAGGGCGGGGCGCGGCGGCTCGGTCACCGTGGACTGGTTGCTGTTGCTCACGTCGACGGTGCCGCCGGCGTTGGCGATCACGACGGCGATCCAGGGGAGGATGACCGCACCGGCGATCATGACCCACCGCAACCAGCCGTCGAGGACGAACGCGAGCACGATGCACACCAACCGGATGCCCATCGAGGTGGCGTACCGGATCATGCGCCCGTTCATGTCCGAGGAGTGGGACTGCTGGGCATCGGTGATGGTGTGGACGTCGGGGGTGCCGGGGCGGCGGCGCGAGCCGCGGCCCTCGGTGTGATTCTGCGTCATCATGTCTCGTCTACCGGCTATTCTCCCACCGCGGACGCGAGGGGGGAAACGACGGCCGGGACCGCGCCCCGTAGGATCGACGGGAATCGATTCCAGCTGCGGAGGTACGGATGTCACAGGGTGAGCAGGCGACGAGCGGTCGGGCGCGGGAGGAGACCGTCGAGCAGCCGAGCGGGCGCAGTGTGCTCGTCACGGGCGGCAACCGCGGCATCGGCCGGGCCATCGCCGAGGAGTTCCGCGCCAACGGGGACAAGGTGGCCATCACCTACCGCAGCGGCGAGCCGCCCGCCGGGTTCCTCGCCGTCCAGGCGGACGTGACCGACGCCGCCTCCCTGGACGCCGCGTTCACCACGATCGAGGCCGAGCACGGCCCGGTCGAGGTCGTCGTCGCCAACGCCGGCATCACCCGCGACACCCTGCTGCTGCGCATGTCCGAGGAGGACTTCACCTCCGTCCTCGACACCAACCTCACCGGTGCGTTCCGGGTGGTCAAGCGGGCCGCGCGCGGCATGATCCGGCTGAGGAAGGGCCGCGTCGTGCTCATCTCCTCGGTCGTCGGCCTCTACGGCTCCCCGGGGCAGATCAACTACGCCGCCTCCAAGGCCGGCCTGGTCGGCATCGCCCGGTCCCTGACCCGCGAGCTCGGCTCCCGCAACATCACGGCCAACGTCGTCGCCCCCGGGTTCATCAACACCGAGATGACGGCCGAACTGCCGGAGAAGCAGCAGCAGGAGTACAAGGCGTCGATCCCGGCCGGCCGGTTCGCCGAGACCGACGAGGTCGCGAAGGTGGTCCGCTGGATCGCCTCGGACGAGGCCGCCTACATCTCCGGCGCGGTCATCCCCGTCGACGGCGGCCTCGGCATGGGCCACTGACGCCCGGACTCCCCGACACCCACTCGCACCCGTCCCTCACAAGGAGCACCCCGTGACCGAAGAGAACACCGCCACCCCGTCCGGCCCTCTGGCCGGCAAGAGCGCGATCGTCACCGGCTCGTCCCGCGGCATCGGCGCCGAGGTGGCGCGACTGCTGGCCGCCCAGGGCGCCGGCGTCGTCGTCAACTACCGGCAGAAGGCGCCACGGGCCACCAAGGTCGTCGCCGGCATCGAGGCCGCGGGCGGCCGCGCGGTGGCCGTCGGGGCGGACCTGACCGCCGAGGGCGGCGCCCAGGCCCTCGTTGACGCGGCGAAGGAGAACTTCGGCGGCCTCGACGTCCTCGTCCTCAACGCCTCCGGCGGCATGGAGGCCGATCTGGGCGAGGACTACGCGATGCGGCTGAACCGGGACGCGCAGGTCAACATGCTCGAGGCGGCCGTGGCCGCGATGCCGACCGGTTCGCGCGTCGTCTTCGTGACCAGCCACCAGGCGCACTTCATCGAGACCGTGCCGACGATGCCCGAGTACGAGGCGGTCGCCCGGTCCAAGCGGGCCGGCGAGGACGCGCTGCGCCAGCAGCAGCCGGAGCTGACGGGCCGGGGCATCAGCCTGGTCGTCGTCTCGGGCGACATGATCGAGGGCACCGTCACGGCGACGCTGCTGGACCGGGCGCGCCCCGGCACCCTCGACGAGCGCCGCACCGACGCCGGCAAGCTCTACTCCGTCGAGGAGTTCGCCGCCGAGGTGGCCCGCATGGTCACCGCGGACGTGCCGACCGGCCACACGGAGTACGTCGGCGGCGCCGACCACATGAAGTAGGGCCTCCCCTAGAAGTCCGGCAGGCCCGCGAGGGCGCCGATGGCGTCCAGGCGCGGCAGGTTCAGCTGGGCGTCCGCCGCGCGGCGCAGCGCCGGCTTCGCGTTGTAGGCCACGGAGAGGGCGGCCCCGGCGAGCATGTCGAGGTCGTTCGCGCCGTCCCCGACCGCGATCACGTGGTCGGGGGCGACGTCGCCCGCGGCCGCCCACTCGCGCAGGCTCGCGGCCTTGACCGCCCGGTCGACGACGGCGCCCTCGACCCGGCCGGTCAGGGCGCCGTCGCGCACCTCGAGCACGTTGGCCCGGTGGTGGGTCAGGCCGAGGCGGCCGGCGAGCGGGGTGAGCACCTGGGTGAACCCGCCGGAGACGGCGGCGACGTGGTGCCCGTCCGCGAGCAGGGCCGTGACCAGCCGTTCGGCTCCGGGGGAGAGGCGCACCATGCCGACGACCTCCTCGATCACCCGCACCGGCAGCCCGGCGAGGGCCTCGACGCGGGCGTGCAGGGACTGGGCGAAGTCGAGCTCGCCCCGCATCGCCGCGTCGGTCACCGCGGCCACCTCGGCCTCCCGGCCCGCATGCGCAGCGAGCATCTCGATCACCTCCTGCTGGATCAGCGTCGAGTCGACGTCCATGATCAGCAGCAGCCGGCCGCCGTCGTGCAGGGCGTCCGGGACGACGGCCAGGTCCACGCCCGGCACCGCCTGCGCGACCGGATCGGGCCGCAGGACCGACCGGAGCATCGCCGCGGCCGCCGGGGCGTCCTCCAGTTCCCCGAGGGGCCAGCGGGCCCACGCGTAGCCGGGTCCGTCCGCGTCGTCGTCGTGCCCGCCCGTGACCGGCTCGGGCAGGGGCAGACCCGCCTCCCGCAGGGCCTGCTCGACCAGTGGAGCGGCGTCGTGCGGCCGGGCGCGCGTCGCCTCGGTCTCGGCCGCCGACGGCCTCGCGGGAGTCGTCGGGGCAAGGGCGATCACGGAGAAGGCGGGAGGCACACCGGGGAGTCTAGTCAGCGGCGCGCCCGGCCCCGACGGCCGCCGTGCGGGCGCGTCTCGCTTCGTCGAACCCCGACCCGGTGACCTAGGCTCTTGGCTCATGGGTGATGTGCTGGAACTGGACGCGGTGAGCATCGTGCGGGGCGGGAAGACCCTGCTGGACGCCGTGGACTGGGACGTCTCCGACGGGGACCGCTGGATCGTGCTCGGCCCCAACGGCGCCGGCAAGTCCACGCTCCTGCAGATCGCCGGGGCCCGCATGCACCCCACGTCGGGTACCGCCGAGATCCTCGGCGAGCGGATGGGCGCGGTCGACGTGTTCGAGCTGCGCCCGCGCATCGGCATGACGTCCGCACTGCTGGCCGCCCAGATCCCCGCCGACGAGACGGTCGTCGACACCGTCGTCACCGCCGCCTGGGGCGTCACGGGCCGCTGGCGGGAACGCTACGAGGGCTTCGACGAGGACCGCGCCCGGGAACTGCTCGGCGACTGGGGCATGGGTTCCCTGACCGACCGACGGTTCGGCACCCTGAGCTCGGGTGAGCAGAAGCGCGTCCTGATCGCTCGTGCCCTGATGACCGACCCCGAACTGCTGCTGCTCGACGAGCCGGCCGCGGGGCTCGACGTCGGCGGCCGCGAGGACCTCGTCGGGCGGCTCGCGGACCTGCTGGCCGACCCGTACGCGCCGGCCGTCGTCATGGTCACCCACCACGTCGAGGAGATCGCGCCGGGCTTCACGCACGCGCTGCTGCTGCGCGACGGCGCCGTCGTCGCCGCGGGCCCGCTCGACGAGGTGCTGACCAGCGAGAACCTCAGCCAGACGTACGGCATCGAGCTGGAGCTCACGCGCGACGGTGACCGTTTCCACGCGGTCGCCGCTCGCTGATGAGCATCCTCGCGTCCGCCCTCGTCGTTCTCGCCGGCCTGTGGGCCGGCACCATCAACGCCATCGTCGGCTCCGGCACGCTGGTCACCTTCCCCGTGCTCGTCGCGCTGGGCATCCCGCCGGTGACGGCGACGATCTCCAACGCGATGGGCCTGGTTCCGGGCGGTGCGGCCGGAGCACTCGGCTACCGCGCCGAGCTGAAGGGCCTCGGCAAGCTCGTGGCGCGGCTGCTGCCCGCGTCCCTGCTCGGCGGGATCACCGGCGCCACCCTGCTCCTGCACCTGCCCGAGTCGGTGTTCGAGATCGTCGCACCGTTCCTCATCGTGGTCGCTCTCGGGTTCGTCATCCTCCAACCCCGGCTCCAGGCGTGGGTCCGCCGCCGCGCCGAGGCGCGCCGGCAGCCCGTCACGGGGGATGCGGTGCTGCACCAGCCCCCCATCCTGTACGTGCTCGTGTTCCTGGCCGGCGTGTACGGCGGCTATTTCGTCGCGGCGCAGGGCATCCTGCTGGTCGGTATCCTCGGCGTGTTCATGGTGGGCACCCTGCAGGCCGCCAATGCGATGAAGAACGTGCTCGTCCTCGGCGTGAACGTCATCGCGGCGATCTCGTACCTCATCTTCGCGCTGCAGCGGATCGACTGGTGGGTCGTGCTGCTCATCGCCGTGGGCTCGACCGTCGGCGGCCTCGTCGGCGCGCGGATCGGCCGCCGGCTCAAGCCGGTCGTGCTGCGCGGGGTGATCGTCGTGCTCGGCCTCGTGGCCCTCGGCGTCATGATCGCCCGCCTCGTCACCGGCTGAGACACCCGTGCCCATCGTCCGGATCACCGACCCCGCCGACCCCCGGGTCCACGACTACACGAGCCTGACCGACGCGGCCCTGCGCCGCCGCCGTGAGCCGGCCGAGGGCCTCTACATCGCGGAGAGCTCCACCGTGGTGCGCCGTGCCCTTGCCGCGGGTCACCGGCCGCGGTCCTTCTTCCTCGCGCAGGCGTGGCTCGCCGACCTCGCCGACGTCCTCGACGCCCATCCAGAGATCCCCGCCTACGTGGGGGAGCCGGCGGTACTGCAGGAGATCGCCGGCTTCCACCTGCATCGCGGGGCGCTGGCGGCCATGCACCGGCCCGAGCCGGTCGATCCCGGGCACCTGGTCGCGCACGCTCGGCGCGTCGCGGTGCTGGAGGACATCGTCGACCACACGAACGTGGGCGGCTCTGAACTTCGAGAGCCATACCCGCAGGCCAGCGGGTCGCAGCGTCGCTCGCGGATCGCGATCCTGGACGGATTGGTCGACCATACCAATGTTGGCGCGTGTTTTCGCTCCGCCGCAGCGATGGGGGTCGACGCAGTCCTGGTGACTCCGACATGCGCGGATCCGCTCTACCGCAGGGCGATTCGCGTGTCGATGGGGACGGTCTTCCAGGTGCCGTGGACACGCATCGACTCCTGGCCGAGTGGCGTCGATCAGCTCAAGGCGGCTGGATACGTCGTGGCGGGGATGACGCTGGGGGAGGGCTCGATCACTCTCGACGAGCTCGTGGACGAAGACCACCAGAACCTCGCGCTCGTGTTCGGTACCGAGGGACACGGGCTTTCCGCTCAAACGGAGAAGGTGCTCGATCGGAGGGTCACGATCCCGATGATGGGTGGTGTCGATTCGCTGAACGTTGCGGCGAGTTCGGCGGTGGCGTTCTACGCGACGCGGTCGACGAGCTGAGATCGGGCAAGGACGGACGGGACCATGCATCTGACATTAGTCACCCAGATCGTTACCGCCGTGGCGACGCTTCTCGCGTCGCTCGGCGGGTACCTGCTCGCTGGCCTGAACGAGCGACGGCGCGACGAGAGAACTCGTATTCGTGAGAGCGAGTCACGGCGCTTCGAACGTGCTGCCCAACTCGAAGACGAGGGCCATGCCTTCCAACGGGAGACGCTCCTATCACTGCAGGACGCGTTGCAGAAGATGGCGCGCCTGACAGGCAAAGCGATGCACTTCGATCACATGCAGGCGCGTGAAGGGAAGTACACCCAGCTCCCCGACGGGCTCGACGAACAGATGCTCGCTGCTGACGTCGAGGTAAGCCGGCTGACGGCACGGATCCTCGATCCCCGCGTACGTGTCGCGGTCAAAGACCTCACCAAGCTCTCAGCTCAGCTTTCGACGCTTCCCACCGATTTGCAGGGGCTAAACGGCAACGATCTGGAGCGCCGCGGTGACGCGAGGCTGCGTGAGTTCGGGGACGGGTACAACGCGGTAATGGACGTCCTCGGGGAAGCGGTACGCCGTGAGATCGACTGGCGACCCTCGTAGGTGACAAGAGGCGGGATATTGAATCGGCTCGTTCAAACAGCGGCTCGCGGTAATCCTCAGCGGCCGCCGTCAGGGTCCAGGGCGCAGGGCGGGAGGGGCGCGGACGCCTCTCGAGCGGGAGAATAGAGCCATGGATGCCAGCCTGCTCCCCGAACCCGACAGCGAACTCGGCTATTCCGAGCATCAGCTCACCGGTATACTCGGCGACCGCATGGCCGACTTCCACGAGTACATGGACATGAAGACCCATGCGTTCGGCGACCGGGGTCCTGTCTACTACCCGACCGACGTGCGTCGTTACGTCGAGCACAGGTTGCCGCCTCGTTCGGCTCCGCTCTCTCGTGCGCAGGTCGCGGCTGTGCTCTCGGCCCGTGATGAGCGCTTGTCCTGACCGTTCGGAGACTGGGGCAAGCTCGGTTTGGTCTGGACTCGCGCAAGTCGGAGGATTTCTCGACCATCAGTGTGGTTGTTGGGACCGCAGCCGATCCGCTCGGGATCCACAGCACGAGATTGGGCCGATTCGCTCCCAGGTCGTGTGGCATGTGTGAGTGACCAAAGGAGCATGGGCTAACCAAGACGCCGATCAGGAGGGCCGAGGATGAGTTCGAGCTACGCATGGTTGCCCGACCACCATCTTGGGGTGGCCGCGGCGCTCGCCCACGCCGACGAGCTCATCGGGGAAGTCGCCAGTTTGCTCTTCGACTATCAGACGCAGCCGGAAGGGATCATCCAGCTGCGAGAGGTGCCGATGGTCACGCACAGTCAGACTGTCGTCACCAGCATCTCGCCGATCCCGCGCAAGGTCGCCCTCCTGGTCGCCGACGCCCTGGTCGTCCTGCGCAACGCGATCGAGCACACGCTGTTTGCCGAGGTTGAGTACCGCGATGGCAGACTCGATGAGAAGGTGGCCAAGGTCGTTGAGATGCCGGCGGCGCAGACCTACGACGCATTCGACGCATGGGTGAAGGGTCGAGCGAGGAACGGGCCGCGGTCTCTGCAGCGGGGTAGTGAGTTGATCAAGCGCATCGAGGGGCTACAACCCTTCCAACGGACATTGGACCCGCATGAACACCCGCTGGCGCTGCTAGCGTCACACACGAACCACTCCAAGCACCGAGCGCCGGCGATCACGGCCGTCCGCCTTGCAGCGATCCACCGTGAAGACCGCACGCCTCCGTCGCTGGCAGACGTGGAGCGCCGACCAGAAGTGCCTCTGCGGATCGGAGAGGTGATCGCGGAGACACCGAGGGGCCAGCACATCCCCGTTGCGCTCTTCCCGACCATCGGTATCAACCGGCCCGGTACCGAGCGCTGGCCGGTACTGATGAAGGAGCTCGACGAGATCGCCACGTGGGTACGGACTCAGGCGATGCCACGGCTGATCACCGGGATCGAGCCGCCGGCACCGGTCTTGCCTGCTCGGTACGAGATCTCGGTCGGCCATAAAGATGAACGCAGTGCACTGTCGCGCGGGCAGACGACTCCTGCAGCGCAGCTGCACAACGACCGCCTCGGAGCCGCAGCCGTACGACTCGACATGGTCGAAACCATCGCCCAGATGGATGATGCCCCGAGCAGCGCGCAGATCTCGGCATGGCTGGAGAGCTTGTCGGACCAAGAGATGCTTGCCCGGATGCGGCAACTGAGACCTACCGTCACATATGAGCCGGAGATCGTGTTGAGCAACTTCGCCGTGCTCGAGCAGATGCGTGACGACGCCCGCCGGTTCTCGGGGCTTTCGGATAAGTGATAGTTAGGCCACTGACCTCTGGCGTGGCGCTAGCCACGAACATCGTTCATGACCTCTTCCGGAATGACCGTGAGCATCTGAGTGCAGGTCACGGCAGCTTGATCTGCGGCGGCACCCACGGTCCTCTGATCGGGCCGGTCACCATGTAGGCGTCAGGCAGGTTCCCGCCGGCCCTTACTTCGCCCTGAAGCGCCTCTTCGAAGGCGATGGCGATGACCGAGAGGTCGACGATCTCGCGTACCTTCCAGACTCGCTCCCGCAGTTGAGGGGCATCACCCTTCTTGGCGGGCGGAGAGTGCTTCACGTGGTAGCCCACGTCGCGGAGCTCCAAGCCGTTCCCGTGCACCAAGTGGTTGCGCTGCTCGGCGATGGCAGCGTACGCATCTGCAACTTCGGCTCGCCCGAGCCGGCGCAGCTCCTCGACGACCGACTGGCCGGACTTGCCAGTGAACTTGGCTCGCACCTGGCCGGCATCTCCGCCAGCGTCTGTCCTGATGCGGACGATGAGTTCGACCAGCGTCGTCTCCAGCATCGCCGCCCGGACCACAAGGAGGCCCAGGGCCTTCGTCGTCTCGCTTACGTCATCCAGCTCGCTCATCTAGCCAGGGTATAGACCGCGAAACCGGAGGCGACGCTGCCGGACAGCCTTCGCCGGCACGCCGACGACTGATCAGCGCCAGTGGAACGTTACGCGATCCCGATTGATGCCGCGCTTGCCGCGCTCGTCTTTGCCGACGCGGTGGATCCGGGGCTCAACGAGCAACCTGATGACCTGACGCTTGTCCACGATCGCAAGCTGTTCCCACCGTGCCTCGACGTCGTTCGACCCGGCGAGCTCGATGATCATCGGGTCAGTCGCGGTGAGTGACTCCAAGCGCTTCTGCGCCGCGTCGATCTTCGGCTGCACCCGGCGCTCTTGGTCGAACAACGCGGTGACGTTGCGCTCGCGCTCAGCCTCGGCGCGCACCTGCTCGAGCCACTCTCGGTGTCCGCGGATCTCGTCCAGCAGCGCCGCCGGCTCCTCGTCCACGCCGTTGTCTTCCTGTCCGACACGAGCCAGGAAGTCCGGGCGCTGGATCCGCGCGAGCACGACCTCGGTGACGAGCAGGTCCAGGTGGACCTCCCGCATGGCGACGTGAAAACCTGTCTTCCCGGGCGCGCCGTGGCAGAGGTACGTGTTGTAGAAGGCCCGCGGGAGTCTCTCGCCGGTCTCCGCGTCGTAGCGCTGCTTCCCGGCGTTCTGCTTGCCGATTCGCGTCCCAGCGCCGCACACCCCGCACACGGCGATCCCGCCGAGCAGGTGCCTCGCCGGCCAGCTATTTGTCTTCTGCTCGCTGCGGGAGGCCATGATGCTTTGCAGCTTCGTCCACTCGGCCGGTTCGATGAGCGGAGGCCAGACGGTCTGCACGTCCTCGAGCACCTCGCCCTGGTCCTGCCGAAGACCGGCGTACGCCGGTATCTTGAGCATCTGCTTGATCGCCGGGGTCGTCCACCCGAGCACGGTCCGGCGATCGGTGTACGCGGCTCGACGAGGCGGGATGCCTCGTGCGTTGAAGTCCTTGGCGATCGCACAGAACGTCTCACCCGCGAACACCCGGGCTGCCGCCTCACGAACGATCGGGCCCTGCTCGGGGTGCTCCTCGACCCTGACTAGCCGCCGCGTCTCTGAGTCGTAAATGCGCTGGTATCCAAAGATGTTCTTACCGTGTGGCCGGCCTTTCTCGCCGTTGGCCCGCACGTTCCGCCTGACCCGTGACGACGTCTTGGCCAACTCGTACTCGGAGTCCACCGCGTCCTCGAGCAGAGTGCGCCGGTCCCGGGCGTTGGCCGGGTCGTACAGCCTGCCGTGCGTGGTCACCCAGATCCTGACCCCGCGCTCCTCACAAAGCTCGATCAGCGTGACCCACTCGCCGGTCCGGCGGGACCCGCGCGAGGACTCCCAGAGAGCGAGGGCATCGGCGTCGAAAGCGTCGTCCTCGAGATCGGCCAGCAGGCGCTGGAACTCCGCCCGCGCGCTCTTCGAGTAGCGCGACGCGCTGACCGACGTCGGCTCACGGTACGGGTCGCTGTGCAGCCTCCAACCAGAGTGCCGTGCAACCGCCTCGGCGTTCTCATCGTGCTGCTGATCGGGCGACCGCCCCTCTTGCCCGGCTCGATCCTTCGAGACGCGGAGGTACTCCCGCAGGACGAGGTCGGTCGGATCCACAAGAGTAGGGCACCCACCTCGAACATCATTCGTAACGAGGAGATTGTGGCGACAATGCTGCCCACGCGCGGGTACGACCTGTCAACATGAAGCATGGCTGAATCACAGGTTGCTGCGCTCGGCGACGACGGGATCCCTATCGCCCAGGCTTCTGGACCTGGCGCGCGGTGGTGGAGCATCGATATTCATGCTCACTCGCCAGCGTCATTCGACTACGGGGGCCTGTCCGATGTAGCGAACACGGGAGAGAAGCCGACGTACAAGGAGTGGATCCAGGCGTACCTCGATGC
This sequence comes from Tersicoccus mangrovi, assembly GCF_036881825.1. Classification (NCBI taxonomy): domain Bacteria; kingdom Bacillati; phylum Actinomycetota; class Actinomycetes; order Micrococcales; family Micrococcaceae; genus Tersicoccus; species Tersicoccus mangrovi. The sequence continues at coordinate 133,385 of NZ_JBAJMW010000004.1, read as the reverse complement.
CGGCGTAGACGGCATCGTGGTCACCGACCACAACACGCACGAGGGCATCGATCAGGCGCGTGAGGCGCTAAGCGAACTCATGGCAGAGAATGATGATCTTCCGCCGTTGGTGATCTTCCCCGGTGTGGAATTGACGGTGACGGGTGGGACTCACGTTCTTGCGATCTTCGACCCGGGCTGCCCGGCTGAGACCGTCAATCAGGTGCTGACGCTGTGCCAGTACAGGGGCACCAGAGGCGACAGCAACCAAACCGCGAACGTTACGGTCAGCGATGCTGCGAAGGTCGTTCATGACAACGGCGGCCTCTTCGTCCCGGCGCATGCCGATGGCCCGCAGGGCGTGTTCGGCATAGACCAGCGGGATCTGCTTGCACTCAAAGAGCACCCCGCCGTCCACGCCGTCGAGGTCATCGAAGAAGCCGGGGTCGAGTTAGCCGAGCGGCACGGATGGGTCGGCCTTATTGGCTCCGACGCCCACCATCTCAGCAGCGACTCGCATACTGGGTCAGGCCCGGCGAAGGCTCCTGGTACGCATGTCACGCTCGTCAAGGCTGAGACGCTCGATCTACACGGTCTTCGACTCGCGATAACGGATGCAACGGAGTCCATACAGCGTCATGTGATGGGCTACATGGACCCGAACGAGGTTGAGCACGGTCACATCGATGCGATCGAGATCCTCCACAACGGGACTACTGAGACGCTCCGGTTCGGCCCATGGATGAACTGCCTCATCGGCGGCCGAGGGGTCGGTAAGTCGACGGTCATCGAGCTGCTCCGGCTGGCCCTCGGGCGCACAGAGGAATTGCCGCCTGGTGTTGCGCGGGACTTGGCAAGGTTCATGCCTGCCGGCGACGCCGATGAGCGGTGGTGGGACGAGAGCACCCGGATCACCGTGCAGTACACCCGGGACGGACGGCCGCTCCGAGTCACCTGGCTTGGCTCCGAACCCGGACGATCGACGATCGAAGTTTGGGATGGTTCCGAGTGGGAAGAGCAGGCGGGGAGGGCGTTCGACCGGACTCCTATTCGGGTCTTCAGCCAGAAGCAGATCTACGAACTGGCAACAAGGACGCAGAGCTTCCTGACCATCCTCGACGACATGCCCGAGATTCGCCGAGCCGAGTGGGACGAGGAGATTGATTCCCTCGAGCTCCAGTTCAAGGCGGAGCGGAACAAGCTGCGCCAGCTGCTGGCGGAGTCTGAGAAGGCCGACCGGATCCGAGGTGAGCTGGAACAAGTCCAGGGCCGGCTCCGTCACCTCGAGGAACTTCGAGCAAGCGACCAGTACAGGGAGCTTGAGACCCTCGAGAACCAGCTCCGGCAGTCAGCTGTGGCAGACGAGCGGGCGGCGGAGATCGAAGGCCTCGCGAGCGACCAAGCACGCACGTTGCGCGGACTCACGACGGATGCCCTGAAGGTAGATGGGTATGCGGGCCGCTCTGCGAAACTGGCGCGCGCTGCTGATCTGCTCGAAGAGGCATCCGGGTTGCTCGGTGAGTCTCGAACAGAGTGGGAGTCGGGGGACACCCGCCAGCAGTGGCAGTCGCGAGTGTCAGAGCTCAACGCATGGCTGGGCGAGCAGGGGGGCTCGTCCCGGGCAACGCCTGACCAGACGCGCCGGGACCGAGAGCGTGAGGCCGAACTGCAGGCTGAGCTCCGCACGGTTGAAAACTCGGATGAGCGGCGTGCGGCGCAACAGGACGTGATCGACGGCATCCTCGACGCCATCGTGAAGAAGCGTCGCGAACTTTTCGAGCGTCGGCAGGCGTTCGTCAAGAGCCTCAGTGCCTCAGATGGCTCCCTCACGAAGGTCGAGGTCTTCCATCAAGGTGATGTGGGCAGCCTCGGCGGAGTGCTCCGCGAGCTGCTGAATTGCCCCGACTCATTCGACTCGGCGTTCGCGAGGGACGGCTTCGCGTCTTTCCTCACCGGCGAGCCCAAGAACCCGAAGTTCCCGGACCGCGTTGTCGGTTTCAAGACGAAACTGACGGAGCTTGCCGAACAAGGTAACTCTTCCGAGATCGGGGCTGCTGTCACAGTCGACGCACGCTTCTACAGCCGACTAGCCAGAGCGGACACGTTCGACATGGTCACCGGGATCATGCTGTGGTTCCCCGATGACCTAGTATCCGTGCGGTACCGGACGCAGGAGTCAGGCAACTTCGTCCCCGTCGACCGGGGGTCCCCAGGTCAGAAGACCGCGGCGCTGTTGACGGTCATCCTCCAGATGGGGACGGATCCTCTTCTCCTGGATCAGCCCGAGGATGACTTGGAGAACAAACTGATCCGGCACCTGGCGGTGGAGACGCTCAAGTCCATCAAGCGGAAGCGCCAGCTCATCGTTTCAACCCATAACGCGAACGTTGTTGTGACGTCTGGAGCGGAGAACGTCCTGGTGGTTCAGCATGGCGACGACGTCCCAAGCGTAGAGGCGGCGGGAACCCTTCAGCAGGCGGCAGTGAAAGACAACGTCTGCGAGATTCTCGAGGGAGGCGAGGACGCAATCAAGACTCGCTACCAACGACTGGTCGGCTCGCTTAGTTAGTTGGCTGACATGACGAGACAGGCCCCACTCGAGGGCCCGTCTCACCGCCGCTGTCCGCGAGGGGAAGCCGAAGCCCGGAAGTCTCGCGGCGAACGCGTCTTCTGATCGTACCCAATTCACTCGCACTGCTGCGGTTGCAGCGCCAGGCACGGGTTCATGGCCGCGTGATCTGAGAACCGGAGGTCGGTAGATCCGCCAGCGCGGCCGCCGACGCGAGTCGCGCCAGCACAACCGCTATACCCCCTCAAGACCGAACTGTACCCGGGCTGAGTGCGATCACATGCGTGACGAGTCCGGGTCGCGGCAGTGGCACAGAGGTCGTGTGGTCTCGTCGCCCCGTCATCTGCGGCGCAGGAGCTTCACTTTCCGCCGAGGACAGCGTGCACGGTCCCGACTGACACGCTGAGCGATCGTGCGATTGAGCGGAGCGTCTCTCCCTCATCACGCTGGGTGAAGATGGCGGCTCGCATGGTGCGGTCGACTACTCGCGGGCGGCCCCGGGATTTCCGCGTTCGCGGGCTGCTTGCAGTCCGTCCTTGATGCTCACGCTCAGGAGCGACCGGCGGATCTCGGTGATTTCGCGTGCACCTTCTCGGACGTCCGACACCCTGTCATAGTCGCCGGCATCGGAACCTTCGAGCACCCTGACCGCGACGCCGTGCTCGACCAAGTCGATCAGCACCTCCCATCCGTCGACCATGCTCTGCGCCAGGTGCCTGACCTTCGCGACGACGAGCCGGTCGCCCGTGCCGAGCTGCTCGAGTGCCGCAAGGGGTTGTGGGCGGTTCTCGATCAGGCGTCGGCGGGACGACTCCTCCTCGAAGACGCGCGCGCAGATCGGCTGCAGCACCTCGTGCTGCCGCTCCGCGTCGCGAGTATCTCCGGTCACTCGCACCAGGCCTATGAGAGCCATGCTGCGTGAATCAAGATCAGTCCTTCTGGGCCCGCCGCCGGCGGCGTCGACGAGGTTTCGAAGTCCTTGGATCGCATAGGTTTATTGAACACGAGGCACCGAAGACCAGACGTCGGTATAAACCCAATTTGCAGCCTGACCAGGGGAAACACGTCTTGGATGTGACTTCGTCGGTGACGCGTGAAAGTCGCGACTGGAGGGCTGGCATATCCAGAACAGATCGCAACACCCAACAACCTTGGGGCGGTCTTCCGCTCCGCTGCCGCGCTCGACGTCGACGCCGTGTTGCTGTCTCCGCGCTGTGCCGACCCGCTGTACCGGAGGTCCGTACGGGTCAGCATGGGCACGGTGTTCCAGGTGCCGTGGGCGCGACTGACCGCGTGGCCCGGCGGGCTCGTGTCGCTGAAGGACGCGGGATTCACGACCGCGGCGCTGGCCCTGAGCGAGACGGCCCAGGACCTCGACACCGCCGCCGTCGACGGGACGCTGCTTCCCGCACTCGACCGACTGGCCCTCGTGCTCGGCACCGAGGGGGCCGGGCTGAGCCGGGAGGCGATCGAGGCGTGCGACGCCGTCGTCCGCATTCCGATGAGCGGGGGAGTCGACTCGCTCAACGTCGCTGCCGCCGCCGCCGTGGCGTTCTGGCACACGCGCCCGATGCGGTAGAGTGGAGGGCTGGCCCGTGCTTCGGCGCTGGTCCCCGCGAACCATTCAGGGTCTGGCCAAATCCAGCCCCGCACACCGAAGGTATCGAACCCATGAAGACTGAGATCCACCCCCAGTACAAGGCCGTCGTGTTCCGCGACCTGGCCTCCGGCACCTCCTTCCTGACCCGCTCGACGGTGTCCTCGGACAAGACCACCGAGTGGGAGGACGGCAAGACCTACCCCCTCATCGAGGTCGAGATCTCGTCGGCGTCGCACCCGTTCTACACGGGCAAGCAGCGCATCATGGACTCCGCCGGCCGCGTGGAGCGCTTCAACCAGCGGTTCAAGAACTTCGGCAAGAAGTAAGCACCGCAGCAGTGCTTGTCGCGGGCCCGCATTCCGGAAGGGATGCGGGCCCGCCGTCGTTGACGCCCGTGGACAGCGCCACGGTGACGACGTCACGGCTAAGAAGTCACGGCGAAGAAGCCACGGGACGAAGGAGAGGTCATGACCGGACAGACGCCCGCAGTCCAGCACGGGGAGTACAAGGTGCCCGGGGGTAAGCTCGTCGTCGTCGACCTGAGGGTGGACGACGGACGGCTGGCGGACGTGTCCATCAGCGGCGACTTCTTCCTCGAGCCGGACGACTTCCTCCCCGTGCTCAACGGGGCGCTCGACGGGTTGGACGCGAACGCCGCGCCGTCGGCGCTGACCGCCGCGCTCGACGCCGTCGTCACGGAGGACACCCGGCTGCACGGCTTCTCGACGGCGGCGATCACGGTGGCCGTCCGGCGTGCCCTGGGCAAGGCGACCGGCTGGACCGACCACGAGTGGGAGATCATCACCGACGCCGCGTTCACCACGTTGATGCACGTCTCGCTCGACGAGGTGCTCACCGAGGAGGTCGGGAACGGGACGCGGCGCCCGACGCTGCGGTTCTGGGAACTCGCCGATTCGCCCAACGTGTACATCGGCAGCTTCCAGTCGCTGCGCAACGAGGTCGATCCCGAGGGGGCGCGGGAGACCGGGGCCCACGTGGTGCGGCGCATCACCGGCGGCGGGGCCATGTTCACCGAGCACGGCAACGCCATCACGTACTCGATCTACGTGCCGCAGACGCTCGTCGACGGGCTCAGCTACACCGATTCCTACGCGTTCCTCGACTCCTGGGTGATGGCGTCGCTGGAGAAGATCGGCGTGACGGCGTTCTACCAGCCGATCAACGACATCGCCACGCCTGAGGGCAAGATCGGCGGGGCCGCGCAGAAGCGGCTCGCCAACGGGGGTCTGCTGCACCACGTGACGATGTCCTATGACGTGGACGCGGACAAGATGGTCAAGGTCCTGCGGATCGGCAAGGAGAAGATGTCCGACAAGGGCACCCGCAGCGCGAAGAAGCGGGTGGACCCCCTGCGCCGGCAGACGGGCATGACCCGCGAGGCGATCATCGACGTCATGGCGCAGACGTTCATCGAGCGCACCGGTGCGGTCCACGGTGAGGTGACCGAGGCGGAACTCGCCGAGGCACAGCGCCGGATCGACACGAAGTTCGGCACCGAGGAGTGGCTCACGCGGGTGCCATGAGGGGCCACGGCGCTTCTCGTGGCCGCGGTGAGCCCGGGCGCGTGACCGATATCGCGATGCTGACGGCGCTCGAATTGGCCCTCGTCCTCGTCCTCGGCTCCCTGACGCTGCTCGCCCGAAACGCCCGACGGCGAGGAGTGGCGGGCCGGGCGTTCGCGGCAGCGATGGCCGCCGACGACGAGGGCTTCCACGGCACCGCCCTCGACGCCTTCGTGGAAGTCGCGGCGGCGGAGGAGCGGGCGGAGCGGCCCCCGGTTCTCGGGTCCGGCGAGGGACTCTGCGCCTGACGTCCCGCTACGTCGAGTTGTGTCGGTGGTGGGTGGTTCAGTGGATTCATGGAGGCCCCACCGGTTCCGTCGCCCACATCGCCACCGCGGTCAGTGGCGTGGGCCAGGGAGCTGCCCGGCCTCGAGTTGTTCCCGTCGTCCTTGGCTCTGGGCGATGCCGCCGGCCCGGAGACACCGGACGATGACGCGCTGAGGGTGGCCGCCTTCGTCGCTCATGTGGCTGATCCGAACGCCGCGACCACCGTGACTGGTGCCGTCTCGGCACTGGAGGACGTCCGTCGAATCGAGTCGTGGGCGGCGTGGGCCAAGCACCGGCTTGCGGCAGCTGCGGTCCAGGCGGCGAAGGGCGAGCATGAACGCTGGCTGATGACGTCGACGGTCGATGCCGACGATCGTCCTGGTCTGGCTCGGGCCGAGCGCATGGCGGTCGGAGAGCGGAGCGGAATCGCGGAAGTCGCCTGCGCACTGCACGTCAGTGAGGGTGCCGTGCACGCGCTGGTGACGCGGGCGGAGACCTTGACCGGGTGTCTCCCGCGTACGTCCACGGCCCTGCGAGCTGGAGCGATCTCGGCGACAGCGGGCATGCTGATCGCCGACGCGGCACGCGAGTACGCCGAGGAACTCCCGTCCGCTTCGGACGAGGCGACCGTGGACTGTCTGACCATGGCGATCGAGGCGACGGAGAGTGGGCTCCTCCACGCCGCTATCTGCGGCCGGACGAAGGCGGAGCTCGAGGCCCGCGCACGGAGACTCAGGGAGCGCTGCCATCCATCTTCCTTCACCGAGCGCGAGCGGGCGGCGCGGGCCGAGCGGTATGTGCGGATCAGCACGGACCGCGACGGTATGGCGCGCCTGTCGGCTCTGCTGCCGGCTGCGGTCGCCTATCGGATCGACGGCCGGTTGTCTGCACTCGCTCGGACGGTCCAGGCAGCAATCGCGGCCGGCGATGAGTCTCAAGGCGCGTCGATCGACGCCGAGCCGGTGGGTGACGTCGTCCCCGACGTGCCGACGATCGGCCAGCTGCGCGCCGACGTTCTCGCTGCTCTGGCGGCCGGCTTCCCTCACCCTGATGGGGATCGCGAAGCCGCTCGCAGGGCCGGAAGGGACACGTCGCCGGGCGCGGCGGTCGCGTCTGCTGCCGCGGGTTGGGACGGTGTCGACCCGGTGCCGCGGGTGCTGCTGACGGTTCCGGCGGAGACCCTGCTCGGCGGCGACGAGCCGGGCTGGCTGGGTGCCTTCGGCCCGATTCCCGCAGCCGACGCGCGTGACCTGGCGGCCCGGGCCACCTCCTTCATGCTGGGCGTGACCGCCGACGACCAGCCGCCCGCCGGCGAGAATAACGACGCCGGCGACGAGCGCACCGGCACCGTCGACGGCGGGCCAGCCGCCCGGGTGGTCCCGGTCCTGATGACCGACGGCGCCCAGTACCGGCTGCCGGTGGCGGTGCGTCGAGCGCTGGCCGTGCGAGACGGCACCTGCCGCTTCCCGGGATGCCGGCGTTCGGCCGCCCGGTGCGATGTCGACCACGTCGTCGCCTGGGCCGACGGCGGAAGCTCCGTCCCCGAGAATCTGGCGCACCTGTGCCGCAAGCATCACGTGCTCAAGCACCACTCGGGGTGGTCGGTCAACGTCGGACCACCCGGCAACGCGACCGAGGGATCGCCGCCGGACGCGAGCGCCCGCCTGATCTGGACCTCACCGACCGGTCGGCGATACACCACCGAGCCGGACGACCCGCCGCCGTTCTGACCCGCCGCCGTTCAACCCGCGGCGCCCTCTGACCGGCGTGCACGGCGACAGCCGAACCGTGGACGCACGGTGCCGATTCGACGCTCAACCCTCGCTCGCGCCGGCCAGGACGTGGCCGCTCAGCGAAGATCCTCGAAGCACTCCTCGCCCGGTCGCCAGACCATCCAGGCTCGATCGGCGAATCCGCTCAGTTCGGCGATCTCGACGAACACGTCTTCCCTGGCGGGGTGGAGCACGACCGCGCCGGTGTCCAGCTCGATCCGGATCCCGCTACCGGTGGCCTCGCTCGTCGCCGTCACCGTCCCGGGGCAGAGCTGGCGGAGCGCATCCGCGTAACCCAGGTCCGGTTCCCGCCAGAGGCGGCCGTCTGCCTCCACGACGGGCCACACATAGCAGTTCAGGACGACGGGTCCGGAGGCGGGGGATGACCCATCGAACCGGAGCTGGACATAGTCGTTGACCACGAATTCCACCGAGTACATGCGGTCGCCGATCAGGCGCGACAGCAACTCGTTCGGAACGTACGGACCTGCGTGCGTGGCGACCTCGCCGCTCGCTGCGGCCTGTGCGCGGAGGGCTCGCAGCAGGCCGTCCTGTTCCTCGACGAGGATCCGCCGCAGCGCTGCGGGCGCGTCCGGGTTCGCGTCCAGCCATGCGCCGGCGCGCACCACCACCGGGTGCTCCGCCGGCTCGGTGCCCGGCGTCAGCTCCTGGGCCGGCGGGAACAGGCCGCGCACCAGGCGCGAGGCCATCTCGATGCTTCGCCCCTCCCACCAGTCCGACACCGACGCGAAGTACGGCTCGGTGAACGGCTCCGCCGTCGCCGCGTCCGTCAGCGCGAAGCCCCGCAGCGACGCGGACAGCAGCTCGTTCGAGAGGCTCTCGTCCCCGGTCACGCTGTCCCACACCCGCTGCTTGACCGCGGCACCCGGCCGCGCGCTGCGAGCGGTGAGCGCCTGACGCCGGCCGTCCGCGGTCTCGTCGCGGGCCAGCTCCGCCGCGATGCGGTCGTCGGACACGGCGTCACGTGCCGCCAGCGCCACCAGCACGCTCCAGCGCAGGTCCTGGTTGGTGACCAGCGGCTCAAGGGACGCAGCCGCCGCGGATGGCTCGTTCGCCAGCGCGTCCAGCAACTCAGCCTCGCCGCCCCCGTGCGCCGCGGCCACCGCGAACAGCCGCGCGAAGGTCAGCGATCCCGTCGTCCGCACCTGGTCCGCGAGCGCCCCGAGCAGGACGTCGAGCAGAGCGCGCCGCCCCCCGGGAGGCGTATACCGGATCACCGCGGTCAGGGCCTGCGAGAACAGCATCTGCCGCACCCCGTCGTCGGTCTCCGAAGCCCCCGCCCGGGCGACCGTGCGCACGTACCGCTCCGCCGGCAGGGCGGCGTCCCGGGTCATCGCCCACAGAGCCGACCAGCAGACGGTGCGCGCCATCTCGTCGTCGATGTCCTCGATCCGGTCCAGCACCGTCGCCAGGCTCTCCGGGTCGAGCGCCACCGTCGCGTAGGTCAGGTCCCCGTCGTTGGGCAGCAGCAGGGGAGCATCCGCGGCGCCGGGCACCGACACGGAGACCGTCGCTGCCGCGAGCTCCGCCGGCACCCGCGTCGACGCGCGCAGCCGGCCATCGGCCTCTTCGCGGTACGCCCCGATCACCAGGGCGTGGGGCCGCACCGCCGGCTCCCCGGTCACCGGGTCCGTCCCCGACTGGCGCAGCCGCACCGTGTCGCCCGCGGAGGGCCGCTCCACCGCGATCGTGCTGATCCCCGCGGTCTGCAACCACGCGGCCGCCCACGCCCCCATGTCCCGACCGGACGCCTCGCTCAGAGCCGCCAGGAAGTCCGCCAGCGTCGTGTTGCCCCACGCGTGCTCGCGGAAGTACGCCCGCGACGCCGCGTCGAACGCCTCCTGCCCGACGAACGCCACCAGCTGCTTGAGCGCCGAGGCACCCTTCGCGTAGGTGATGCCGTCGAAGTTCTGCTTGGCCGCGTCCAGGTCGACGATGTCCGCGACGATCGGGTGCGTCGTCGGCAGCGCGTCCTGCACGTACGCCCACGCCTTGCGCCGGTTCGCGAAGGTGACCCAGGACCCCGGGTACAGCCCGGTGTCCGCGAGCGACGCCGAGCCCATGAAGTCGGCGAACGACTCCTTGAGCCACAGGTCGTCCCACCAGCGCATCGTCACGAGGTCCCCGAACCACATGTGCGCCATCTCGTGCATGATGACGTTCGCGCGCCCCTGGTACTGGATCTCGGTGGCCTCGGTGCGGAACACGAACGCCTCCGTGAAGGTCACCAGGCCCGGGTTCTCCATCGCGCCGAGGTTGTACTCGGGCACGAACGCCTGGTCGTACTTGCCGAACGGGTAGGGGACGCCGAACCGCTCCTGGTAGTGGTCGAGGCCCGCCCGGGTGACGTCGGCGATCCGGTCCGCGTCGAGGTGCTCGGCCAGTGACGCCCGGCAGAACACGGCCATCGGCACCTCGAGCGGCCCGTCCGGCGTCGTCACCGTGTGCTCGGCGTCGGCCTGGTGATACGGGCCGGCGAGCACCGCCACGAGGTAGGTGGAGATGGGCTCGGTCGGCGCGAAGTGGCGCACGGTTCCGGAAAAGTCACCGGAAGAGTCACCGGAAGAGGCGACCTCGGCCCCGTTGCCGCGCACCACCCAGTCCGCCGGCGCGTCCACGTGCATGGTGAAGCGCGCCTTCAGGTCCGGCTGCTCGAAGACCGGGATCCACCGGCAGCAGTCCGCCGGCTCGTTCTGCGTGTACAGGTACACGCGCCCGTCCGCCGGGTCGACGAACCGGTGCAGCCCCTCGCCGCTGCGGCTGTACAGGCCGGTGGCCCGGACCCGGACGACGTTCTCCGCCGCCAGAGAGCGCAGGTGGATACGCTGCCCGTCCACGACGTCGGCCACGTCCAGGGCCGTCCCGTTGAGCGTGACCTCCTCGACCGAGGCGCCGATGAAGTCGAGGAAGGTGTCCGCGCCGGCGGACCCGCAGTCGAACGCGATCTCGCTGACCGTGCCGAACGTCGTCGCGCCGTCCGCCTCTGCCCCAGTGAGGTCCAGGTGCACGTCACAGGCGTGGACGGTGATGAGGGCTGCGCGGGCGGCCGCCTCGTCGCGGGTGAGGTTCAGGGAGGGCATGTGGCCCATTCAAACACCCGCACCGAAACGCGCCGGTGATGTGATCGACATCGATCCGTGGCACGCTGTGGACCATGTCCGACCTGTTCGACGACTACGACCACGCCACGGCCCGGACCCGCGCGTACGACGAGATGTTCGACGACGGGCAGTCCGTGCGTGCCGCCTACCGGCAGGTCGAGGACGTGCTCGGCGAGCTCACCCTGCACGACGTCTCCGCCCGGGCCGACTCCATGGCCCGCACCTTCCTCGACCGCGGCGTCACCTTCGACTACGCGGGGGAGGAGCGGCCCTTCCCGCTGGACATCGTCCCGCGGGTCATCCCCGCCGCCGAGTGGGACGTCCTGGAGCGCGGGGTCGCCCAGCGGGTCCAGACCCTCGAGGCCTTCCTCGACGACGTGTACGACACGATGGCGGTCGTCGCCGACGGCGTCGTGCCCCGCTCCCTGATCACCTCCAGCTCCCACTTCCACCGCTGCGTCGCCGGCTTCCGTCCCGCCGGCGGGGTCCGGGTGCACGTCTCCGGGATCGACGTCGTCCGGGACGACGCCGGCTGCTTCCGCGTGCTCGAGGACAACGTGCGGGTGCCCAGCGGCGTCTCCTACGTGATCGAGAACCGGCGCGCGATGGCCAAGGGCTTGCCCGAGGCGTTCAACCAGCAGGACATCCGCGGCGTCGACGAGTACCCCCGCCGGCTGCTGCAGGCCCTGCGCAAGACGGCGCCGTCCTCGGTCGCGGACCCGACCGTCGTCGTCCTCACCCCGGGCGTCTTCAACTCCGCCTACTTCGAGCACACCCTGCTCGCCGGGCTGATGGGCGTCGAACTGGTCGAAGGGCGCGACCTCGTGTGCCGCGCCAACCGCGTCTACATGCGCACCACCGCGGGCGAGCAGCGGGTCGACGTCATCTACCGCCGGGTCGACGACGCCTACATCGACCCGCTCCAGTTCCGCTCGGACTCCCTGCTCGGCTGCCCGGGCCTGATCAACGCCGCCCGCGCCGGCAACGTCACCATCGCCAACGCGGTGGGCAACGGCGTCGCCGACGACAAGCTGATCTACAGCTACCTGCCGGACCTGATCCGCTACTACCGCGGCGAGGACCCGATCATCCCCAACGTCGACACCTTCCGGCTCGGCGAGGCCGCCGCCCGCGAGGAGGTGCTCGACCGCCTCGACGAGCTCGTGGTCAAGCCCGTCGACGGCTCGGGCGGCAAGGGCATCGTCATCGGCCCCGACGCCACCCGCGAGGAACTCGACGCCCTGCGTGGCCGCATCCTCGCCGACCCCCGCGGCTGGATCGCCCAGCCGGTGCTGCAGCTCTCCACCGTTCCCACCCTCGCCGGCGATCGCTTCGGCCCCCGGCACGTCGACCTGCGGCCCTTCGCCGTCAACGACGGCGACGAGGTGTGGGTGCTCCCCGGCGGACTGACCCGGGTCGCCCTGCAGGAGGGGTCCCTGATCGTCAACTCCAGCCAGGGCGGCGGCTCGAAGGACACCTGGGTGGTCGGCGACGGGCCGGCCCCGGCCATGCCGCACACCCCGGCACCCCTGCCCGGGCGGGAACGCATCTCGGTGTGGCCCATCGAGAGCAACGCCCGGGACCGGCAGGACGAAGCCCAACAGCAGTAACCAGCGTCAGCGAGAGTCAGCAGCGAGCAGCAGGAACGGAAAGGAGACGGGATGCTCAGCCGGATCGCCGAGTCGTTGTTCTGGATCGGCCGCTACGTCGAGCGTGCCGACGGCACCGCGCGCATCCTCGACGTGCACCTGGAACGCATGAACCAGATGAGCGCCGCGGACCAGGAACTGGTCGCGCGCCGGCTGCTCGCGGTCATGGGCACCGGGCGCGGCGACGAGGGCATCGGTATCGGCCCGCTCCTGGACGCCCTCGCCTACGACCGCAGCTCGCCCGCCTCGATCGCCGGGGCCCTCGGCGCCGCCCGCGAGAACGCGCGCCGGGCCCGCGAGACGGTGTCCTCGGGCCTCTGGGAGTGCCTGAACACCACCTGGTACGGCCTGAGCCAGCACCGCAAGGACGTCGTCGGCACCTACCGGTTCTGCACCTGGGTGGGCGAGCGGACGGCGATGGTGCGCGGCCTCGCGGACCTGACCATGAGCCACGACGAGAGCTGGGTGTTCATGGTGCTCGGCCGCAGCCTCGAGCGGGCGGACATGACGGCGCGCATGCTCTCCACGCGCGACGTCGCCAACTCGTGGGTGACGATGCTGCGCTGTGCGGGCGCCTACGAGTCGTTCCTGCGCAACCAGCGGGCCGCGTTCGGCGACGAGGAGGCCGCCGAGTTCCTCCTGCTGGACCGGCTCTTCCCGCGCTCGATCGTCTACGCCCTGACCGAGGCCGAGACCGCGCTCGAGCAGCTCGACCCGTCCAACCAGCGGATCGGGTTCCTCGACGACGCCCGTCGCCTCGTCGGCCAGGCCCGCTCGTTCCTCGAGTTCCACCAGACCGCGGACCTGCTCGACGAACTGCCCGAACACATGGACCGGGTGCAGCAGGCCTGCGCCCGCGCCTCCGACGCCATCTCCCGGAAGTACTTCTCCCGGTCCGAGAGCCTCGAATGGGTGGGGGAACTGTCATGACCCGGCTGCGGATCTCCCACCGGACCACGTACGACTACGTGCGCCGCGTGTCCCTGTCCTACAACGAGGCGCGCATGTCGCCGATCACCGACCCCCACCAGGTGGTGCTCGAGTCCTCCCTGACCGTCGGTCCCGAGCAGGCCGCCGTCGAGACCTACCGCGACTACTGGGGCACCCGTGTCACCAGCTTCGACATCACCAGCCCGCACGACAGGCTGGCCGTGCTCGCCGAGGCGACCGTCGAGGTGCACCGCGGCCGCGGTCCCGGCGAGGTCGACGCCGACCCCGTCGACTGGGACGAGCTTCACGGCCCGGCCGCGCAGAACCGGTTCTCGGACTGGTTGCCGCAGACCCCGTTGTCCGGACCCGGCGACGAGGTGATCGCACTCGTGCGCGACGAGGTGCGGGGCCTGAACCCGCACGAGGCGGCGATGGCGGTCTTCGCCTGGATGCGGGGGCAGATGAGCTACGTGCCCGGCGCGACGCACGTGCACTCGAACGCCGAACACGCGTGGACCGCCCGCAAGGGCGTCTGCCAGGACCTCGCGCACCTGGGAGCGGGCGCCCTGCGCAGCCTCGGCATCCCGGCCCGCTACGTCTCCGGCTACCTGCACCCCCGGCCCGCGGCCGGGATCGGCGAGGAGGTCGTCGGAGAGTCCCACGCCTGGGTCGAGTGGTGGGACGGCGCCTGGCGCGCCTGGGACCCGACCAACACCGGGCCGGTCGGGGACCTGCACGTCGTCGTCGCCCGAGGCCGGGACTACCGGGACGTCACGCCCCTGAAGGGCATCCTCTCCGGTGGCGGCGGCTCGACGCTCGCCGTCCGGGTCGCGGTGACACGGCTCGCGTGAGCCAGGCCGCCGCGCCGGTCGGCCGATGAAGCGCCGGCCGGCCGGCGGAGGCATCGGTCTCAGGACGCGGCGACCGTCACACCCTTGCTGACGACGGTGATGCCCGAGTCGGTGACCTTGTACCCGCGGGAGCGGTCCAGTTCGGCGTCGACGCCCACGGTGGCGCCGTCCTCGAGCCGGACGTTCTTGTCGAGGATCGCGCGCTTGACCACGGCGCCCCGCCCGATGAGGACGTTGTCCATCAGCACGCCACCCGAGACGCGCGCGCCGTCGGAGACGAACACGTCGGGGGAGAGCACCGAGCCCTTCACCAGGCCGCCGGTGACGACGGCGCCCGGGCCGACGATCGAGTCGTAGGCGACGCCCCAGTCGGGGTTGCGGCCCCGCACGAACTTCGCCGGCGGCGACGTGATCTGGCGGGTGTAGATCGGCCAGTCCATGTTGTAGAGGTTGAAGATCGGCAGCGGCGAGATCAGGTCCATGTGGGCGTCGTAGAACGAGTCGATGGTCCCGACGTCGCGCCAGTACCGGCGATCCCGTTCGGTGGAGCCGGCCACCGAGTTCTCCGTGAAGTCGTAGACGGCGCAGTCGTTCCGGTCCACGAAGTAGGGGACGAGGTCCCCGCCCATGTCGTGCTTGGTGTCGAGCCGCTCGTTGTCGGCCCGCAGCGCCTCGACGAGGGCGTCCGTGGTGAACACGTAGTTGCCCATCGATGCGAGGAAGCTGTTCGGGTCGTCCGGCAGGCCCTCGGTCGTCGGCGGCTTCTCGACGAAGCGGGCGATCCGGGACCGGTCCTGCGGGTCCGTCTCGATGACGCCGAACTGGGACACCTGGTCGAGCGGCTGACGCACGGCGGCCACCGACGCGGAGGCGCCCGAGGCGATGTGCGCGTCCACCATCTGGGAGAAGTCCATCCGGTACACGTGGTCCGCGCCGACGACGACGACGATGTCGGGCCGGGCGTCGTGGATGAGGTTGAGCGACTGGTAGATGGCGTCCGCGCTGCCCTGGAACCAGCTCTTGCCGACGCGCTGCTGGGCAGGCACGGAGGCGACGTAGTTGCCGAGCAGGGTGGACATCCGCCACGTCTCGGAGATGTGCCGGTCGAGGCTGTGCGACTTGTACTGGGTCAGCACGACGACCTGCAGGTACCGGGAGTTCACCAGGTTCGAGAGGGCGAAGTCGATGAGGCGGTAACTACCGCCGAACGGGACGGCGGGCTTCGCGCGGTCCATGGTCAGCGGCATCAGGCGGTTCCCCTCGCCGCCGGCCAGCACGATCGCGAGGACTTTGGGGCTCATGAGGGCATCACTGACCTTTCTCGACGTGCACCCCGCGAGCGGGATGCCGGCTGGTGCTCCGACCTGCGGCGTCGGTGAGACTCACACTAGAGGACACCGCCGACAGGCACTACCTTGGCACTGTGCGCATCGACATCGTGAGCAAGGAGTTCCCGCCGGACATCTACGGCGGGGCAGGAGTCCACGTCGCGGAGCTGAGCCGTGTGCTCGCCTCCCAGGTGGACCTGTACGTGCACTGCTTCGGTGCCGCGCGGGACACCGACTTCCACGGCGCGACCGTGCGCGCCTACCCGAACCTGACGGAGCTCGGCGACGCCAATGCGGCGCTCCAGACGTTCGGTGTCGACCTGGCGATCGTGCCCGGCATCGCCGGCGCCGACCTCGTCCACTCCCACACCTGGTACGCCAACCTCGCCGGGCACCTGGCCAAGCTGCTGCACGGCATCCCGCACGTGCTCTCCGCCCACAGCCTCGAGCCGCTGCGGCCCTGGAAGGCCGAGCAGCTCGGCGGCGGCTACGCGCTGTCGTCGTGGGCCGAGAAGACCGCCTACGAGGCGGCCGACGCGATCATCGCCGTGTCCGCCGGCATGCGGGCGGACATCCTGCGCTGCTACCCCGACGTCGACCCGGCGAAGGTCAAGGTCGTGCACAACGGCATCGACGTGAGCCTGTGGGAGCCGGACCTCGAGACCGACGTGCTCGAGTCCTACGGCATCGACCCGCACCGGCCCTCCGTCACCTTCGTCGGCCGGATCACCCGGCAGAAGGGGGTGCCCTACCTGCTCCGTGCCGCCAAGCTGCTGCCGCCGGAGGTGCAGGTCGTCCTGTGCGCCGGGGCCGCCGACACGCCCGAGCTCGGAGCCGAGGTCAACCAGCTGATCGAGGAGCTGAAGGCCGAGCGCGACGGCGTCGTGCTGATCGAGAAGATGCTGCCGCGGCGCGAGCTGATCCAGATCCTCTCCCACACCACGGCGTTCGCCTGCCCCTCGGTCTACGAGCCGCTCGGCATCGTCAACCTCGAGGCCATGGCGTGCGGGGCCGCGGTCGTCGCGAGCGCCACCGGGGGCATCCCGGAGGTGGTCGACGACGGCGTCACCGGCCGGCTCGTGCCGATCGAGCAGGTGCAGGACGGCACCGGCACCCCGCTGGACCCCGACCGGTTCGTCCGGGACTTCGCCGCCGCCCTGACCGAGACCGTGAGCGACCGCGACGAGGCCCGGCGGATGGGCGAGGCCGGGCGCCGCCGCGCCCAGGAGCACTTCTCGTGGGAGTCGATCGGGCGGACGACGATGGACGTGTACCGCAGCGTGCTCTGAGCGGCCGACCCCTCAGACGGACAGCGGCCCCGGACGGTGATCCGTCCGGGGCCGCTGTCCGTCTGACCTTCGGTGGTGTCAGGCCCCGCGCTTGGGGGACTCCCGCGCGTAGAGCACCTTCTCGTCGACCGGGGCGTCACCGTTCGCGCGCTGCTGCCGCTGATATGCCCGGGCCTCGTCCTGCCGGTGCGCCTCCGCGCCGGAGGAGATGGCCGCCCGAAGGTGGGCCTGCTCGTACCCGAAGGCATCGACGAGGTCCTGCGCGTGCGGCCGCAGCCGGGCGAGCAGCCGGTTGACGTAGCCGGAGAGGGTCCGGGCCCGCTGCATCGAGATGCGCCCGTGCATGAGGTACCAGCCGAGGTTGTCCTCGATCAGGGTGAGGCCGAACAGGTCGCGCACCCAGGTGAGCACGGTGCGGGTGCCCTCGTCCTCGATCGAGGCCAGGGCGGTGGTGAAGGCCTCCCACTGGAGCAGTTCGCCGTGCGCGCGGGCCGCCTCGATCAGCTCGTTCTGGTGCGAGTTGAACACCGATGCGGCCTTCTCCGCGGGCAGCTTGCGCGCGGCCCGCAGGTGCTGGGCGACCTCGGCCACCATGTCCTCGACCCGGCCGGTCAGCAGCGCCCGCTGGGCGCCCTCCTCGCGCAGGGCGTTGACGGCGAGGCGCTGGTCGCCGCGGTCCGAGAAGAACTGCACGGCCTGCCGCAGGCCGGACCGGCTGAAGGTGCGGTCCGCGGCCTGCCCGACGGCGTACCGGGCCATGGCACCGAAGTCGATGCCGCGGAAGTCGTTGGCATAGTCGGTCAGCAGGCGCTTGGCCACCAGCTGGAGGAGGACGTTGTTGTCGCCCTCGAACGTCGCGTAGACGTCCAGGTCGGCGCGCAGGCCGGTGAACCGGTTGGCCGAGAGGAACCCGGCCCCGCCGCACGCCTCGCGGGACTCCTGGATCGTGTCGAGCGCGTTCCAGGTGGAGAGGGCCTTCAGCGCCGCGGCGAGGGTCTCGAGATCCTGCCGGTCCTCGTCGGTGTCGTGGGCCCCGGAGAACACGTCGTCGAACCGGGCGAGCAGTTCCTCGTGGGCGAAGGAGCCGGCGTAGGTGCGGGCGATGCGGGTGATGAGCCGGCGCTGGTGGCGCTGGTAGTCCATCACCACCTCCTCCTCGCCCGTGCCCGTGCCGAACTGGCGGCGCTGGTTGGCGTAGGTGACGGCGATCTGCAGGGCGACCTTGCTCGCCGCGACGCTCGCCCCGTCGAGGGAGACCCGACCCTGCACGAGGGTGCCGAGCATCGTGAAGAAGCGGCGACCCGGGCTCGCGATGGGGGAGCTGTAGCTGCCGTCGGCGGTGACGGCGCCGTACCGGTCGAGCAGGTTGAAGCGGGGTACCCGGACGTGCGTGAAGTGCAGCCGGCCGTTGTCGATGCCGTTCAGGCCGCCCTTGTGACCGTCGTCCTCGCCGCCTATACCCGGCAGGAAGGCGTCCTCGTCGTTCCGGATCGGCACGTAGAAGGCGTGGACGCCGTGGTTGACGCCGCCCGTGACGAGCTGGGCGAACACGACGGCCGCCTTGCCGTGGAGGGCCGCATTGCCCAGGTAGTCCTTCCACGCCGCCCGGAACGGGGTGTGCAGGTCGAACTCCTCGGTGGTCGGGTCGTAGGTGGCGGTGGTGGCGATCGAGGCGACGTCGGACCCGTGCCCCGTCTCGGTCATCGCGAAGGCGCCCGGAACGGTCATGTCCATGATGCCCGGCAGCCACGCGTCCTGGTGGGCGTCGGTGCCCAGGTGCAGGACGGCGGAGCCGAACAGGCCCCACTGCACGCCCGCCTTGATCTGCAGGGACGGGTCGGCGACGACCAGCTCCTCGAAGCCGGCGATGTTGCCGCCGTGGTTCTCCTCGCCGCCGAGCCGCTTCGGGAACGCCCGGTGCACGGCGCCCTCGGCGACAAGGGTGTGCAGCTGGCCGAGGACGCGCTCGCGGTGCTCGCCCCAGGGCTGTCCCTCGATCTTCTGCAGGTCCTCCCGTGCGGCGAGCGCTCGTGCCTGACGGCGCACGTCGGCCCAGCGGCCGAGCAGCACGGTCTCCAGCGCCGGCACGTCCACGCGGGGCGCGTCGTCCAGCGACGGGGTGCGCGTCGGCGTCGTCGGCGCCGACTTCGTGCGGCTCGACGTGGGGGCGGTGGTGTCCACAGTGGTCATCGGTTGTCCTTCGTGGTGGGGGAGACGGCCTCGGTCGGGGAAGCCGCGGGAAGGGGAGTACGGGTGCCGGGCGAGCTCATGACGCCGTCGAGGAGCCAGCCGGTCAGCAGGTCGGCGAAGGCGTCGAGACCGGGCTTGTCGGGGCCGTCCGGGGTGGCCAGCCACTGCTCGCCGGCGTTGCGGACGAGCCCGATGGCGGCGGTCGGCCAGTAGGCCAGCACACGGGAGGCGTCTCCGACGGACCGCCGTCCCTCGACGTGGCGGCGCATCGGCTCGGACATCAGGGTCGAGACGGCGCGGAAGAAGTGGTGGATGTGGGCGCCGGTGGTGGGACCACCGGTGACGAACGCGTAGACGTTCGGGGACGCCGC
Source organism: Tersicoccus mangrovi (assembly GCF_036881825.1). Classification (NCBI taxonomy): domain Bacteria; kingdom Bacillati; phylum Actinomycetota; class Actinomycetes; order Micrococcales; family Micrococcaceae; genus Tersicoccus; species Tersicoccus mangrovi. The sequence goes on along the minus strand of NZ_JBAJMW010000004.1, from coordinate 113,885 downwards.
CGCCAGGTCGAGATAGGCGTGGACCATGCCGTGCACGCCGTCGAGCGGGGACCGCGCGCTCACCGCGGCCTCGTGGAGCTCCTGCTCGAGACGGCCGAGCACGCGCTCGGCGACGGCCTGCTGCAGTCCTGCCTTGTCGCCGAAGTACCGGTAGAACACGGACTTGGACGTGCCCGACGCCGCCGCGATCTCGTCCATCGACGCCTCGGGACCGAGGCGGTGGACGGCCCGTCGCGCCAGGCGCACCAGCTCCACGCGGCGCGCGGTGCGATGGGCGCGCCACCGGATCGAGCGGCCGTCCGCTTCGGGGTGCGCAGGGCGCAGTCCGGTCGAGTTCACGGTACCCAGCGTATCAGGTACGCTGGGTACCGGTAACCACCCGATGGAAGGACGGCACTCCATGCCCCAGGACGCATCCGGCAACCCGACGCCGAGCACTCCCAGCACGCCCGCCACCACGCCCGCCGCCACGCCCGCCGCCACCCGGCGGGCCGTCGTCGTCGGCGGCAACCGGATCCCCTTCGCCCGTGCCAACGGCCCCTACTCCCGCGTGTCCAACCAGGACATGCTGACCGCGGCGATCGACGGCCTGGTCGCGCGGTTCGGGTTGGCGGGGGAGCGGATCGGGGAGGTCGCCGCGGGTGCCGTGCTCAAGCACTCCCGGGACTTCAACCTGACCCGCGAGGCCGTCCTCGGCTCCGCGCTGGACCCCGCCACCCCCGCGTACGACCTCCAGCAGGCCTGTGCCACGGGGCTGGAGACCGTCGTCGGGCTCGCCAACAAGATCCGGCTGGGCCAGATCGAGTCGGGCATCGCCGGTGGCGTGGACAGCGCGTCCGATGCCCCCATCGCGGTCAGCGAGGGTCTCCGCCAGGTGCTGCTGGAGCTCGGCCGGGCGAAGACCACCCAGCAGAAGCTCGCCGCCGTGGTCAAGCTGCGCCCCCGTGACCTCGCGCCGAACGCGCCGTCGACCGGCGAGCCGCGCACCGGCCTGTCGATGGGCGAGCACCAGGCGCTGACGACGGCGCTGTGGGAGATCAGCCGCGAGGCGCAGGACGAGCTGGCGCTGGCCAGCCACCGCAATCTCGCCGCCGCGTGGGACCGCGGGTTCTTCGACGATCTGACCACCTCCTATCGAGGCGTCACCCGCGACACCAACCTCCGGGCCGACAGCAGCATGGAGAAGCTGGCCAAGCTCTCCCCGGTGTTCGGCAAGTCGCTGTCCACCCCGGCGACGATGACCGCGGGCAACTCGACTCCGCTGACCGACGGGGCCTCGGCAGTGCTGCTGGCGTCGGAGGACTGGGCGCAGCATCACGACCTGCCCATGCTGGCCGACGTCATCGACGCCGAGGCCGCCGCCGTGGACTTCGTCAACGGGGCCGAGGGACTGCTGATGGCGCCGGTGTATGCCGTGCCGCGCCTGCTCGCCCGCAACGGCCTGAGCCTGGCGGACTTCGACTACTACGAGATCCACGAGGCCTTCGCGTCCACCGTGCTCTCCGCGCTCGCCGCGTGGGAGGACGCCGAGTACTGCCGCACCCGGCTCGGGCTCGAGGCGCCGCTCGGCTCGATCGACCGGAGCAAGCTCAACGTCAACGGGTCGTCGCTGGCCGCGGGGCACCCCTTCGCCGCGACCGGCGGCCGGATCGTCGGGGCGCTCGCCAAGCAGCTCGCGGAGACCGCCGCCTCGACGGGGCGCCGCACCCGCGGCCTCGTGTCGGTGTGCGCGGCCGGCGGCCAGGGCGTCGTCGCCGTCCTCGAGTCACACTGACCCGGCCACCGAAGCATCCCGGACACCTGGAAGGAGCGCCATGACCGACACCTACCTCAACCTCGTCAACGCCGCCCCGTTCGCGGGCGTGGCGAAGCGCCTCGGGCTCCCGCGCCCCGTCGAGCTGCGCCGGTACCGCCCCGGCGCCCCGCTCGTCGACGGACCGGTGCTGCTCGTCGGCACCGGCGCCGGCGCGCAGGAGCTCGCCGACGAACTGCTGGGCTGGGACCTGGACGTCGTCCGGCACCACCGCCCGAAGCAGCGACTCGGCGCGATCGTGCTGGTCCTCGACGACGTCACCGATCCCACCGCCCTCTCGGCGCCCGTGCTCGCCGCCGCCGAGGCGCTGCGCGACCTGCGACCGGGCGGCCGCGTCGTCACCCTGTCCCGGCCGGCGGCCGACACGACCGACCCGGCGATGGCCGCGGCCCGGCGCGGTGTCGAGGGCCTGCTGCGGTCCCTGGCCCACGAACTGCGCGGCGGCGCGACCGGCAACGGCATCCTCGTCCGCGACGGGCTGCCCGTCACGGTGACCTCGGTGGTCGGCGCCCTGCGGTTCCTGCTCTCGGGCCGCAGCGCCTTCGTGGACGGGCAGTTCCTCACCGTCGTCGACGGCCAGGGCACCCCGGACCCGGACGCGGACCGACCGCTGACCGGCAAGGTCGCCGTCGTCACGGGCGCCGCCCGCGGGATCGGCGCGGCGATCGCCCGCACGCTGCACCGCGACGGCGCCCACGTCATCGCGGTCGACGTGCCGGCCGCGGGGGAGGCGCTGGCCGGGGTCGCCAACGAACTCGGCGGCACCGCCCTCCAGCTGGACATCACCGCCCCGGACGCCGGGGAGCGGATCCTCGCCCACGCCCGGGACCGGCACGGGCGGCTCGACGTCGTCGTGCACAACGCCGGCATCACCCGCGACAAGCTGCTGGCCAACATGGACGCCGCGCGCTGGGACTCGGTGATCGCGGTCAACATCGCCGCGCAGCTGCGAATGAACGAGCAGTTCCTCGCCTCGGACGTGTTCGGCGCCGGCGGGCGGATCGTCAGTCTCGCCTCGACGAGCGGCATCGCGGGCAACCGCGGGCAGACCAACTACGCCGCCTCCAAGGCCGGCGTGATGGGGATGGTCGCCGCGACGGCCGGGCTGATGCCGGCGGGCGCGACCGTCAACGCGGTCGCTCCGGGCTTCATCGAGACCGAGATGACGGCGCGGATCCCGTTCGCGACCCGCGAGGTGGCCCGACGACTGAACAGCCTGCAGCAGGGCGGACGGCCGACCGACGTGGCCGAGGCCATCGCGTTCCTGGCCAGCGACGCCGCCGGCGGCATCACCGGGCAGACGCTGCGCGTGTGCGGGCAGAACCTGGTGGGCGCCTGATGGCCGCGCCGTCGCGGACGGTCGAGTTGTCATCCCTGCCCTCCCTCGCCGGGATCTACGCCCGGCAGGTGCCCGCCGCCCTCGCCGGCGCCGTGCGGCGGGACCGGTCCGTCGGTGCGCTGCCCGCTGTCGCCTACCGGGCGACCGGCCTGCGCCCCGACGCCGCGCGGCTGACGGACTTCGGCCACCTGACCCGGGCGCCCGGCACGGACGTGCTGCCGGCCGGTTTCGTCCACGCCACCGTGTTCCCGGTCGCGATGGCCCTGATGGCCCGGGACGACTTCCCGCTCCCGCTCCCCGGCCTCGTCCACCTGCGCAACCTCTGGACGCAGCGGCGCCCGCTCACCCTGGACAGGGCGCTGGCGGTGACCACATGGGCGGAGGACCTGCGACCCCACCGGTCCGGCACGCTCGTCGACGTCGTCAGCGAGATCCGGGACGAGCGCGACGGCGCAGGCGACGCGGGGGAGCGGCCCGTCGCCGTCGACCGGTCCACCTACCTGGCCCGCGGGCGCTTCATGTCCGGGGCGGACCGGCTGCAGGGGGAGGAGCGGCCCTCGTTCACACCGCCGGTGCCGACGGGCCAGTGGCGGCTGGGCGCCGACGCCGGACGACGGTTCGCCGCGGTCAGCGGGGACTGGAACCCCATCCACGTCAGCGCTCCGACGGCACGCCTGCTCGGCATGAAGGGCGCGATCGCGCACGGCATGTACACGGCGTCCCGGGGCCTGGCGACGATCCGCCTCCCCGAGGCGTACACCTGGGACGTCTCCTTTGCGGCTCCCGTCGTCCTTCCCGCGACGGTCGCCGTGCGCGTCGACGGGACACCGCACGACACCGACGGAGCCCGGTTCACCGGCTGGAACCCGCGGTCCGGACTGCTGCACCTGACGTCGAGCGTGACCACCGCCTGACCCCGGGAGCGCCATGCTAGATTGACGCCGACCACTCGCCCCGGCATCAGGACGGTCCATGGCCACGGCATCCGCCAACCGCGTCGCCGGGCGCGCGTCGCGACTTGAGGGCATCGACCACGTGCTGGCCGCTGTGCTCGCGATCGTGGCCGGTCTCGTCAGTGCCCTCTTCTCGTGGGTGCCGTCGTTCTGGACGGACGAGGCGGCGTCGATCGCCAGCGCGGACCGCCCACTCGCCGAGATCGGCGCCCTCATCGGATCGATCGACGCCGTGCACGCCGTCTACTACGTGGCGCTGCACGTCTGGAGCCTCGTGGTGGGCGACGACGAGTTCGGCATCCGGGCGCTCAGCGTCGCAGCGGTCGTGCTGGCGACGGCCGGGATGTACTGGCTCGGCCGGCTCACCGGGGGCCGTGCCCTCGGCGTCGCCGGGGCCCTCGTGTTCGCCCTCCTGCCGCGGGTCACGTGGGCGGGCATCGAGGCGCGGCCGTTCGCCCTCGCGCTGGCCGCCGCCGTCTGGGCCACCGTGCTGCTCGTCGTGGCCGCGCGTCGTCGTCGTGCCGGGTGGTGGATCGCCTACGCCGTCGTCGCCGGCCTGGCCGTCGCGACGAACATCTATGCCGCCCTGCTCGTCGTGGCGCACGGGCTCACCCTGCTGCTGCTCCGCTCCGGTCGCGGTGTGCTGCTGCGCTGGCTCGGCGCCGCCGTGGCCGCGGCCGTGCTCAGCTCACCGGTCCTGGTGCTGGCCCTCTCCGAGAGCGGCCAGATCGCCGACAACAGGATCGGTGCGGGGGAGTGGCTGCGCAACGTCGTGGTCAACCAGTGGTTCCTCGGCGGAACCCCCACCGGGGTGCTTCCCGAACACGGCACCCCGGTGTGGCAGGTCGCCGCCCTCGCCGCGGCCGGCATCGGCTGGCTGCTCGTCCTCGTCGGTGTCGTCGGCGCGCTCCGGGGCCGGCACGGCGCCACCGGACCCGGGGTGTCGAGACCCTCGGTGTCGACGAGCGTGGCCTGGGGCGTACCGGCCGTCGTGCTGCCGACCGCCGCGCTCGGCGCCTCCCTCCTGCTGGCCGACCCGATCTACAACCCGCGGTATCTGACCTTCACGAGTTTCGCCGTCGCGGTGCTGATCGGCGCCGGCCTGCTCGTCCTGCGACGGAACGCTCTCCGCGTCGTCGCCGTGCTGCTGCTCGTGGTCGCGGTCGCGCCCGTCTGGTGGTCGCAGCGCACCCCGGATGCCAAGAGCGGCAGCGACTACCGGGCGGCTGCCGAGTACCTCCGCGACCACGCCCAGCCGGGTGACGGCATCTACTACAGCGCGCTCACGACCGAGCCCGGGCGCCTGGTCGGCGCCACGACGAGGCGCGTCGCCGTCGCGTACCCGCAGGACCTCAGTCGCCTGACGGATGTGACGTGGGCGGAGGACGCCACGTCCGCCGACACGATCGACGACCTCTCGCGTCCGCTGGCCCAGGTGTCGAATCGGCTCAGAACGGAGGATCGGCTGTGGGTCGTCCGCCGGGTCGACACGCCGCAGGCGCAGCGCTCGGCCGACGACGCGGTCCTGCGAGCGGCCGGCCTGACCGGGGGCCGCACGGTCTACTCGGGCAGCTTCGAGCAGATCGCCGAGTACACCCGGGCCGGCTGACCGAATCCGCCCACGGCCTTCGAGGACGCCGGAATCGGATGCCGGTCGTGAACGACGGAAGCCCCGGACCAGTGGCCCGGGGCTTCCGTCGTTCATCGTGCGCGGAGGGGGACTTGAACCCCCACCCTCTATGCGAGGACTAGCACCTCAAGCTAGCGCGTCTGCCTATTCCGCCACCCGCGCGAGTGGCTCTCCGTCGCCGGAGCAGCGTCAAGAACTCTAACACGGATGCGGCCTGCTTCCCGCATCGGCGGAGCCCCGCGGCGCGCCGTCGTCCGCGGGTGACCGGGCCACAGTCAGGCCAGCGACCGGACCAGGCCGACGGCGTCCCGCAGGGCGGCGGCCGTGGTCGCCAGCTCGGCAGTCGTCGTCGCCGGGCCGAGGCTCACCCGAACGGCGGACCGGGCGAGATCCGGATCGATCCCCATGGCCAGCAGGACGGGGGAGGGTTCGTCGGAGCCGGCGGCGCACGCCGATCCGCTCGAGACGGCGATGCCCCGAACGTCCAGCTCCACCAGCAGGGACTCCCCGCTGATGCCGGCGAAGCAGAACGAGGCGCTGCCGGGCAGGCGGTGCTCGTCCGAGCCGGTGAGGATCGCGCCGGGCACGGAAGCGAGCACCTCGGCGACGAAGGCGTCCCGCCGGGCGGCGAGCGCGTCGCCGTCCCGCTCCCGGGCCAGCCGGTCCTGCTCCGCGAGCCGGAGCGCGACGGCGAGGCCGACGGCGCCGGCGACGTCCTCGGTGCCGCTGCGCCGTCCCCGCTGCTGCCCACCGCCGTGCAGCAGCGGTTCGACGGGCACGCGGGACCGGACCGCGAGGGCGCCGGTGCCGCGCAGGGCGCCCACCTTGTGCCCGGCGATCGAGACGGCGTCCACGCCGAGGTCGGCCAGCCCGACCGGGAGGACACCGGCGGCCTGCACCGCGTCGGTGTGCACCGGGACACCGCCCGCGTGTGCGAGCCCGGCGAGCTCGCGGACGGGCTGGACGGTGCCCACCTCGTTGTTGGCGAGCTGGACGGTGACCAGGGTCGTGTCGTCGCGGATCGCCGCGGCCGCCGCGTCGAGATCGACGCGGCCGGTTCCGTCGACCGGCAGGACGGTGATCGCGAAGCCCTGCCGCGCCAGGGCCGCGCAGCTCTCGAGGACGGCGGGATGCTCGACGGCGCTCGTGACGACGTGCCGGCCGCGGGGACGCGCCAGGGCGATGCCCTTGATCGCGAGGTTGTCGCCCTCGGTACCGCCGGACGTCAGCACGACCTCACCCGGCCGGCATCCCAGCACCCGGGCGATGTCCGCGATCGCCGCGGTCAGCGCTCCGGCGGCAGCCACCCCGGGCCCGTGCCGGCTCGAGGGGTTGGCAGTCCCCCCGGCCAGGTGCGGCCACACCGCCTCGAGCACCTCGCGGCGCACCGGGCTCGTCGCGGCGTGGTCCAGGTAGATGGTCATGCCGGGGCGCCCTGCCGCACCGCCGCCTGGTCCTCGGCTTCGTCGTCCGCCGCGTCGCCGGCACCCTGCACGACCACGTCGTCGGCGTCCAGCCCGAGGTCCAGGGCCCGGGCGCTGTGGGTGAGGGCGCCGACCGCGATCACGTCGACGCCCGTCGCGGCGATCGCCCCCACGGTGGACAGGTCGACCCCGCCGCTGGCCTCGACGATCGCGCGGCCGTCGATCAGCGCCACGCCCGTCACCAGGTCCTCGAGCGAGAAGTTGTCCAGCATCACGGTCTGCGCGCCGCCGGCCAGCACCGCCTCGATCTGGTCGAGGCGGTCCACCTCGACCTCGAGGTGCGCCGTGTGGGGCAGCTGCTCGCGGACGCGCCGCAGGGCGGTCGTGAGGTCGGCGCCCCCGGCGGTCAGCACCGCGAGGTGGTTGTCCTTGGCCATCACGGCGTCCGAGAGGCTGAACCGGTGGTTGCGGCCCCCGCCGGCGACGACGGCGTGCCGGTCGAAGGCCCGCAGGCCCGGCGTCGTCTTCCGGGTGTCGGCGATCCGGGCACGGGTGCCCGCGACCTCGGCGACGTAACGAGCGGTGAGGGTGGCGACCCCGCTCATCCGCTGCACGAAGTTCAGCGCCACCCGCTCGCCGGTCAGCACCCCCCGCGCGGGGCCGGACACGGTCGCCAGCACGTCGCCGGCGGCGAAGGCGGCCCCGTCCGGTTCGCGCAGGGCGACCGTGATCCGCGGGTCCGTCAGGGCGAAGGCCGCCATGAACACGTCGCCCCCGGCCAGCACGCCCGGCTCCCGGGCGACGAGCGTGGCGCGCAGGGTGGCGTCGGCGGGGATGAGGGTCTCGGCCGTGAGGTCGCCCCAGGGGGCGTCCTCGGCCAGGGCGGCGCCGACGGCGCGGTCGATGAGGGTGCGGGTCAGAGCCATGGGGTACCTCCGGGAACAGGGACGGGAACGGGCAGCAGGGGCGGGCCGTCGACGGGTGCCGACGTTCCCGCTGCAGCAGGGACCGGGTCGATGACGGGGGTGTCGACCACGGGCGCGACGGGCAACCGGAGGAACCGGGAGGACGCCTGCCGAGGGTCGACGGCGGGGTGGTCACGACGGGCGTGGGCGCCGCGGGACTCGGTGCGCGCCCGCGCGGCGTGGACGAGCAGCGACCCGGCCAGGAGCAGATTCGCGTCCTCGTGGGCCAGCGGCGTCGCGGGGGAGGGGCCGGCGGCGCGCCAGGCGGTGAGGACCGCGGCGGCACGACGGAGGCCTTCGTCGTCCCGGGCGAGTCCCGCGTGGGTCCACAGCAGATCCTGCAGTGCCGTACGGGAGAACGGTGGCACGGGCTCGGGATGGGGGGTAGCGCCCGACGCGTCGAGGTCGACGGTCTCGACGCGCCCGCCGGTGACGGACGGCCCGTTCGTCACGGGCCAGGCGTGGCCACCGTCGTGCACGATCGCCCGGCCGGAGCGGTCGGCCGTCACGAGAGCCTCGAGCAGGGAGTTGGAGGCGAGCCGGTTGGCGCCGTGTACCCCGGTGCGGGCGACCTCGCCGACCGCCCACAGTCCGGGTACGGAGGTGCGGCCGTCCGCGTCGACCGCGACCCCGCCCATCCAGTAGTGCGCCGCAGGCGCCACCGGGATCGGCTCCCGGCTCCAGTCCAGGCCAGCGGCACAAACCGACGCGTCGATCGTCGGGAAGCGGGAGGCCAGGTCCGGCACGCCGCGCGCATCGAGCAGGACCGGCTCACCGCCCTGCCGCGCCATCCGGTCCGCGATGGCCCGGGCGACGACGTCCCGCGGGGCGAGCTCAGCGGACGGGTGGACGTCGACCATGAACCGGCGGCCGCCGCCGTCCAGCAGCACCGCACCGGCGCCACGGACGGCCTCGGAGACGAGGGGAGTGCCGGGCACCGCGAGCGCCGTCGGGTGGAACTGCAGGAACTCCAGGTCGGCCAGGACGGCGCCGGCGCGGGCGGCGAGGGCGACCCCGTCCGCCGTGGCACCGTCCGGGTTGGTCGTGTGCCGGAAGAGCTGGCCGGCGCCGCCGGTGGCGAGCACGACGGCGTCGGCGAGGACGTCGCGGCGGAATCCGCCGGCCAGCACCGTCGCCCCCGCGACGTGACCCCTGTCGAGGATCAGGTCCGTCACCGTCGCCTGCTCGAGCACGGTGACGGGTGATCGGCGCACGGCGGCCGTGAGCACGGACGCCAGCGCCGCCCCGGTCGCATCACCCCCGGCGTGCAGCACCCGTGCCACCCCGTGCGGGCCTCGCGGCCCCGGTCCGGGCCGTCCGGGCCGCCGTCGAAGACGAGCCCGAGCGCCGTCAGGTCCGCGATCCGGGCCGGACCGTCGGCGGCGAGCCGGTCCGCGGCGGAACGGTCGACCAGCCCCGCCCCGGCCGCGACGGTGTCCGCCGCGTGCAGCGCCGGGCTGTCGTCCGGGCCGGTGGCCGCGGCGATGCCCCCTTGCGCCCAGGCGGTGTTCCCCGTCCCCAGCGTGTCCTTCGTCACGAGGGTGACGTCGGCGGCGCTTCCGCCGGCCGGGTCGGCGACCCGCAGCGCGACGGACAGGCCTGCCGCGCCGCCGCCGACGACGAGGATGCGGGGCCGGGTCACGGGCCGCCGGGCCGGGCTCACGGCGTCGCCGCCAGCATCCGCTCGAGCGCGACCCGGGCGTGGCCCGCGGTCCGCTCGTCGACGGTGATGCGGTTGACCACCTCGCCCGCGACGAGCCGTTCGAGCACCCACGCGAGGTAGCCGGGGTGGATCCGGTACATCGTCGAGCACGGGCACACGACCGGGTCCAGGCAGAAGATCGTGTGCTGCGGGTACTGGTTCGCGAGCCGGTTGACCAGGTTGATCTCGGTGCCGATCGCGAAGGTCGTCGGTTCGGTCGCCGCCGCGATCGCCTTGACCAGGTAGTCGGTCGAGCCGGACCCGTCGGCCGCGTCCACGACCGGCATCGGGCACTCGGGGTGCACGAGGACCCGCACGTTCGGGTGCTCGGCACGGGCCCGGTCGATCTGATCGACGGTGAACCGCTTGTGCACCGAGCAGAACCCGTGCCACAGGATCACCCGGGCGGCCGCGAGGTCCTCCTCGGTGTTGCCGCCGAGGACCTTGCGCGGGTTCCACATCGGCATCGCCTCGACCGGCACGCCCATCGCCTTCGCGGTGTTCCGTCCCAGGTGCTGGTCGGGGAAGAACAGCACCCGCTGTCCCCGCTCGAACGCCCACGTCAGCACCGTGGCGGCGTTCGAGGAGGTGCAGACGATGCCGCCGTGCTCGCCGCAGAACGCCTTCAGCGCCGCGGAGGAGTTCATGTAGGTGACCGGGACGACGGGGACCCGGCCGTCGGCGTCGGGCTCCGTGCCGTACAGCTCGGTCAGCTCCTCCCAGCAGGACTCGACCGAGTCCAGGTCCGCCATGTCGGCCATGGAGCAGCCGGCGGCGAGGTTGGGCAGGATGACGGCCTGCTCCGGCCCGGAGAGCATGTCCGCGGTCTCGGCCATGAAGTGGACGCCGCAGAAGACGATCGCCTCGGCCTCGGGGTGCTGCCGGGCGGCGCGGGCCAGCTGGAACGAGTCGCCGACGGCGTCGGCGTGCTGGATCACCTCGTCGCGCTGGTAGAAGTGGCCGAGCACGACGACGCGGTCGCCGAGGGCGTCCTTCGCCGCGCGGATCCGGGCGTGCAGCTCGTCCGTCGACGCCTCCCGGTAGGCCTCCGGCAGGCCGCCCTGGCGGGGCGCCGTGCCGGGGATCGTGTCGGCCTGGCTGGCGCCTGGCCCGTAGCCGGGGCGCGTGTCGATCGCCCACGGGTCGTCCGCCAGCGCGGGGGAGCACGTCGACGCGCTCGGCGCGGTGCGGATCTGGATGTCGACTGAGGTCATCGAAGGAGCTCCTCCTGGGCGGTGGACCGGTAGAGAGCGGGCGGCCGGTGCCTGCCGCCCGCCTGGAAGCGGCCGGTCGGTTCGACCGTGCCGCTGGCCTCGACCTGACGGCGGAAGTTCGCCGCGTCGAGACGACGGGAGAGGATCGCCTCGGTGACCCCGCGCAGGTCGGCGAGGGTGAACTCGTCGGTGAGCAGGGCGTGGGCGATCCGGGTGTAGCCGACCTTCGCGCGCAGCCGCTTGAGCGCCCACATGACGATCTCGTCGTGGTCGAAGGCCAGTTCGGGCACCTGGTCGGCGTCGAACCAGGCGACGTTCTCGCCGAGCCGGGCGCGCTCGGCCTCGTCGTCGCGCACCAGCGCCCAGTAGACGATCGACACGACGCGGTCGGAAGGGCTGCGCTCGACGGCGCCGAAGGTGTAGAGCTGCTCGAGGTGGCGCGGGTCCAGGCCGGTGGTCTCGCGCAGGTTGCGGCGCGCCGCGTCCCGGAGGGACTCGGTGGGGTGGAGGGGACCGCCGGGAAGCGCCCACCGGCCCAGGTACGGCTGCCGGACCCGCCGCACCAGCGGCAGCTCCAGATGGCCGCGCTCGCCCTCCTGCTCGCGGTGCACGCGGAAGATCACCGTCGACACCGCGATCGCGGGACTCGGATCCTCGGGCATGGCCCTCCTGCCGGTTGCGGGGCACCAGGTTGTCGACCCCCGGCCACCGCTAGTTAAAGTCATGACGACTTGAACAGCGTTGAAAGGAGCCTACTCCCGTTGTGGTCCAGATGACATGAAGTCGGCCGATCCCGTGCAGTCACGCATCAGTACGCTGGAACGATGAGTGCTGCGCGCGTTCCCGACGCCGTCGTCGATCCCACCGAGCCGGGCCGACGCCTCCTGACCGACGAGCTCCTCGCCCGGATCCACGACCGCGCCCCCGGCTATGACGAGGCCAACGCGTTCTTCGCGGAGGACCTGGACGACCTGCGCGCGGCCGGTTACCTCGGCCTGTGCGCCCCGCCGGCGTACGGCGGAGCCGGCGCGGGCCTGCGGCAGACGAGCGACGCGCAGCGCCGGCTCGCCGCGGCGGCCCCCGCGACGGCCCTGGGCATCAACATGCACCTGGTGTGGACGTCGGTCGCCCGGATCCTCGCCGAGCGCGGCATCGACACCCTCGACTTCGTGCTCCGCGAGGCCGCGGCGGGCGAGCTGTTCGCCTTCGGCGTCTCCGAGCCCGCCAACGACCTGATGCTCTTCGACTCGACCACGACGGCCCGGCCCGAGGCGGGTGGTGGTTACCGCTACACCGGGCGGAAGATCTTCACCTCCCTGTCCCCGGCGTGGACCCGGCTCGGCGTGCACGGGCGCGAGGAGACCCCGGACGGCCCCCGGCTCGTGTGGGGCTTCATCGACCGCGCCGACGGCGGGACCCGCTCGCTGGGGGACTGGGACACGCTCGGGATGCGGGCGAGCCAGTCGCACACCACCGAACTGGAGGACGCGCTCGTGCGCGCGGACCGGGTGATCGCGACCCTGCCGGTCGGCCCCGTGCCGGACCCGCTCGTTTTCGGCATCTTCGCGGCGTTCGAGGTCCTGCTGGCCAGCGTCTACGCCGGCATCGCCGAACGCGCGGTCCAGCTGGCGGTGGAGGCGGCGCGCCGGCGGACCTCGCGGCGCTCGGGGGCGGCCCTCGACCAGGACCCGGACACCCGATACCGCATCGCGGAGGCGCAGCTGCTCGTCGACGGGCTGCTCGCGGACCTCGCCGCGACGGCGGACGACGTCGACGACCGCGTCGACCACGGCGCCCGGTGGTTCTCCCGGCTCTCCGGGGTCAAGGTGCGGGTCACGCGCACCGCACGGGAGGTCGTCGACCTCGCCCTGGCGGTCGGCGGCGGTGCGGGGTTCACCCGTACCTCCGAGCTGGCCCGGCTGCACCGCGACGTGACGGCCGGCGCCTACCACCCGTCCAGCGACTCGTCAGCCCACGCGACCATGGCGACCGCCCTGCTCGGGCCGCTCGCCTGAGCAACGACGCTGTCGACACGACGGCGTCGAGTGCCCGGGGAGGCGCCCGCCGACGGGTCAGGCGGTGCGCTCGATGCGCATCACCTTGCGCCGCAGCCAGTACCGGCGAGCACCGCCCATGTAGAGGCGCGTGCGCTCCAGTTCCCACTTGCCGTACTCGGCGTGCTCGGTCAGCATCTGACGCGCTTCACCCCGCGTGGCCTGCGGCGGAACACTGAGCACGAGGTATTCGTACTGTCGCGCGAAGTCCCGCTCGCGGCGCACCGAGGTCCCACCAATTTGTTGCCTCATGGCACCCCATTTTCTTTCTGGAACCGATAACGTCTAGGACATGAGCATTGATCCGCGTGTCGCCCTGCAGTCCCTGGTCGCTGCCTTCGAGGAGCACCTCGCTGCCGCCGCCGCGCGGCGTGGAGACGACGATCCCGCGGTCGAGTCGGCGCACCTGGCCATCGCCGATGCCTTCGAAGTCTACGAAGACGCTCTCTACGACACCTACAACGAGGTCACCCCGCTCGTCATCTATGAGGACGACGGCGACGACGACAGTGACGACGACGACGAGGACGACGACGACCTCGAGGAAGACGACGAGGACGAGGACGACGACGTGGAGGACAACCGCGACCGCGGCTGACGCATTCCCCGCGAGCCGTCACCGGCGCCCCTCCACCGACCGGCCCCCGCTCAGGGCCCGTCCGATTCGGTCGGCCGGACCCCGAACCCCTAGAGTCGGACCGTGACGTGGATCGAAGCGGCCATCCTCGGGTTCGTGCAAGGACTGACCGAGTTCCTTCCCATCTCCTCGAGCGCTCACCTGCGCATCGTGGGCGAGTTCCTCCCCGGTGCGGCCGACCCGGGCGCCGCGTTCACCGCGATCACCCAGCTCGGTACTGAGACCGCGGTGCTCGTCTTCTTCTGGCGTGACATCGTCCGCATCGTGCGCGCCTGGGCCGGCTCCCTCGTCGGCCGCGTGCCGCGCAACGACCCGGACGCCCGCATGGGCTGGCTCGTCATCATCGGCAGCCTGCCCATCGGCATCCTCGGCGTGCTCTTCCAGGACGCCATCGAGACGACCTTCCGCAGCCTGTGGATCGTCGCCGTCATGCTCATCGTCTTCGGCATCCTGCTCGCCCTGGCCGACATCTACTCCCGCCAGCAGCGCGAGCTCGACCAGCTGACCTGGCGCCACGGCATCCTCTACGGCCTCGCGCAGGCACTCGCGCTGGTGCCCGGCGTCTCTCGCTCCGGCGGCACCATCACGGCCGGTCTGGCCATGGGCTACACCCGTGAGGCGGCGGCGCGGTACTCGTTCCTGCTGGCGATTCCGGCGGTGTTCGCGAGCGGGCTGTACCAGCTGGTCAAGGTCGCCCGCGACGGCGGGGACAGCGGCGTCTACGGCGCCGGCCCGACCGCGCTGGCCACGATCATCGCCTTCGTGGTCGGCTACCTCATCATCGGGTGGTTCCTGCGCTACGTCTCGACCCGCAGCTACCGCCCCTTCGTGCTGTACCGGATCGCCCTGGGCGCCGCCCTGATGATCCTGCTCGGCACCGGTCTGATCGCCGCCTGACGCGGCCCTCGGCCACCCACCTCAATCGCGTCCACCCGAGGAGAAGCATGCAGTCCTGGCCCACGCCCGGCCTCACCCCGCTGGAGCCCGCGCCCGGATCGGTGCATCTCTACGACACGGCCGCGCGCCGGGTGCTGCCCGTCGAACTGACCGAGGAGCGGGGCCGTGCCACGGCCGGCCTGTACGTCTGCGGCATCACCCCGTACGACGCCACGCACCTGGGCCACGCGGCCACCTACCTGGCGTTCGACCTGCTGATCCGGCAGTGGCGGGACACGGGCGCCGCGGTGACGTACGTGCAGAACGTCACCGACGTCGACGACCCGCTGCTCGAGCGCGCCGAGGCGACCGGGGTGGACTGGCAGGACCTCGCCGTCGAGCAGACCAACCTGTTCCGCACCGACATGACCGCCCTGCGCGTGCTGCCGCCGGACCACTACATCGGCGCCGTCGAGGCCGTGCCGTGGATCGTGCCCGCCGTCGAGGCGCTCGTCACCGCCGGCATCGCCTACCGCGTGCCCGGCCGGGACGGGGAGCCCGACGGCGACGTCTACTTCGACGTCGAGGCCGCCCGCGGCACCGGCTGGCGCGTCGGCGCCCTCGGCGGGTACGGCGCGGAGGAACTGCTCGCCCTCTTCGGCGAGCGCGGCGGCGACCCCGACCGGCCCGGCAAGCGCAACCCGCTCGATGCCCTGCTGTGGCGGGTCGCCCGGGAGGGCGAACCGCGCTGGCCCGGCGGCGTGCTCGGCGCGGGCCGGCCCGGTTGGCACATCGAGTGCTCGGTGATCGCCGAGCGGTTCCTGGCCACCCCGTTCACCGTCCAGGGCGGCGGCAACGACCTGATCTTCCCGCACCACGACATGAGCGCCGGGCACGCCCAGGCCCTCACCGGGCGGCCGCTGGCCCGCCACTTCGCCCACACCGGCATGGTGGGGTTCGAGGGGCACAAGATGAGCAAGTCCCGCGGCAACCTCGTGCTCGTCTCCCGGCTGCGGGAGACCGGCGTGGACCCGGCCGCCATCCGCATCGCCGTGCTCGGCCAGCACTACCGGTCGGCGTGGGAGTACACGGACGCGCTGCTGACCGTCGCACAGGACCGCCTGGCCCGGTGGCGTGCCGCGGCCGCCGTCGGCGACGCCGCGAGCGGTGCCCTGCGCCACGAGGTCGACGACGCCGACGCCCGTCTCGTCGAGCGGCTGCGGGAGCGGTTGCGCGACGACCTGGACACCCCGGCCGCGCTTGCCGCGGTCGACGCCTGGGCCGCCACCGTGCTCGGTGCCGGCTCCGGCGACGGGGTCGACCCCGTGCCCGACGGCGGGACCGCTGCCGGCACGACCCGCGAGCCGGGTCTCGGCCGGCGCGCGGTGGACGCGCTGCTGGGCATCGACCTCGCCCCCGCCGCGGAGGACGACGCCGCGTAGCGCCGTCCAGCGTCGTGAGGTCGCCGGCTCAGCGTTCCTTGCCGCGCCGCTTGAGGTAGCGCTCGAACTCGCGGGCGATGGACTCGCCGCTGGCCTCGGGCAGCTCGGCGGTGTCCTTCGCCTCCTCGAGCTGGTGCACGTAGGCCTGGATCTCCGGGTCCTCCGTGGCCAGCTCGTCCACGCCCCGCTCCCAGGCCTCGGCGTCCTCCTTCAGGTCGGCGTCGCCGACCATCGAGACGTGCACGAGCTCCTCGAGCCGGTTCAGCAGCGCCAGCTGCGCCTTGGGGGAGGGCGCCTGCGCGACGTAGTGCGGCACGGCCGCCCACAGCGAGACCGTGGGGATGCCGGCCAGCTCCGCGACCCCGCCGAGCACCCCGAGGATCCCGGTCGGCCCCTCGTACGTGGACGGGTCGGCGTTCAGCTCCTCCTGCAGGGTGGCGTCGTCCGTGGACACCGACACCGGGATCGGCCGCGTGTGCGGGACGTCGGCCAGCAGGGCGCCGAGCAGGACGAGGTAGTCGACTCCGAGGTCCGCGGCGTGCGCCATCAGGTCCGCGGTGTACGCCCGCCACCGGTAGGACGGCTCGACGCCGTGCACGAGCACGACGTCGAGGTTCGAGTTCGGCACCGAGACGGTGGACAGCCACGTCGTCGGCCACTGGATGCGCCGCTCGGCGCCCGTGCGCACGACCATCGGGCGGGTGAACTGGAAGTCGTAGTACGAGTCGGAGTCCAGGGCAGCGACGCGGGACGCGGCCCAGCGCTCGTCGAGCCGGTTGAGGGCGTCGCTCGCCGCGTCGCCGGCATCGTTCCAGCCCTCGAAGGCGGCGATCATCACGGTGACCCGGTCCCGGCCCACCGCATCCTCCCCGGTACGGACACCGAAGACGCTGGTCAGCGACTCGCCGGCCCGCTCCGAACCCGCGTCGTCCGCCGTCTCGTCCGCACCGGGCACCTCGGCTCCGTCCTCGGGCTTCTCGTCATAGGAACTCACTCGTCCAGCGTAGTCCCGGCACCTGCACGCGATGCGTGACACACCTGGGCCCGGCGGGCGGCCCGTCCTCGTAGACTGGAGGGCATGGCCGCCCCTTCCGATCCCTTCCGCCTGCGCGCCGTCCTCTGGGACATGGACGGGACCCTGGTGGACACCGAGCCCTACTGGATCGCCGCCGAGCGCTCCCTGATGGACCGGCACGGGCTGCGGTGGACCATGGAGGACTCCGAGTCGATGGTCGGCCAGGCGCTCCCTCGGGTCGCCGCCGCGATGCAGGTGCGCGGTCTGGACCTGCCGATCCGCACGATCCTCGACACCGTGATCGGCGACGTCCTCGCCGCGGTCCGCCGGCAGATCCCCTGGCGCCCCGGTGCCCGGGAACTGCTCGAGCAGCTGCGTGACGCCGGCGTGCCGTGCGCCCTCGTGACCATGAGCGAGGCGGTGCTGGCCCGCGCCGTGGCCGACCAGCTGCCCGCCGGCACCTTCGACTTCGTCGTCACCGGCGACATGGTGACCAACGGCAAGCCGCATCCCGAGCCGTACGAGCAGGCGCTCGCCCGGCTGCGGCAGGCCGAGCCGGAGCTGCCGACGCCCGCCGTCATCGCCCTCGAGGACTCCATCCCGGGCGTCGAGTCCGCCCGCAGCAGCGGCGTGACGACGATCGCCATCCCGCACGTCGTGCCGGTCCCGCACCACCCCGACGTGCAACAGTGGGAGACCCTGGCCGGCAGCACGGTCGACGACCTGCAGCGCGCCCTGCGCGCGCGGGCCGCCCTCTCGTGAGCGGCCCCGGCGCCCCGTCGCCCGCCGAGGGCACCACCGGGACGGGGAGGGTGCGCAACGACGGCATCCCGCTCGGCCGGATCTTCGCGGTCCCGGTCACCCTCGCCTGGTCCTGGTTCCTCATCGCGGCGTTCATCGTCATCAGCTTCGGGCCGGTCGTCGCCTACCAGTTCCCGGGCATCGGCGCCGGCGCATGGCTCGTCGCCTTCGCCTACGCCGTGCTGCTGCTGCTCTCGGTGCTCGCCCACGAACTGGCGCACGCGCTGAGCGCCCGCGCCTTCGGCTGGCCCTCCTCCCGCATCGTGCTGACCCTGTGGGGCGGCCACACGTCGTTCGAGACGATGCCCACGAGCGCCGGGCGGTCCCTCGTCGTCGCCCTCGCCGGGCCGGCCGCGAACCTCGCCCTCGCCGGGGTCGGCGCCGCCGTCACCTTCGCCCTGCCCGCCGGGACGGTGGCCTGGTTGCTCGCCTCGGTGTTCACCGTGGCCAACCTCTTCGTCGGCGTCTTCAACGTCTTGCCCGGGCTGCCGCTGGACGGCGGCCGCATCGTCGAGTCCGCCGTGTGGCGGGCGACGGGGGACCAGGACCGCGGCACCGTGGCCGCGGGCTGGGCCGGGCGCGTCATCGCCGTCGTCATCCTCGTCGTGGTGCTGTGGCCGCTGTTCGTCGGCCGCGGACTGCCCAGCCTCGGCACGCTGGCCATCGGGGTGCTCATCGCGGCCTTCCTGTGGGCGGGCGCGAGCGCCGCGATCCGCAGCGGCCGGCTCCGGCAGCGGCTCGGCGCGATCAGCGCCGGCCGGCTCGCCCGACCGGCCGCCGGGGTGCCCGCGTCGGCGTCCGTCGCCCAGCTGAACGCCCTGGCCCGCGACCTGCGCACCGGCGCCGGCACCGAGCTCGTGCTCGTGGACGACCGCGGGGTGCCGGTGGCCGTGGCCGATCGCGACGCCCTCGCCGCCGTACCGTTCGAGCGGGCCGCGACGACCGGTGCCGTGGCGGTCGGCCGGCCGCTGGCCGCCGGCGCCGTCGTGCCCGCCGTCGCCGAGGGACACCAGCTCGTCCAGTACCTGGCCCGGCTCGCCGGCTCGGAGTACGCCGTGATCGACGCGCGCGGCGTCGTCGTCGGGCTCCTCACCCAGAGCGCCGTGCTCACCGCCCTGCAGGGGCGCACCGACCCCTGGTCGTGACCGCGCCGCCTTCCCGTCCGGCACTGCCCGGCACCTCTACGTACGTCTGATCAGGAGATGACCATGACCGACGCCACCACGGGCGCCGCCGCCCGCCGCGGGCCCTTCCGGGACGGCGAGCGCGTGCAGCTGACCGACGAGAAGGGGCGGATGAACACCATCACCCTCACCGCCGGGCAGGCCTTCCACACCCACCGCGGGGTGCTCGAGCACGAGACCCTGATCGGGGCCGACGAGGGCACGGTGGTGACCAACTCGGCCGGGAATCGCTACCAGGCGCTGCGCCCGCTGCTGAAGGACTTCGTCCTGTCGATGCCGCGCGGTGCGGCGGTCATCTACCCCAAGGACGCCGCCCAGATCGTCACGATGGGCGACATCTACCCCGGCGCCCGGGTGGTCGAGGCCGGCGTCGGCTCCGGCGCCCTGACCATCTCCCTGCTCCGCGCGGTCGGCGACACCGGGCACGTGCACTCCTTCGAGCTGCGCCCCGAGTTCGCCGACGTCGCCCGCGGCAACGTCACCACGATGTTCGGCGCGGACCACCCGGCCTGGCAGCTGACCATCGGGGACCTGGCCACCGAGCTCGGCGTCCACGAGGAGCCGGGCAGTGTCGACCGGATCGTCCTGGACATGCTCGCCCCCTGGGAGTGCCTCGACGCGGCCGCGACGGCGCTGGCCCCCGGTGGCGTGCTCGTCGCCTACATCGCGACCGTCACCCAGCTCTCGCGCGTCGCCGAGGCCGTGCGTGACGACGGGCGGTTCACCGAGCCCGAGTCGTGGGAGACCATGCTGCGCGGCTGGCACGTCGAGGGCCTCGCCGTCCGGCCCGACCACCGGATGGTGGCCCACACGGCGTTCCTGCTGATGACGCGGCGGCTCGCCGACGGGTCCGAGCGGCTCGCGCCCCGCCGCCGTGCGTCGAAGACCGACTACACCGAGGAGGACCTCAACGCCTGGACCCCGGGCGCGGTGGGGGAGCGGCCGGTCTCGGACAAGCGGCTGCGCAAGGTCGGCCGGGACGCGATCCGGCTCGCCGAGCGGGCACGGGAAGCGGGCGCCGACGGTGGCTCCGGGAGCGGTGCCGTGAACGGCGCCGCGGACGATGACGGTGCTGGTCACGCGCCCGTCACGGATGCCGCCGCGGACTCCCCGACGAACTAGGGTGGAAATCAGGACCGGCAGGCCGCGCCGACCGCGCGGGCGCTGCTCGGTCGCGGTGCTGCGAAGGAGGTCACGGCCATGTCCGAGCCCACACCCACGGGTTCCACCGGTGCGACGAACGGCGCGGATGCCGCCGGCCGCCAGCTGGCGGTGCTGCGCGACAAACTGCGCCTGCTGGACCGTCAGCTCGCCGGCGCCACGGCCCAGAACGGCACCCTGGTCAAGGCCCTCCAGGCCGCCCGCGACGAGATCGTCCGCCTCAAGGGCGCCCTGGAGCGCGACGGCGCCGCCCCCTTCGGCTTCGGCACCGTCATCGCGATCAACCCGGCCCGCCCTGCCGAGGCGGCGCGCGGCGTCGCCGTCGCCGCCGAGACGGTCGACATCGTCAACGCCGGCCGCAAGGTGCGCGTGGGCGTCTCCCCGCTGGTCGGCCTCGACGCCCTCGCCGTCGGTCAGGAGGTGCTGCTCAACGAGTCCCTCACCGTGGTCGGGGCGCTCGGCTACGAGCGGGCCGGCGACGTCGCGACCGTCAAGGAACTGATCGGCGCGGACCGGGCCCTCGTCGTCGGCCGGTCCGACGACGAGAAGGTCGTCCGCCTCTCCGGCGGGCTGCAGGGCGCACCCCTTCGCGTCGGGGACGCCGTCACCGTCGACGCGCGCCTGGGCTACGCCCTCGAGAAGATCACCCGCAGCGAGGTCGAGTCCCTCATCCTCGAGGAGGTGCCCGACATCTCCTACACCGACATCGGGGGCCTCGGCCCGCAGATCGAGCAGATCCGCGACGCCGTCGAACTGCCCTTCATGCACCCGGACCTCTACCGCGAGCACGGCCTCAAGGCCCCCAAGGGCATCCTGCTGTACGGGCCGCCCGGCTGCGGCAAGACCCTCATCGCCAAGGCCGTCGCCCACTCGCTGGCCGCGCGCGTCGCCGAGCGGCGCGGCACGGACGTGACGAGCTACTTCCTCAACATCAAGGGCCCCGAGCTGCTCGACAAGTACGTCGGCGAGACGGAGCGGCACATCCGCCTCATCTTCGCTCGCGCCCGCGAGAAGGCCTCGGCCGGCAACCCCGTCGTCGTGTTCTTCGACGAGATGGATTCCCTGTTCCGCACGCGCGGCACCGGCGTCTCCTCCGACGTCGAGACGACCATCGTGCCGCAGCTGCTCAGCGAGATCGACGGCGTCGAGCGGCTCGACAACGTCATCGTGATCGGCGCCTCCAACCGCGAGGACATGATCGACCCGGCCATCCTGCGGCCCGGCCGCCTCGACGTGAAGATCAAGATCCACCGCCCCGACGCGGAGGCCGCCGCCGAGATCTTCGGCAAGTACCTCACCCCCGAGGTGCCCCTGCACGAGGAGGACCTCGGCGAGAACGGCGACGACCGTGGTGCGACCGTGGACGCGATGATCCAGCGCACCGTCGAGGCGATGTACGCGACCGACGCGTCGACCGAGTACCTCGAGGTCACCTACGCCAACGGTGAGTCCGAGGTGCTCTACTTCAAGGACTTCAACTCGGGCGCCGTGATCCAGAACGTCGTCGACCGGGCCAAGAAGAACGCCATCAAGGACCTGCTGACGACGGGGCAGAGGGGCCTGCGCATCGAGCACCTGCTGCGCGCCGTGACGGACGAGTACCACGAGCACGAGGACCTGCCCAACACGACCAATCCCGACGACTGGGCGCGGATCTCCGGCAAGAAGGGCGAGCGGATCACCTACATCCGCACGATCGCCCACGCCAAGACCGGCCAGTCCCGCGGCCGGGCCGTCACGACCGCCACCGACACCGGGCAGTACCTGTGATGCCGTCCTCCACCGACCACGGATGACCGTCCACCGCATCATGGGCAGCGAGACCGAGTTCGGTGTCCTCGCGCCCAGCGCCCCCGGCGCCGACTCCACCGTGCTCGCGACCCGTGTCATCAACGCCTGGGCGGACCTGACCGGACTGAACACCCGGGCGGTCGCCTCGTCCGGGGGAGCGGGCTGGGACTACTCCGACGAGGCGCCCCTCGCGGACGCCCGCGGGTGGATCCAGTCGCGCGCCTCGGCGGACCCCAGTCAGTTGACCGACGAGCCGGACGTGCTCACCGCGGAGCAGGTGGCGGCCGTGGGAGCGGACGAGGTCGAGGACGACGGCACCGATCCGATCACCGACGGCATCCTCGTGAACGTCGTGCTCGGCAACGGGGCGCGCCTGTACGTCGACCACGCCCACCCCGAGTACGCCGGCCCCGAGGTCACCAACCCGCTCGACGCGGTGCGCTGGGACGCCGCCGGCGACGCCGTGGGCCGGGCGGCCATGGACCGGATCACCGCGACCGGTGGTACCCCGATCCAGCTCTACAAGAACAACACCGACGGCAAGGCCGCCTCCTACGGCAGCCACGAGAACTACCTGATGCCCCGCGAGGTGCCGTTCGGCTCGATCGTCGCCGGCCTCGTGCCGTTCTTCGTCAGCCGGCAGGTGATCTGCGGGGCCGGGCGCGTCGGCATCGGCGTCGACGGCGCCGCCCCCGGCTTCCAGCTCAGCCAGCGCGCCGACTTCTTCGAGGCCGAGGTGGGGCTCGAGACGACGGTGCGGCGTCCCATCGTCAACACCCGCGACGAGCCGCACGCCGTCGCCGAGCGGTTCCGCCGCCTGCACGTCATCATCGGCGACGCCAACCTCGCCGAGGTCTCGGGGTACCTCAAGTTCGGCACCACCGCGCTCGTGCTGTCGATGATCGAGGCCGGCACGGCGCCTGCCGTCCAGGTGCTCGACCCGGTCCGGGCCCTCCAGACCGTCAGCCACGATCCGACCCTGCGCGCCACGGTCGAGCTGGCCGACGGCCGGCGGGTCACCGGACTGGACCTGCAGCGGATCCACCTCGACGCGGCCCGCGCCCACTGCGCGCGCACCGGGGCAGAGGCGGACCCGATGACGGCCGACGTCCTGGACCGGTGGACCGCGATCACCGACCTGCTCGCCAGGGACCCGGCGGCGGCCGCCGACCAGCTGGACTGGGCGGCCAAGCTCGCCCTCGTCACCGCCTACCGGGACCGGGACGGCCTGGCGTGGGACGACCCGCGGCTGGCCCTCGTGGACCTGCAGTACTCCGACGTGCGCACCGGCCGAGGGCTGTACCACCGGCTCGTCGCCGGCGGTCGGATGCGGCGCCTGCTCGACGACGACGCGGTCGCCGCCGCCGTCACCGACCCGCCCGAGGACACCCGCGCCTGGTTCCGCGGGCAGTGCCTGCAGCGGTTCTCCCGCAACGTGGCGGCGGCCAACTGGGACTCCGTCGTCTTCGACCTGCCGGGCGCCCGCCGACTCGTGCGGATCCCCACGAAGGAGCCGCACCGGGGCACCCGGGCGCTGACCGAGTCCCTGTTCGCGGAGAGCACCGACGCCGCCGACTTCGTTCGCCGTCTCGGCACCGCTCCGGACCCCGGTGGCGTGGCACGATAGACGCATGAGCGAACAGCAGCGCGCCTCCGCGGCCTCCCAGGAGCAGCAGACCGAGGACGCCGTCGACCCCACGCCGCCGGCCGCCGAGGCCAGCCCGAGCGCGGCCACCGCCGGCGTCGACGACCTGCTCGACGACATCGACGGCGTGCTCGAGGCCAACGCCGAGGAGTTCGTGCGCGGATTCGTGCAGAAGGGCGGCCAGTAGGCGTTCATGGAGCACATCGGCCGGTACGGCAGAGACGGGTACGGCGGAGCAGGCTACGGTGAGGCCGGGTATGACGCCGCGGGCGCCGGGACGGGATCCTCGTTCAGCGCCTGGCTGCAGGCCGAACACCCCGACCTGCTCCCGTTCGGGCGCACCCCGCTCGGCGCGCCCGGATCCCCGGTGGCCGGTGAGTCGCTCGCCCCGCACGGCACCACGATCGTCGCCATGACCTACGGCGGCGGCGTGCTGATGGCCGGTGACCGCCGGGCGACCATGGGCAACGTCATCGCCAGCCGGCACATCGAGAAGGTGCACCCGGCGGACTCCTACTCCGTGCTCGGCGTCGCCGGCACCGCGGGCATCGCCCTGGACGTGATGCGCCTGTTCCAGGTGGAACTCGAGCACTACGAGAAGATCGAGGGCACGCTGCTCAGCCTCGAGGGCAAGGCCAACCGGCTCGGCGCCATGGTCCGCGACAACCTGCCCCGCGCCGTCCAGGGCCTGGCCGTCCTCCCGCTCTTCGCCGGATACGACACGACCCGCGCCGTCGGCCGCATCTTCTCCTACGACGTCACCGGAGGGCGCTACGAGGAGATCGAGCACCACACCGTCGGCTCCGGCTCCGCGTTCGCGCGGGGTGCGCTGAAGAAGCTGTGGCGCCCCCACCTGACCGAGGAGGAAGCGGTGCGCGTGGCCGTCGAGGCGCTGTTCGACGCTGCCGACGACGACTCCGCGACCGGCGGCCCCGACGCCATCCGCCGCCTGTGGCCCGTCATCATGACCGTCGGCTCCGCGGGGCACCGCCGCATTCCCGAGCACGAGCTCGCGGAGGTCTGCGAGTCCGTCCTCGAGGGCCGCTCCAGCGCCGGACGGGAGGCCTGAGCATGACGCAGCCGTTCTACGTCTCGCCCGAGCAGCTGATGAAGGACCGGGCGGACTTCGCGCGCAAGGGCATCGCCCGCGGCCGGTCCGTCGTCGTGCTCTCGTGCGCCGAGGGCATCGCGCTGGTCGCCGAGAACCCGTCCCCGTCGCTGCACAAGGTGGGGGAGATCTACGACCGGATCGCGTTCGCCGCGGTCGGCAAGTACAACGAGTTCGAGTCGCTGCGGCAGGCGGGTGTGCGGTACGCCGACCTGCGCGGCTACGCCTACGACCGTGAGGACGTCACCGCCCGCGGCCTGGCCAGCGTCTACACCCAGTCCCTCGGCGCCGTCTTCACGACCGAGGGCAAGCCCTTCGAGGTGGAGCTCGCCGTCGTCGAGGTCGGCGCGGTGCCCGACGAGGACCGGCTGTTCCGGCTCCTGTTCGACGGGTCCATCTCCGACCAGCGCGGCTTCGTCGTCATGGGAGGTGACGCCGAGGCCATCGGCGGGGTCCTCGCGACCCACCACGACCCGGGCGCGACCTTCGCCGGGGCCGTGAGCACCGCCGTCGACGCGCTGCGCCGGGCGGGCGAGAACGGCGAGGAGACCGCCGCGGGCCGCGAGCTGCCGGCCGAGCAGCTCGAGGTGGCTGTCCTCGACCGTGATCCCCTGACGCTGCGCGGCAGCCGCCGCGCCTTCCGGCGACTGGGCACCGAGGCGTGCGCGGCGCTGCTGGCGGGGGAGCGGGTCGGACCGTGAAGCGGCGCATCGTCGGTATCGAGACCGAGTTCGGGCTCTCCTACTCGCCCCGCGGCGGCTCCCCGCTCTCCCCGGAGGAGGTGGCCCGGTACCTGTTCCGGAAGGTCGTGCACTGGGGTCGCTCCTCCAACGTCTTCCTCGCCAACGGGGCCCGGCTCTACCTGGACGTCGGCTCCCATCCGGAGTACGCGACCGCCGAGTGCGACGACGTCGAGGACCTGCTCGCCCAGGACCTCGCGGGCGAGCTGATCCTCGACGACCTGTGCCGCGAGGCGGAGGAACGCCTGGCCGCCGAGGGCTACCACGGGTCCGTCTACCTGTTCAAGAACAACACCGACTCGGCCGGCAACTCCTACGGCAGCCACGAGAACTACCTGATCCCGCGCACCACGTCCTTCACGCGACTCGCCGAGATCCTCATCCCGTTCCTCATCTCCCGGCAGCTCGTCGCGGGCGCCGGGAAGGTCGTCACCGGTCCCGGCGGCGCCGGCTACGCGTTCAGCCAGCGCGCCGACCACATCTGGGAGGGCGTCTCCTCGGCGACCACCCGGTCCCGGCCCATCATCAACACCCGGGACGAGCCGCACGCCGATGCCGAGCACTACCGGCGCCTGCACGTCATCTCCGGGGACTCCTCGATGAGCCAGAGCACGACGGTGCTCAAGATCGTCAGCGTCGACCTGCTGCTGCGCATGATCGAGGACGGCGTCATCATGCGGGACCTGCGGCTGGAGAACCCCATCCGCAGCATCCGCGACATCTCCCACGACCCGACCGGCCGCCATCTCGTGCGGCTCGCCGACGGCGGCACCATCAGCGCCCTGGACCTGCAGCGCTACTTCTGGCAGAAGGCCACCGACTACGTCGCGACCGCCGGGGCGCACCACGACCGGGTGGGCTTCGCCCTCGACCTGTGGGACCGGGCGCTGACCGCGGTCGAGACGGGGGACACCGGCGGTATCGACACCGAGATCGACTGGGCCATCAAGAAGAAGCTGATCGACGCCTACCGTCAGCGCAGCGGCCTGCCCCTGGACTCCCCGCGCAT
The DNA here is from genome assembly GCF_036881825.1 of Tersicoccus mangrovi. NCBI lineage: Bacteria > Bacillati > Actinomycetota > Actinomycetes > Micrococcales > Micrococcaceae > Tersicoccus > Tersicoccus mangrovi. The sequence goes on along the minus strand of NZ_JBAJMW010000004.1, from coordinate 87,382 downwards.
CGCGCAGCTGGACCTGACCTACCACGACATCAACCGCGGCCGCGGCCTGTTCCACCTGCTGCAGTCCCGCGGGGCGGTGCGCACCCTGATCAGCGAGCAACGGGTCAAGGCCGCGATCGACGACCCGCCCGCCACGACCCGCGCCCGGCTGCGTGGCGAGTTCGTCCGCGCCGCCGTCGCCGCCGGCCGGGACTACACCGTCGACTGGGTGCACCTGAAACTGAACGACCGCACCCAGCAGACCATCCTCTGCAAGGACCCGTTCAAGTCCGAGGACCCCCGGGTCGAGGAGCTGATCGAGACCATCCGGGCCTCCACGCTCGCGACCGGATCGGGCGCCGGCACCGGTCCGGTGACGGGCGATGGAGGCAATACCCAGCCTGGTCCGCTACCGTAGACGGGCGCGCGGCAACCCGGTCCGGGTGAGCCGTCGAACCCGACCCCGTTCCGAGGATTTCCCTGTGCGCCGTTTGTTTGCTCTTCTGATGATCCCGCTGCTGCTCGTGCTCGCCGGCTGCTCCGGCAACAACTCGGGCGGCTCGTCCTCCTCGTCCGCGGCCGCCGCGGGCAACCCGCTGGACTCGATGAAGGTCACGAGCACCGAGGACAAGAAGGTGCCCGGCCTCGACTTCACCAAGCCGCTGATCTCCAAGGACGCCGCCGCCAAGGTGATCAAGGACGGCGACGGGCCCACGGTCAAGGCCGGCCAGTCCGTCAGCTACGTCGGTGCCGTGATCAGCGGCGCGGACGGCTCCGTCCAGAACGAGACGTTCACGACCGGCAAGACCGAGAGCCTGCTGCTCTCCGACTCGGTCAAGCAGCAGAACGAGGTGCTCTACAACGCCCTCGTCAACGCCAAGGTCGGCTCGTACGTCGCCTTCGCCGCGCCCGCGCAGACGCCCACCGCCTCGCCGAGCGCGGGTGCCAGCGGCGGCGCGAGTGCCAGCGCGAGCGCCACCCCCACCGCGTCGAACGTCATCGTGCTCAAGCTGCAGTCCGCCAAGAGCATCCCGACGCGGGCCTCGGGCACCGCCGTCGCGCCCAAGGCCGGCCTGCCGACCGTCAAGCTCGCCGCCAACGGCGCGCCGACCATCACCGTGCCCAAGACCAAGGCGCCGACGAAGCTCGTCTCACAGGACCTGATCACCGGCAAGGGCAAGAAGGTCAAGGGCACCGACACCATCACCGTGCAGTACCACGGCGTGAAGTGGTCCGACGGCTCGGTGTTCGACTCCAGCTGGAAGAACAACAGCCCCGTCACCTTCCCGCTGACCGGCGTCGTCAAGGGCTGGACCCAGGGCCTGACCGGCAAGACCGTCGGCTCCCAGGTGCTGCTCGTGGTGCCGCCGAGCCTCGGTTACGGTAGCCAGGCGGGTTCGCCGCTGCAGAAGGAGACGCTCGTCTTCGTGGTCGACATCCTCGACGACGCCTCCTGACGCCTTCTCGACCCGAGTCCACCCCTTTCACCCCCCCTCACGATTGGAGACCGACGTGTCCTTCGGCAAGCGCGAGTACGACCGGGTCAAGCCCGAGATCGAGTTCCCGGACCACGAGGCGCCCGCCGACCTGGTGATGGAGGACCTCATCGTCGGTGACGGTCCCGAGGCCACGCGCGGCAGCACCGTGAGCGCCCACTACGTGGGCGTCGCCTTCTCCACCGGCGAGGAGTTCGACTCGTCCTGGAACCGCGGCGCGCCGCTGGACTTCCGGCTCGGCGTCGGCCAGGTCATCGCCGGATGGGACGAGGGCATCGACGGGATGAGGGTCGGCGGCCGCCGTCGGCTGGAGATCCCCGCGAACAAGGCCTACGGCGACCGCGGCGCCGGCGGCGCCATCGCGCCGGGCGAGTCGCTGATCTTCGTCGTCGACCTCGTCGGCGTGCGCTGACCCCGGTCCTGCGACCCGGTTCGACCCGAGCCTCGACGGTCCGGTCCCGTTGCCCTGACGCCCCGGCGTCGGCGCACCGGGACCGGGCCGTCGCGCTGTTAGCGTAGGCGACTGTGGCACCCAAGCGGACCGAGCGACTGCTCAATCTCCTGATCGCCCTGCTGGAGCGCAAGCAGGGCTACTCCAAGGAGGAACTGCGGCGCGTCATCCCGCCGTACGCGGCCGCCGGGGACGAGGCGTTCGAGCGGATGTTCGAGCGGGACAAGGCGGACCTGCGGGACCTCGGCCTGCCGCTCGAGTCCTTCAGTGACGACTCGTACTTCGACGCCGACCTGCACACCGTCCGCTACCGCATCGACCCCCACCGGTACCGGCTGCCGGCGGTGCGCTTCACGACCGACGAGTCCGCGGTGCTCAACCTTGCCTCCCGCATGTGGCAGCAGGCCTCGCTCTCCTCGGCGGCCGGTCGGGCGGTGCGCAAGCTCTCGGCCCGCGGCGTCGACCCCGGTCAGGACGTGCTCCTCGGCGTCGAGCCCCGCATCCGCGCCACCGAGCCGGCCTTCGGGCCGCTGCTCGAAGCCATCGTGCGCCGCCGTCCGGTCAGCTTCGGCTACCAGCGTCCCGAGGCCGAGGCGCCGCAGACCCGCCGCCTGCAGCCGTGGGGGATCGGCAACCGGTTCGGCCACTGGTACGTCGTCGGCCACGACGAGGACCGCGACGCCGAGCGCACGTTCCGCCTCTCCCGGATGACGACGCCCGTGGTCTCCCGGCCCGGCACCTACACGATCCCGGAGGGCTTCACCGTCGCCGGGGCACTGGCGTCCCTCGTGCAGCGCACGCCGAGCGAGATCGCCACCGTCGCGGCCCGGCCCGGTACGGCGCTGTCGCTGCGGCCGCCCGCCGGGGGAGAACCAGCGGCAGAAGCCGAAGCCGCCCCGCACCCGGACCCGGCCGACCCGGACTGGGAGCGCTTCACCGTGCCGTACTCGGACACGGAGATCCTTGCCGAGGAGCTGGCCGGGCACGGGCCGCACGTCCGCGTGCTCGATCCTCCGACCCTGCGCGACGCCGTCGTCCGGCGGCTGCGCGCCGCGCGCGACCTGGCCGACCGTGCCCCGGTGCCGCGCGCGGACCGGGACGCGCCGGCCCCGCCGCGGACTCAGCGCACGTCCCGCGACGACCTGACGCGACTGCTGGACCTCGTCCCGTACCTGATGGAGCACCCCGGTGCCGACCTGGCCGCCACGGCCCGGCTGTTCGCCATCACGCCCGCGCAGCTGGTCAAGGACCTCGAGCTGCTGTTCGTGTGCGGGCTGCCCGGGTACGGGCCGGACCAGCTGATCGACGCCAGCTGGGAGGAGGGGGCCATCTACCTCGGCAACGCCGACGAGCTGAGCGAGCCCGTGCGGTTGAGCGTCGACGAGGCCGGTGCCCTGATCGTCGGCCTGCAGGCCCTCGGGGCTGTTCCCGGCATCGGGCAGCGCCCGGCCGTCGAGTCCGCGCTGGCGAAGATCTCCTCCGCGGCGTCGGACGCGATCGACCTGACCGCGTCCCTGCACGCCGACGTCGCCGGTGACGGGGACGGGCTGCTGCCGACCCTGCAGCGCGACGTCCGGGACGGCCGCCGGGTGGTGCTCGAGTACCTCGTGCCGCACCGCGACGAGGTGACCCGGCGCAGCGTCGACCCGTGGCGCCTGTTCTCGGCCAACGACGTCTGGTACCTGCAGGGCTGGTGCTACCGCAGCGGCGGGGTGCGCAACTTCCGGCTCGACCGGATCCGCTCGGTCAGCCCCGACGGGGACGCCCTCGTGGACCGGGAGCGGATCGCCGAGCACGACCGCACCGACACCGAGGTCGAGCTGTTCACCCGCTCCGAGGACGACGTCGAGGTCACCGTGCTGCTCTCCCCGCGCGGGCGCTGGGTGGCCGACCACTTCGACGCCGAGGCTGCCGTCGAGGCCGGGAATCCCGCCGGAGACGGTACCGGAGACGGCGCGAGCTGGGACGGCTGGTTGCTGGCCCGGTTGCGGGTCGGCACCACGGCGTGGCTGCCGGGCCTGACGACGCGGGCGGGCGGGGACGTGCGGGTGCTCGCTCCGGACGACGTGTCCGCCGCCTGCTCCACCTGGATCGACGACGCCCTCGCCGTGGCGAACGCGACCCTGCCGTCCTGATCGTTCCTCGTTCGCCGTCCGTTCACCCGGGGGACCGGTTCCGGCCACTCCGCTGCGGCACCGTCGAATGCGGTGATTGGGGGAGCCGGAGGGCCGACGCCTACACTGGCGACCGTGCCGTGGTGGTCCTGGATCCTGCTGTGGGGAGGGCTCGTGCTGGCCTCCGCCGTGGTGCTGGCCCTGGCCTGCCGGCGCGTGGTCCGTGCGGGTCTGGCGCTGGTGCGTGAGGTCGACCGTGCGGCGACCGTGCTGTCCCTTCCCGACCCGCCCGTCGCGACGGCGGACGAGGCGAACGACGTCCCGTCCGGTGCCCGCGATCTGACATAGCATGGTGACCGAGGAAAGGACCCCACCCGTGCGTATCTTCGAGAACCCGTGGCTCATCGTCATCCTGGTGGTGGCCGCGCTCCTGCTCTTCGGCGCCCCCAAGCTTCCCGGCATGGCCCGCAGCCTCGGCCAGTCGATGCGGATCTTCAAGTCCGAGGTCAAGCAGATGCGGGACGACGACGCCCCGCAGGCGTCGTCCGCGCCGCCGGCTCCCCGCCCGTCCGCCGAGGCGAACCAGCAGCTGACCCCGCCGTCGACCGACGCCACCACCACCGGAACCCCCGCCGCCGGGTCCGTCCCGCCGCAGCACGACGCCGTCCGTGACCCGCAGGGCCCGACCAGCGGCACCGGTGGCACCGCCACCCACTGACCCACGGTGACACCGAGGTCTCGTCGCCGGTCCAACCCCGAGGGCCGGATGGCTCTGCGCGACCACCTGCGGGAGGCGCGCAACCGGCTGATCGTCGCGCTCATCGCCGTGCTGCTCGGCGCCGTCGTCGGCTGGTTCCTCTACCAGCCGGCGTTCGAACTGCTGCAGCGGCCGATCCAGACGATCTCCGCGCACGACGGGCGCACCGCGCTGATCAACTTCGAGGGCGTCGCCTCCTCGCTGGACATGCAGGTGCAGGGCGCCGTCTTCATCGGCATCCTGATCGCGTCCCCCGTCTGGCTGTACGAGATCTGGGCCTTCGTCACGCCCGGGCTGACCCGGGCCGAGCGGCGCTACGCGGTCGGTTTCCTCTCCGCCGCCGTGCCCCTGTTCGCCCTCGGCGCCTTCATGGCCTGGACGGCGCTGCCCGGCGTCGTGACCGTTCTGACGCAGTTCACGCCGCCGGGCTCAACGAGCAACATCATCCGGGCGCAGGACTACCTCGTCTTCGTGATGCGGATGATCCTCGTCTTCGGGGTCGCGTTCGTGCTCCCGGTGCTGCTGGTGGGCCTGAACATGCTGCGGATCCTGCGCGGCCGGCAGATCCTCAAGGCATGGCGGATCACCGTGTTCGGCATCTTCGTGCTCGCGGCCATGGCCGCTCCCGGCGCGGACGCGCTGTCCATGTTCTACCTCGCGCTGCCGCTCGTGCTGCTCTACTTCCTCGCGATCGCGCTGTGCATGATCCTGGACCGCCGGCGGGACCGGCGCGACGCGCGGACCTCGGACGCGATCGAGCTCGACGCCGGCAGCGCCACCCCGCAGGAGCGGCTCGGCGAGCTCTGAGCACGGCGCTCGTCCCTCCGGGAGGGCAGCCGCCGGCGTGCCGGGACGGCGGTCCGACGCTTGTAGGCTGACCATATGTCCACGCCGTCCGAACGGTACGCGGCTGCCCGGGAACGGAACCAGCACGCGAAGACCCGGCTCGCCGCCTTCGAGCGGACCCAGTCCTTCGACCTCGACGAGTTCCAGCGGGAGGCGTGTCGCTGTCTCGAGGCCGGGCACGGCGTCCTCGTCGCCGCCCCGACCGGTGCCGGGAAGACCGTCGTCGGGGAGTTCGCCATCCACCTGGCCCTCGCCGACGGTCTCAAGGCGTTCTACACGACGCCCATCAAGGCCCTGAGCAATCAGAAGTTCGCCGAGCTGACCGCCGTCCACGGCTCCGACCGGGTCGGCCTGCTCACCGGCGACACGAGCATCAACCCCGAGGCGGACGTGGTCGTGATGACCACCGAGGTGCTGCGGAACATGCTGTACGCGTCCTCGTCGACGCTCGACGGGCTCGGCTACGTCGTCATGGACGAGGTGCACTACCTCGCGGACCGCTTCCGCGGCGCCGTGTGGGAAGAGGTCATCATCCACCTGCCGGACAGCGTCCGGCTCGTCTCGCTCAGCGCCACCGTCTCCAACGCCGAGGAGTTCGGCGCGTGGCTGGACACCGTCCGCGGCGAGACGGACGTCATCGTCTCCGAGCACCGGCCGGTGCCGCTGTGGCAGCACGTCATGGTCGGGGACCGGATCGTCGACCTGTTCGCCACGCCCACGAGCTTCGACGCCGCCGCGGTGCCGGCCGGGAACGGCGCGGAGGAGAACGCATCGACCACCGACCGGACCAGCACCGACCGGAACGGTGCGCGGGACGGGGCGTCCGGCCGCGACACCGAGGACGCCCGGCACCGTCCCGGCGGGGGTCGGCCGTCCAAGACCAAGGCCAAGGACCGGCGCCGCGTCGAGGCCCTGCAGCAGCAGGAGCAGCGGGCCCGCGCCGCGGCGACGCGCACCGAGCAGCAGGAGAGCGGCATCACCGTCAACCCCGAGCTCAACCGGCTCGCCCGGATGGAGAGCCGGGTGCCCCGGCAGGCCCACCGGGGCCGCGGACGCCGTCCCGACCGACCGCCCGTGCGCGAGTCCGTCCGCCGCGCCTCCCGGCCGGCGATGATCCGGCAGCTGGACCGCGAGGCGCTGCTGCCGGCCATCGTGTTCATCTTCTCCCGTGCCGGCTGCGACACGGCCGTCCGGCAGTGCGTGGATGCCGACCTGTGGCTGACCACCCGCGCCGAGCAGCGCCTCATCCGGGAGGAGCTCGACGAGGCCGTCAGCGAGCTCTCCCCGGAGGACCTGGAGGTCCTCGGCTTCTGGACGTGGCGGGACGGCCTGCTGCGCGGTGTCGCCGCCCACCACGCCGGGATGCTGCCGCCGTTCAAGGAGGTGGTCGAGCGCCTGTTCGGCGCCGGCGTCGTCAAGGTCGTGTTCGCGACCGAGACCCTCGCCCTCGGCGTGAACATGCCCGCGCGCTCGGTCGTGCTCGAGAAGCTCGAGAAGTTCAACGGCGAGGCGCACGTGCCGGTGACGGCGGGGGAGTACACCCAGCTGACCGGCCGGGCCGGGCGCCGCGGCATCGACGTCGAGGGCCACGCCGTGGTCCTGTGGCAGCCGGGCACCGACCCGTCCGCCGTCGCCGGCCTCGCCTCGCGGCGCACGTATCCGCTCAACTCGAGCTTCCGGCCCACCTACAACATGAGCATCAACCTGATCGCCCAGTTCGGGCGGGAGACGGCGCGGGAGATCCTCGAGTCCTCCTTCGCGCAGTTCCAGGCGGACCGCTCGGTGGTCGGCATCGCCCGGCAGATCCGCAGCCGGGAGGAGTCACTCGCCGGCTACGCCGAGTCGATGCGCTGCCACCTCGGCGACTTCCCCGAGTACGCCCGGCTGCGGCGCGACCTGACCGACGCCGAGCAACGGGCCGCCTCGACCCGCAGCCGCCGCACCCGCGACGCGGCCATGGCGTCGCTGGACCGGCTGCGGCCGGGCGACGTCATCGAGGTGCCCACGGGGCGCAGCTCGGGCTTCGTCGTCGTCATCCGGCCCGAGACCAACGGGTACGAGCCGCGCACCACCGTCCTCACGCTCGGGCACCAGGTCCGCCGCATCACGGCCCAGGACCTGCAGGGTGAGGTGCGCACGGTCGGCTCCGTGCGCATCCCCAAGCACTTCGACGCGAAGAACGCTCAGTCCCGGCGCGATCTGGCCTCGTCCCTGCGCAACGCCCTCCACGACCAGCGGCCGGACCGGAGCGGCCGGCGCACCGCCGTCGCCGCTGACGACGCGCAGGAGGCCCGCATCGCCGACCTGCGCCGCCAGGTCCGCTCGCACCCGTGCCACGGCTGCAGCGACCGCGAGCAGCACGCGCGGTGGGCCGAGCGGTGGCACCGGCTCAACCGGGAGACCGAGGGGCTCAAGCGGCAGATCCAGGGCCGCACCAACACGATCGCCCGCACCTTCGACACCGTGTGCGACGTGCTGGCCGGCTACGGCTACCTCACCGACGCGCCCGCACCGACCACGGAACACGGGCAGGACCCGGAGGCCAGCCGGCAGATCGGTGCGCTGCTGCGCGACGGACTGCCGCCGGAGGAGGCGGACCCGGCGTCCGCCCTCGACTGGACGCCCGGCCCGCTGCGGATCACCCCCGACGGGAGCCGGCTGCGGAGGATATACGGGGAGAAGGACCTGCTGATCGCGCTGTGCCTGAGCGACGGTGTGTTCGACGGGCTGGACGCGGAGGAGCTCGCGGGCCTCGCCAGCGTCCTCGTCTACCAGGCCAAACGCGAGGAACGAGGAGTGCGACCCACCATGCCGACGCCCGCCCTGGAGGACGCCGTGCGCGGCGTCGTCCGCCGCTGGTCCGAACTGACCGACGTCGAGGAGGCCGCGGGCCTTCCCGAGACGAGCGAACCGGAGCTCGGGCTCGTCCGGCCGATGATCGCCTGGGCCCGCGGCCGCACCCTCCAGGAGGCGCTGCGCGGCACCGACCTCGCGGCGGGCGACTTCGTGCGCTGGTCGAAGCAGGTGATCGACCTGCTGGACCAGCTGGCCGGCGTGCCCGAGATCACCGGCCGGCTGCGGAGCCGGTTGCGGTCCGCGATCGACCTGGTGCGCCGCGGCGTCGTCGCCTACTCGGCGGTGGCCGCATGAGCCGCACCCTGTACCGCAACGGCGCGATCTACTCGACGCACGACCCGTTCGCGACCGCCCTGCTCGTCGACGGGGCCACCATCGCCTGGCTCGGCTCCGAGGAGGCCGCCGACGGGATGGCCGCCGGCGACGTGACGGTCGTCGACCTCGCGGGCGCCCTGATCACCCCGGGGCTCTACGACTCGGCCTTCGCCGTCCCCGCCGACGACACCGCGCACTCGGCCGCGGCCGCCGCGACCACCGCCGGGTACGTCGCCGTCACCGCCCACGCGGCTGCCGACGGCGTCGAGGCGGCCGGTCACCTGCGGGCCCTCGCCGCGGAGGCGGAGAACCCGGCCTCGGGGCTGCCCGAGGTGCGGCTCTGGGCTCGGGCCACCCTGGCGACCCCCGAGGACACGGCACGCCTGCGCGACGCCGACGGTCCGCACCTGACCGGCCTGGAGCCGGCGACAGGGGACCGCGCCGACGCCGCCACCCTGACGGCCCACCTGACCGCCGCGACGCGTGCCGGCCTGGCCACCGGGTGGGCCGTCGACACGACCGCCGAACTGGACGCCGTGCGGGAGGCGCTGCCGGCCGCCGCCGCCGAAGGCGCCCCGCTGCGCACGGCCGGGGTGCACCTGGCCGTCTCCTGCGACCTCGACGACGCGGACCGGTCGGTCCTCGCCCGGCACGGGGTCACCGTCCTGGCAACCCCGGCCGCCGGCACACCCCTGCGTACGCCGCTGGCCGCTCTGGCCGCCGACGGCGTGCCACTGGTGCTCGGGAGCGCCGCATGGGCCGGCGACGGCAGCGCCAGCGACACCGGCAGCGCCGGCGGCGACCCCGTGTCGCCCTGGGAGCTCGTGCGGGCCTGTGTCCAGCACCCGGACCCTGCCCAGCGGCTCTCCTCCCGCGCGGCCTTCCTCGCGCTGAGCCGCGGCGGTTGGCGTGCCGCGCACGCCGCCCACCCGCTGCTCGGCCAGCTCGTCCCGGGCGCCCCGGCCAGCTACGCCGTCTGGGAGGCCACCGAGCTGATGGTCCAGACCCCGGACAGCACGGTCGCGGCGTGGAGCACCGACCCACGCGCACGCACGCCCCTGCTGCCGGCGCTGGACACGGGCCGGGATCCGCGGTGCCTGCGCACCGTCCGCGAGGGACTCGTGCTGCACGACGACGGCACCCTGGCGACTGACCCGCAGGCCCGCTGAGGACCGTCGGCACTGCTGCCGCAGCCCGTCCCAGGACACGCCGTGCTCATCCGGGACCGGGCGCTGTATCCCCATCAGCCGCTGCGTGTCGCGGGACCGGGTGCGCATCGTCCAGCACCAGAAGGGAGTCGGGACGGACCGGCCTCCCGGTGGGGCCGGCCGACGACGAGCCGGCCCGCCGGCGAGGACGTGAGGGACGTCTCACGGCTGCTCCGACCGGCCGTCGAGGACCGCGCCCGAGACGTGTCGGTGTCGTGGTCCGAACCGCCCGTCAGACGTGGCTCGGACCGGCCCGTCAGACGTGGCCCGGACCGCCCGTGAGACGTGGCGAGAACCGCCGGTGGGTCATGGGAGGACGTACAGCGCGACACACCGTAGCGACACGCCACGAGCCCGGAGGATGTCGATTCCGCGGTACCCCCGGACGCCCGCGCCACGCCGGGGCTGACCAGTGACGTCGACCTGGATCGCAGGTCAGAGGCCGATTGACACGTCGATGCCAACCCGTAATATCGATTCACAGGGCCGTCGCGCAGCGGTGGCCATCGCCGGAAAGCGGGCGTGGAGACGCGCCGTCAACCGTTCACCGGCACCAACGGGCAGGTCCCGGCGTCAGCAGAAAACAGGTCGTCCGCGAGTCCACCTCGGCGGGGGCCTGGACCGAAGGCGCCGGGGCCTGCCCGCCGTCGTCGGCGCTGCCGGAGTCCGCTGCCGCGGGGGCCGTGCGATGTCGTATATCCTGAGTGGTCCCGCCCGATCCGCGGTGGGTTCCATCTCTTCCTCGACACGCCCCGGTTCCGCCGGCCGGGGCAGGCAGGACTGCCCGTGCGCGTACTGACGATCATTCCGACCTATGACGAGAAGCTGTCGCTGCCGACGACGCTCTCCCGGCTGCGCGCCTCGGTCCCGGAAACGGACGTCCTGATCGTCGACGACAACAGCCCGGACGGCACCGGCGTGATGGCGGACGGGTACGCCGCCGAGGACGCCCAGGTGCACGTGCTGCACCGCAAGGGCAAGGAGGGTCTCGGCGCCGCGTACCGCGCCGGCTTCGCCTGGGGTCTGGAGCGGAACTACGACGTCCTGGTCGAGATGGACGCCGACGGCTCGCACCGCCCCGAGGACCTGCCGCGCCTGCTCGCCGCCGTCGAGGACGGCGCCGACCTGGCCGTGGGCTCCCGCTGGGTGCCGGGCGGCTCCGTCGTCAACTGGCCGCTGCAGCGCAAGGTGATCTCCCGCGGCGGCAGCTTCTACGTCCGTACCATGCTGGGCCTGCCGTACCGCGACGCGACCGCCGGCTTCAAGGCGTTCCGCGCCTCGACCCTGCGCCGCATCGACTACGCCTCCGTCCAGTCCGCCGGTTACGTCTTCCAGGTGGACCTGCTGTGGCGCACGCACCTGGCCGGCCTGCGGGTCGTCGAGGTGCCCATCACGTTCGTCGAGCGCGTCGCGGGCGATTCGAAGATGAGCGGCGCCATCGTGGCCGAGGCGATGCAGCGGGTGACCCTGTGGGGCCTCTCCGCCCGGGCGCGGGTGCTGAAGAACGTCGCGACGTCCGTCAAGCGCTGACGCCTCCCCGCCCACGGGGCGGGACATGACGAACGAGAGGGCCCGGACCGATGTCGGTCCCGGCCCTCTCGGTGTGTCCGTGGCTGCCGAAGCGGCTAGGCGGAGGTCTTCTCGCCGCGCCGCTCGCGCAGCAGGTTGAGCCGGTCGGTGAGGATCTGCTCGAGCTCCTCGACGCTGCGGCGCTCCAGCAGCATGTCCCAGTGCGTGCGGACGGGCTTCTCGTTGCCCGGCACCGGCTTCTCGCCGTCGACGAGGAGCGCCTCCTTGCCGGTCTTGGAGATCCACGTCGGGGGGATCTCGGCCTCGGCGGCGAAGGTCACGAACACCCGCTCGCCGTCCTGGCACCGGTACTCGACACGCTGCCGCGGCGCCGGCTCGACGCCGGCCTCGGTCTCCATGCTCTGCGAACCCAGACGCATGCCGCGCAGGCTGCGGTCACTCATGTTCCATCCTCCGAATCATCGTGTGTGCCCCGTGTGCTCCCGCCGTGGGCGGTGCCGGCGCACTCCACGCATGTCAACGCGCGGGAGCGGCCGTGTGTTCCCGGGGCCAGCCGTCCAGTATACCGGGCTCAGGCCTGCGGCGGCGCTGACGGGGCCGGCGGAACCGATCCCGACGTCGCCGTGTGCCCGGACGAACCGTTGCTCGAGGTGGCCCGCGACGCGCCGAACAGGGACGCCCCGTCGCCGCCCATCGCTCCGCCGATGCCCTTGAGGGCCTCGCTGACCTCGGACGGGATGATCCAGAGCTTGTTGGACGTGCCCTCGGCGAGCTTCGGGAGCGTCTGCAGGTACTGGTAGGCCAGCAGCTTCGGGTCGGCGTCGCCCTTGTGGATGGCGTCGAACACCTTCTGGATGGCCTGGGACTCGCCGTCGGCCCGCAGGATCGCGGCCTTCGCCTCGCCCTCGGCCTGGAGGATCGCGGCCTGCCGCTGACCCTCGGCGGTGAGGATCTGCGACTGCTTGGTGCCCTCGGCCGTGAGGATCGCGGCGCGGCGGTCACGCTCGGCGCGCATCTGCTTCTCCATCGAGTCCTGGATGGACAGGGGCGGCTCGATGGCCTTCAGCTCGACGCGGGAGACGCGGATGCCCCAGCGCCCGGTTGCTTCGTCGAGGACGCCGCGCAGCTGGCCGTTGATCTGGTCCCGCGAGGTCAGGGCCTCCTCGAGGTTCAGGCCGCCGACGACGTTGCGCAGCGTGGTCGTCGTCAGCTGCTCGACCGCCTGGATGTAGTTGGCGATCTCGTAGGTGGCGGCCCGCGGGTCGGTGACCTGGAAGTAGACGACCGTGTCGATGGAGACCACGAGGTTGTCCTCGGTGATCACCGGCTGCGGCGGAAAGGAGACGACCTGCTCGCGCAGGTCGATCATCGGCAGCAGGCGGTCGACGAACGGGATCAGCAGGCTCAGGCCCGGTTGCAGGGTGCGCTGGTACTTGCCGAGGCGCTCCACCACACCCGCGCGGGCCTGCGGGATGATCCGGATCGACCGCACGAGGACGGTGATCACGAACACCAGCACGACCACCAGCAGGACGGCGACGACGACGCCGCCGATCGAGTCGTTCATCGGGAGGAACTCCTGTTCTCGGGATGGGCGACGATGGCCGTCGCCCCACTGATCCGGCGCACACGCACCGGGCTGCCGACCGGGATGGCCGTCCCGTCCACGCTGCGCGCGGTCCAGGTCTCGCCACCGATCTTCACCAGTCCGGCGTGCTCGCCGACCGGTTCGAGCACGACGGCGGCCTCACCGATGAGGGAATCGACGTTCGTGCGCTGCCCGACGGCGGGTTGCTTGAGGTGGGAGAGGGCGACGGGCCGCACGATGACGACGAGCAGCAGGGCCACGATGCAGAAGGTGAGGATCTGGACGACCAGGTTGTCGGTCGCGAGCGAGACGGCCATGGCGGCGAGCGCTCCACCGGAGAGCATGATGAAGAAGAGGTCGAGCGTGATCATCTCGATCAAGGCCAGCACGAGGACCAGGGCCAGCCACGCGACCCACGTGTTCTGAGCGATCCATGCGAGCATCGGTGCGTCCTCACCTGTCCAGCGTCATCGACGAACCGGCGGCATCGTCGATACCTCCATTGTGGCTGCTGACCAGCGTCTCCGCCACTGTTCCGCCCTCAGCGCAGTGCCGATCCAGTGGCGAAGCAGTGCCGATGCAGGGCCGATGCAGTGCTCGTTCGGTGCCCGCTCAGCGTGGTGTCCAGCGAGCTTTCAGACGACGGGTGCGAGCGCGGACGCGGCGGAGCGTCGCCGTGCGGGTGAGCCCTCCTCGACCCGACGGACGGCCGCCGCGAGCGCCGTGAGCACCGGCTCGATCTCCGGCACGGGCACGACGGCGGGCACGCGGATGAACCGCTCGAAGGCGCCGTCGAGCCCGAACCGGGGCCCGGGCACCAGCGTGATGCCCTCCGCGCGGGCGGCGAGGGTCAGCGCCGAGCTCGACAGGTCGCCCAGGCCCACCCACAGGGAGAGGCCGCCGGGCGCCGGGGGAAGGGTCCATCCCGGGAACCGGGCGGCGAGCCCGGTGAGCATCGCGTCGCGCTGAGCGCGCAGCTGCGTGAGCCGGGCGTCCACCATGGTGCGTTCGTCGTGGAGCAGGACCGTCGCGGTGAGCTGTTCGAGGATCGGCGTGCCGAGGTCGATGCTGCGCCGCTGCAACCGGATGCTCTCGAGCAGGTCCCGCCGCCCGCGGATCCACCCCACCCGCACGCCGCCCCACGCCGTCTTGGACAGCGAGCCGATCGTGACCACGTTCTCCCCGTGCGCGGCCAGCGGCGTCCGGGGCCCGCGGTCGAGGTCGAGCATCGCCGTCGTCTCGTCGGCGATCACCACGGTTCCCGCGCTGCGCGCGGCGAGCGCGATGCGGGCGCGGTCCTCGTCGTCCAGGGAGCTGCCGGTCGGGTTCTGGAAGTCGGGCATCAGGTAGGCCAGGGGCGGCCGGTGGGCGCGCAGCAGGCCGACGACGGCCTCGACGTCGGTGCCGTGGACGTCCACGGGCGCGGCGATCAGCCGGGCCTTGAGCGACCGGAAGGTGTCGATGGCGTGGGGGTAGGTCGGCTGTTCGAGCAGGACCCGGCCGCCGGGCAGGTGGATGTGCTGGGCGACGAGCCGCAGGCCGTGCTGGGCGCCCAGGGTGATCATCACCTGATCCGGCGCGGTGGGGACGCCGCGCTCCTCGAAGTGCCGGGCCACGGCCTCCCGGAGGGCGGGCAGTCCACCGAGGTCTAGACCGGCCTCGGGCATGTAGCCGGGCAGCACCTCCAGGGCCTGCCGGTACGCGGCGGCCAGGCCGGCGTAGGCCGGGGGAGCGGACTGCGTGAGGTCCCACCGCTGAGCCTCGTGGGCGGGCCCGGCGTCCTCGGTGAGTCCGGCGGCGGTGTCGGCGCGCGTCGGCGTCGTCGTGCACTGCAGTGACAGGACGCTGCCCGAGCCGCGCACGCTGGTCAGGTAGCCACCGGCGCGCAGGGTGGCGTAGGCGCCGGCGACCGTGGTGCGGCTGACGCTCAGGGTCGAGGCGAGTTCCCGCTCGGCGGGCAGGCGGGTACCGGACGGGAGCCGGCCGTCCAGCAGCAGCAGCCGGATCCGGTCCGCGAGCGCCCGGTAGGCGGTGCCGGCGGAGTCCGTCGACCGCCACGGACCGAGCTCACGCGCGAGGCGCTGCGCGGAGTAGACGAGCGACATCGGGATCCTCGGGGGCCGGACGGACGATTGGACCGGTTGGTCGATGCCAATCATACGAGCCGGTGCTCGGACGGGGAGCCAGGCGTGCCGACGGCGTCACGGGGTGTCGCCGTTCCCGAGCACAGGCGTGCGTGCTCGGAGTAGCGAGTTCGGCTCCGGCGGTTCAGGGCGTCGTGGGTGGATCGAGCAGATGCTCGACGGCCCGCTCGACGAGGTCGCCGACCAGGTCCGGTTCCACCAGGTGGACCCAGTGCCCGGCGGCCTTCTCCGCGAGATCGACGTACCGCACCCGGTCGGTCAGCCGCGCGAGGGCGTCCGCGTCCACCGGGCGATCGCTGCGCAGGTACACGGTCGGCACGGCCAGCTCGCGCCACGTCCGCACCGAGTCGAGCCGGAGCACGGAGAGCCAGAACTGGCGGATCACCCGCTCCGGGGCGGCGTCGACGCCGGCCATGACCTGCCCCCAGGCGGTGCCACCGATGTCACGCGGGCCCCAGGAGCGACGCATCGACGCGGTGAACGCCGCGCGCAGCTCGTCGGGCGGGAGCCGGTCCAGCGCGGCGGCCCGGTCCTGTTTGTCCCGGACCTGTCGTGGATCGGTGGGCAGGTTCGTGTCGATCAGCACGGCGCCGCGCACGGATCCGAGCCGCCGCGCCACCTCGAGGGCGACGATGCCGCCCGCACTGTGCCCCACGACGACCCGCGGCGCGACCGCGTCACGGTCCAGCCGGTCGGCGATCGCGGCAGCCGTCCCGGTGACGTCGAGCCGAGGCAGCGCCTCGCCCCACGCGAGCGACCGCCCGGTGCCGGGCAGGTCGAGGCGGACCACGCGGTGGCGGTGGGCCAGGTGCCGGGCCAGCCCGTCGAGCTCGTCGGCGCTGCCGGCGGTCCCCGGCAGGAGCAGCACCGTCGCGGCCTCCGCCTGGTCGTCAACCAGGGGACCGTCGACCAGCTGCGGCGCGTCGTCCAGAGCCCCGGCCGGCGGAAGCGTCGTCACGGGTGATCCTCTTCTCGTCGTCGTCGTTCTTCCGTCACTGGCGTCGTGCCCCGTCCATCGCACCACGTCGTGATAGGACGACGAGGTGAGGACGACGGGACGGGTGATCGTGTTGCTGGCCGGTCTCGCGCTGTACGGGATGGCGATCGGCCTGATGATCCGCTCCGAACTGGGCGCGAGCCCGTGGGATGTGCTCGCGCAGGGCGTCTCGCGCCGGGTCGGCCTGAGCTTCGGCGTCGCCGTCATCCTGGTCAGCGTCGCCGTACTCGTGTGCTGGATCCCGCTGCGCGTGCGTCCCGGCTGGGGCACCCTGGCCAACGCTGTGCTCGTCGGCCTCTTCGCGGATGCGACGCTCGGCGTCGTCGCCCCGACCGGTCAGTGGCTGCAACGCACGGGCATGCTGGTCGGCGGCGTCGTGCTGATCGCGTTGGCGACCGCGGTGTACCTGCGTCCCGGGCTCGGACCCGGGCCGCGGGACGGCCTGTTCACGGGACTCGTGCGCCGCACCGGGCTGCCGGTGTGGGTGGTGCGTGGCGGCCTCGAGATCACGGTGCTGATCGTCGGGTGGCTGCTGGGCGGGACCGTGGGCATCGGCACGGTGGTGTTCGCGGCGGTCGTCGGTCCCCTCGTGCACGTGTTCCTGCGGTGGCTGCGCGTCGACGTCCGGCACTGACGCCTCCCGACCGGCCCCGGCGGGTCTCGTCAGTCGGCGTCGTGCGCCTGCGGACGCAGCGTGTGAACGGTGACCCGCGCCGTCACCCGGATCGGGGTGTCGACGCCGGCCAGCCGCTCGGCGAGGTCCTCGGGGCTCGCGTGGTGACCGGCCGGTCCCATGAAGGCGGCGTCGGCCGCGTCCGCCGTGCTCAGCTCGAGGGGCACGTCGACGTCGCGCTCGCCGGCCACGGTGAACCGGCCGGCCAGCGCGTGGTGCAGCCGTTCCTCCTTGTCCGGCTCGACGGCGAGCATGCCCGTGAGAGTGCGCAGCTCTTCCAGGTGACCCGGCCGGGGCGTGACGAGGACGAGGACACCCTGAGGCGCGAGCACGCGGGCGAACTCGAGGATGTTGCGGGGCGCGAAGACCGCGAGCACGACGTCGACGGCCGCATCCGTCAGCGGCAGCGGACGCCACGTGTCCCAGACCAGGGGAAGCGCGGTCGGCACCGCACGCGCGAGGCGGCGCAGCGCGGCGGGGGAGAGGTCGGTGGCGACGGCGACGGGGTCGGCGGCCGTCCCCCTCCCCGATCCGCCGCCCGTGAGCGCGCTCAGGACGGCGTCGAGGTAGTACCCCGTGCCGGCGCCGGCGTCCAGCACCGCGGTCCCGCCGGGCTTCGCCTCGGTGACGGCCTCGGTGACGGCCTGCGCCACGGCGCCCGCGATCGGCGCGTAGTGACCCGCGCCGAGGAACCGGTCCCGCGCCTCGACCATGGCCGCGCTGTCCGGCGTGAACCGGGTGCCCGCACCGGTGAGCAGATTGACGACACCAGCCCGGGCGGCGTCCCAGTGGTGAGCCGCCGGGCACGTCAGCCCGCCCACCCGCGCGCGTCGCGCGGTCGCCACCACGCCGTCGGCCCCGCACACCGGACAGCGCAACAGTGCGGCGGCACGCGTGAGGGCCTCCGGCAGCACGTCCTCGGTGGGCGCGGCTGACGGGGGACGGTCGTCGGAAGTCACCGGTCCATCCTAGGAACCGCTTCATCCCAGGAGCCGGCTTCATCCCAGGAGCCGGCTCCTGGGATCGGCGCCTGCGGGCGCCGCCGGCCCGAACCCGGATGTGACGTGCGCCTCGTCGCGCGCGGCAACGCCAGTAGGCTGATCGAATGCGCCCAGAACAGATCGAGCTGCTGGTCACCCCCGGCACGCCCACCATCCACCCCGACGGCACCCGCGTCATCGTCGCGACCTCCCGGCCCAGCCTGGCCGCCGACGCGTACGTGGGCCAGCTTCTCTCCGTGTCCCTCGGTGACGGCGGGAGCGGCACCCCGCACCGCCTCACCCAGGGCCGTCATGACACCAGCCCGCGGTACAGCCCCGACGGGCGGCTGGTCGGCTTCCTCCGCTCGACCGGCGGACCCGCCCAGCTCGCCGTCATGTCCGCCGACGGCGGTGAGCCGCGCGTCGTCACCGACCGGCTGCTCGGCGTCAGCGACTTCGCGTTCTCGCCGGACTCCCGGCACGTCGTGATCGTCTCCCGCGAGCCGGACGCCGGACGCTACGGCTCGCTCGACGGCGTGGGGGCGACGGCCGAGGACCCGCGGATGATCACCGGCCACCGCTACCAGGCCAACGGCCTCGGCTACATGCGGGACCGTCCCGCCCAGCTGTTCCTCCTCGACCTGCCCGACCTCGACGCCGAGCCGCCGGTCGAGCCCGTCGGCCGGGCCAAGGAGGCTGCGAAGAAGGACGCCGACACGTCCGCCGACCAGCCTGCCGACCAGACCGCCGGCAGGACCGCCGACCGCGACGACGACCACCCGCTGGTCCCGCAGGTCACGCAGCTCACCGACGGCATCGCCGACCACCGCGGCCCGGTGTTCGCCCCCGACGGGCGCACCATCTACTTCGTCGCCGCCCTGCACGCGACGCAGGACACGGACCTGCGCGCCGGCGTGTACGCCACCGACGTCGACGGCAACGGCCCCTGGCTCGTCACCGCCGGCGCGCCGGACCTCGGCGCCTCCTCCGTGGTCCCGACGCCCGACGGCCGCCACCTGTACGTCCTCGCCGGGGACACCGGGCCGGAGGGCCAGGACTTCGTCGCCCGCAACCAGGCCGTGTACGTGCTCGAGACGCCCGCCGGCCCCGACGCGACCGGCGCGACCCCGCGCCGCCTGACCGACCCGGAGACGATGGACCCCTCCGGCGGGGACGATCGGCTCGTGCCCACCGGTGACGGCGCGGTCCTCGTCGTCGTCAACGCCCGCGGACGCGGCGAAGTGGTGCGCGTCAGCGCGGGTGTCGACGGGCGCGCCGAGGTGCGCACCCTGCACAGCGGCGACGACGTCGTCACCGGAGTCGCCGCGGCGGCCGGCCGGATCGTGGTCACCGTCAGTACCCCCACCTCGGCCGGGGACCTCGCCGAGGTCACCGACGGCGACGACGAACTGCGGACCCTGACCGACCTCAGCGCGCCCCTGCGTGCGGCCACCGACGTCGTCGTGCCGGCGGAGCGCACCGTCACCGCCGCGGACGGCTACCCCGTGCACGGATGGGTGCTCACGCCGACCGGCCCGGGACCGCACCCGGTGCTGCTGAACATCCACGGCGGCCCGTACGCCCAGTACGGCTGGAACCTCTTCGACGAGGCGCAGGTGTACGTCGAGGCCGGCTACGCCGTCGTCATGTGCAATCCGCGCGGCTCCGCCGGGTACGGCCAGGAGCACGGCCGCGCCATCAAGGAGGCGATGGGCACGGTCGACGCCTCGGACGTCATCACCTTCCTCGAGGGGGCGATCGCGGCGGACCCGGCGCTGGACGGTGACCGGGTCGGCGTCATGGGCGGCTCCTACGGCGGGTACCTGACGGCGTGGCTGATCGCGCACGACCACCGGTTCGCCGGCGCCATCGTCGAGCGCGGCTTCCTCGACCCGGACGGCTTCGTCGGCACCTCCGACATCGGCTCGTTCTTCGGACACGAGTACGTCGGCCGGGACCCGGAGGCCATGCGCGCCCAGAGCCCGTTCGCCGTCGCCGACCAGGTGCGCACGCCGACGTTCGTGCTGCACTCCGAGCAGGACCTGCGCTGCCCGCTGCCCCAGGCGCAGCGGTACTTCGAGCGCCTGCTCGACCTCGGCGTCGAGACGCAGATGCTCGTCTTCCCGGGCGAGAACCACGAGCTCTCCCGCTCCGGCACACCGCACCACCGGGTGCAGCGTTTCGACGCGATCCTCGACTGGTGGAAGCGGCACCTGCCCGTCTCCGCCGGCTGATGCCGCGCCGCTGAGCTGCGGCGATCGACGACCCGACGTGGGTTCGTCTGTGTTTGTTTGGTTTTGCTTGACATACACAGATGAACCCACGTACGGTGGTGCCTGTCACACGCTGTGAGGCCCGTCACCGGCCTCGCCACGGACAGGTCGGAGGGAAGCGATGTTCGCCGAGGAACGTCAACTGCGCATCGCGCGGTGGGTCACCGACTCCGGGCGCGTCAGCGTCGGGGAACTGGCCAGCGCGTTCGACCTGACGCAGGAGACCATCCGCCGCGACCTCAGCCTCCTCGAGAACGAGGGCGTGCTGCGCCGCGTGCACGGGGGAGCGGTCGCCGCCAACCGGGTCAGCCTCGCGGAGGCCTCGCTGCCCGAGCGGCAGAACCGCAACGTCGACGCCAAGGCGCGCATCGCGGAGGCCGCCCTCGCGCTGGTGCCGACCTCCGCGACGGGCTCGGTCGTCCTGGACGCGGGCACGACGACGACGGCTCTGGCCGCCCAGCTCGGCCCGGCCTGCGCCAACCGCGGCACCGCCCTGCTGCTCATCACCAATGCCCTGCCGGTCGCCTCCGCGCTGACCGGTGCCCCCAACGTCGACCTCGAGGTGCTGGGCGGTCGCATCCGGCCCACGACGGGCGCCGCGGTCGGCCCCGTCGCCGTCGAGCGGATGAGCCGCCTGCGCCCCGACATCGCCTTCGTCGGCACCAACGGCATCGACGCGACCTTCGGTCTGAGCACCCCGGACGCCCAGGAGGCGTCGATCAAGAGCGCGTTCGTGCGCAGCGCGCACCGCGTCGTCGTCCTCGCAGACGCCACCAAGCTGGGAGTCACGGCGCTCGTCCAGTTCGCCGAGCTCGACGCCGTCGACACCCTCATCACCGACACCGAGCCCACCGGGACCCTCCGGGAGGCGCTGCACGAGGCGGAAGTCGAGGTCCTGGTCGCATGATCATCACGTTCACCGCGAATCCCAGTCTGGATCGCACCATCGAACTGCCCTCCCCGCTCGCCCGCGGTGAGGTGCAGCGCGCCGTCGCCGCGAGCCAGCAGCCCGGCGGCAAGGGCGTCAACGTCAGTCGCGCGCTCGTCGCCTCCGCCGAGGAGTCCCTCGCGCTGCTGCCCGGCGACGACGACGACCCCGTGGTCGCCGCCCTGCGCGCCGAGGGCATCCCGCACCGCACGCTGCCGATCGGGCAGGCGCTCCGCAGCAACGTCACCGTCACCGAGCCGGACGGCACGACGACGAAGATCAACGAGCCCGGCCCCACGCTGACCGGCGCGCAGCGCGCCGAGCTGCTCGCCCTGATCGCCTCGCACAGCGCGGGCGCGTCCTGGCTCGTGCTCGCCGGCTCCCTGCCGCCGGGCCTGCCGGGCGACTTCTACGTCGAGGTGATCCGCGAGGTCCGCTCCCGCTGGGGTGAGCAGGCGCCGCGCATCGCCGTCGACTCCTCCGGGGCGCCGCTGGCCACCGTGCTCGCGGCCGGGCTGGACGCGGCCCCGGACCTGATCAAGCCGAACGCCGAGGAGCTCGCCGAGCTCACCAGCGTCGGCCACGGCGACAGCCTCGAGTCCGAGCCGGAGGAGGCCGCCCGCGCGGCCGCCGGCCTGGTCGAGCAGGGTGTCGGCACCGTCCTGGCGACGCTCGGATCGAAGGGGGCGCTCGTCGTCACCGCGCAGGAGTCGTTCCGGGCCACCCATCCGCCGGTCACCGCCCGCAGCACGGTCGGCGCCGGGGACTCGTCCCTGGCCGGTTTCCTCATCGCCAGCACGCGTGGCGCCGACCTCGCCGGGTGTGCCCGGCAGGCCGTCGCCCACGGCGCGGCCGCGGCCTCGTTGCCCGGATCCACCGTGCCCACCCTCGAGCAGACGACGCCCGACGCCGTCGTGCTCACCCCGTTCGCCCGCACCGCCTGAGGCAGCACCGCTTCACGCAGCACCTCATGCACCACCGCCTGAATCGACACCCGCCGGGTGCCAACCACAAGGAGAGATGACATGTCATCGATGATCATTCCGGAGCTGGTGACTCTGGACCAGGACCTCGGCGGGGACAAGTCCGCCGTGATCCGGCACCTCGCCAGTTCGATCGTGTCCGCCGGCCGCGCGGACGACCTCGAGGGCCTCTACGGTGACGCGTGGAGCCGCGAGGCGAAGACCGCGACCGGCGTGCCCGGCGGCATCGGCATCCCGCACTGCAAGTCGGCGCACGTGACGACGCCGTCACTGGCGATGGCGCGGCTGCCGCGCGGTGTCGAGTGGGGAGCCAACGACGGTCCCGCCGACATCGTCTTCTTCATCGCCGCGACCGAGGGGGCGGACCAGGCGCACCTGAAGCTGCTCGCGAAGCTCGCCCGGTCCCTGATCAAGAAGGACTTCACGGCGGCGCTGCGCGCGGCGCGGACCCCGCAGGAGGTCGTCGACCTCGTGGAGAACGCGATCAGCGACCAGCCCGCCTCCGCGGCCACGCCGACGTCGGCCGGCGCCGGCACCGGCGTGACGGAGGCCGTCGCGGACGAGCGCCGGGCCAACGCGGGCGCCGAGGCGGCCGGGGCCACGGCCGCCGGGGCCGCCGTGGGTACCGCCGCCGGCGAGGGTGCCGGGACGGGCGCCGCGGGCGGGTCCGGGGGAGGCAAGTCCCTCGTCGCCGTCACCGCGTGCCCCACCGGCATCGCCCACACCTACATGGCCGCCGACTCGCTGCAGGCCGCGGCCGACGAGATGGGTGTGCCGCTGCAGGTCGAGACGCAGGGTTCGGCGGGGGCGACCCCGCTGCCCAAGCAGGTCATCGACGACGCCGCGGCCGTGATCTTCGCGGTCGAGGTCGACGTGCGGGACAAGGGCCGGTTCGCCGGCAAGCCCGTCATCCAGGGGCCGGTCAAGCGCGGCATCGACGAGCCGAAGCAGATGATCGAGGAGGCCCTCGCGGCCGCCGACAACCCCAACGCGCGCCGCGTCGGCGGCGCTGGGGACCCGTCGGGGGCGGTCGAGGACGACGGCGCCGGCGAGAGCCTGGGTGCGCGGACCAAGCGAGTCCTGCTCACCGGCGTCAGCTACATGATCCCCTTCGTCGCCGGTGGCGGTCTGTTGATCGCGTTGGGCTTCCTGTTCGGCGGCTACGACATCACCAAATTCGCCGACGACATCGTGCTGAAGAACCAGCTGTGGAACCTGCCGGTCGGCGTGGAGACCCACAGCCCGCTGGCCTTCCTCGGCCCGTTCGGCATCTACCTCGGCGCGGTGCTGTTCAAGATCGGCTCCCTGTCGATGGGCTTCCTGGTCCCGGCGCTGGCCGGCTACATCGCCTACGGCATCGCGGACCGACCGGGCATCGCCCCGGGCTTCGTTGCCGGCGCCGTCGCGGGTTTCATGGGTGCCGGGTTCCTCGGTGGCCTGGTCGGCGGTGTGCTCGCCGGTGCCGTCGCCCACTGGCTTGCCGGGCTGCCGGCACCGCGCTGGCTGCGCGGCCTGATGCCGGTGGTCATCATCCCGCTGGTCGCCTCGATCGTCGCCAGCGGCCTGATGTTCATGGTCCTCGGTGGCCCGATCGTCTGGCTGACCCAGTGGCTGAACACCACCCTGACCGGCATGAGCGGGGCCGCGGCGGTCGTCCTCGGCATCGTCCTCGGCCTCATGATGGCGTTCGATCTGGGTGGCCCGGTCAACAAGGTGGCCTACTCCTTCGCCGTCGCCGGCCTGGGCGCGGGCAACGTGGTGACCAACCCGGCGCCGCTGGAGATCATGGCCGCCGTCATGGCCGCGGGCATGGTGCCGCCGCTGGCGCTGGCCCTGGCGACCACGCTGGACAAGAAGAGCTACAGCCTCGCGGAGCGGGAGAACGGCAAGGCGGCCTGGCTGCTGGGCGCGTCCTTCATCTCCGAGGGGGCCATCCCGTTCGCGGCGGCCGACCCGCTGCGCGTCATCCCGGCCTCGATGCTCGGTGCCGCGGTGACCGGCGCGATGGTGATGGGCTTCGGGGTCACCTCGCAGGCGCCCCACGGTGGCATCTTCGTCTTCTTCGCGATGAACAACCCGCTGCTGTTCATCCTCTCGATCGTCGTCGGCACGGCCGTCTCGGCCGCGGCACTGATCGCCCTCAAGCGGGTGGGCAACCGCCGGCGCGAGGCCGACCGCGACGAGGTCGTCGCCCCGGCCCGGCAGACCGCCGCGGCCTGACAGATCACTTCCACCCACGCGAACGGGCGGTGACTCCGAGGAGTCACCGCCCGTTCGTCGTGCCCTGGTGGTCCGCCGGCTGTCTGCGGCTACTTCTTCAGCGGGTCGTTGCCCCAGTTCATCAGCGAGTACCGCCACCGGCTGTGCTCGACGTCGTTCTTCGGCTTCTGGGCGGAGTGCCGTTTGACATAGCCGACGACCTTGACCATGTGGTCCCAGTCGCCGTCCGTGAGATCGGCCTTCTTCGTCTTGAGGATCGTCACGATGCGTCGGCCGCTCTCGTGGCCGGTCGACTCACCGCCGCCGTCCTTCTGGCCGACCTCCTTCGCCTCGTCGGTCTTCAGCCACCGCTCCAGTTCCGACGCCGTCATGTTGACGGCCTCCCCGAAGTCCTTCCAGGTGGTCTCGCGGTCCTCGCTCACGCGTGCTCCTCTCGTCCGGTCTCGTCGGTCGCGTCCCCGGCGGCGGCGCCGGGGCGTCCGCTCCAGCCGCGCGTCGCGGCGGCGGCCAGCTGCTCGAGGCCCTTCTCGAAGTCCTCGCCGACGAGCTTGTCCATGGGCACGATCCGGGCGACCAGGCTCCAGAGGCCACGGTTCTGCCCGGTCATGGTCCAGGTGACCCGAGTGCTCCCGCCGCCGGCCGCGTCGAAGGTGAAGGTCGTGGGGTTGACCGCCTTGAACGGCTTGGTGAACTCGACGGTCAGGCCGATCCGGGTGTGCGGGACGGACTCGGTGATCTCCATCGACCCGGTCCCGGCCTTGCGGTCGCCGCGCCAGGAGTAGCGGGCACCGACGCCGGCGGTGGGCCCGGAGTAGGTGCGCTCCAGTTGCGGGCCGGCGCCTTCCCACGGCGACCAGGCGGTCCACCGGTGGAAGTCGTCGACGAGGGGGAACAGGGTCTCGGCGGGCGCGTCGATGACGCGGCTGCGGGAGATCGCGAAGCTGCTCATGCCGGTCAGTGTAGAAGGTGCGCGCTCTGCGGGACCGGGTGCGGCGCCGGGTCCGCCTCGACGAAGCCCGGCGCCGCCCCGATCCGGCTCAGACCAGATGCGCGTGCGTCTGCCGGGCGGCGACGCCGGAGGCGAGCATCGAGCCCGCCGCGATGACGGCGTCGATCACCGGCAGGTCGAGGCGGCGGCGCAGTTCGGCGGCCATCCCGATGCTGGAGAGCCCGGTGGTGCCGAGGACGATGACGTCGGCGCCCGCGTCCGCGAGCAGGTGGGCGTCGGTGATGGCGTCCAGGACGCCCGTCGGGGTGAGGTAGTCGGCCGGCCGGTGGGAGGCGCCGGCGCCGTCGATGACGAGCATCCGGTCGCCGATGGCGTCGGCGATCACGGTGGGCGCCGTGCGGCTGAGCCCGAGGACGCCGACCGTGCCCCCGAAGGCGGCGGCCGTGGCCGCGGCGGCGGACCCGGCGCCGACGACGGGGATGTCGACGAGGGAGCGGGCGATCTCCAGGCCCGGGTCGGCGGCGCAGCTGATGACGATGGCGTCGACGTCGGGCGCGAGCTCGACGGCCACGCGGGCGACCTTCGGCGCCGCGGCGGCCAGGGAGGCCTCGTCGAACACGCCGTCGGGCTGGTCCTCGATGGC
Source organism: Tersicoccus mangrovi (assembly GCF_036881825.1). Taxonomy (NCBI): domain Bacteria; kingdom Bacillati; phylum Actinomycetota; class Actinomycetes; order Micrococcales; family Micrococcaceae; genus Tersicoccus; species Tersicoccus mangrovi. Next base: position 61,452 of record NZ_JBAJMW010000004.1, on the reverse strand, counting down.
GCGGGTGATCACCTCGAAGCCGAAGGTGTTCTCGAGGGCGGCACCGTGGCTGTCGAGCAGGCGGGGATCGGTGGTGGTGACGGCGCGGATCAGTCCGACCTTCATGATGGCGTCTCCTGGGGGTGGGTCGTTCGGGGACACCACCCACGCTAGGAGCCGCATGTTTCGCCCGGATGTGCGCGCGATGACGATCCGCTGTGGGGTGCGGATCACACCGGAGTCAGCAGGAAGGGAAGCGGTGCCTCAGGACGCGGCGCTGAGAGCGCTGCGCGGCTGCCGGGTCGGCGGCTCCGGGATGCGGCGCTGCGCGGCCTCCATCTGAGCCCGTGCCGCCATCCGGGCGAGGAACCGCCGGCGCTGCCACACGACGAGGAGCGTGGCGATCAGCAGACACGCGGCGAACGCGAGGACCGAGAACGAGATGACGGTGCTGACCAAGGACTCCATGACGGCGACGCTACCGACGTCCCGGTGACTCAGCGGCAGCGGGACGGTGACGATCCGGTTGCACTTCCATCACGACCTCGGAACGGCCGTGAGGAACGCTGTGAGGGGGCCGCCGCAGGGCCGCCGGGGCGGCTCAGGTGGGGTCCGTACCGCCGTCGGGCTCATCGCTGTGCGGCTCTCCCTCGTGGCGCCCGAGCGTCGGTCCACCCACCTGCTGACCGGCGTTGGTGAGGGTCGCGGCGGCGTCGGGGTCCGTGCCGTCGACGGTCTCGGCCGCGTCGCCGGAGCCCTCCTGACCGGCCCGTTCGGTGTCGTCGGTGCTGCCCACCTGCCGGCGCAGGAGCTCGGCGTCGGTGAGGTGCTCGTCCGGGGTGGGGTTCTCACTGCTCATGGGCCCAGCGAACCACCGGGGCCGCGGGCTGACAAGAGGCCGGTGTCCGGCTCCGGGCCGAGCGCTGTGCCACGATGACGGGCATGGACATCGAGCTGGCGCAGGGCGACATCACGACGTGGCGGGTCGACGCGATCGTCAACGCGGCCAACCACACGCTGCTGGGCGGCGGCGGCGTCGACGGTGCGATCCACCGGGCCGGCGGCCGCGCGATCGTCGAGGAGTGCCGGCTGCTGCGCGCGGACCGGTATCCCGAGGGGCTGCCCACGGGTGAGGCCGTCGCCACCACCGCAGGGGACCTGCCGGCCCGGTGGGTGATCCACACCGTCGGGCCGACCTGGGCGAAGACGACGGACAAGTCGGAACTGCTGCGGTCCTGCTACCGGACCAGTCTCGCGGTCGCCGACGAGATCGGGGCCGCCACCGTCGCGTTCCCGCTCGTCTCCGCCGGGGTGTACCGGTGGCCCAAGGAGGACGCGATCGTGCAGGCACTGACGACGCTCGGGTCCACGCCCACCGCGGTGAGGACGGCGACGCTGGTGCTCTACGACGAGCCCACCTACCGGCTGGCGGAGCAGGTCGCCGCCCGCTTGGCCGACCGGGGCTGACGGCGCCGCGTCGTCGTCCTCGGGGGGTCGCCCGCGTCGGTCGTTTCCTAGCCGGCAGCAAGGGGAGCGACGGTCGCCTTCGTCAGAGCCGCGAGGTCGTCCGGCGCCAGCTCGACGTCGAAGCCGCGCCGGCCGCCGCTGACGAGCACGGTGGCGTGACCCGTCGCGCTGGCGTCCAGCACGGTGGGCAGCGCCCGGCGTTGCCCGAGCGGGGAGATCCCACCGGCGACGTACCCGGTGACGCGCTCGGCGTCCTTCACGTCGGCCATCCGCACCCGCTTGGCGCCGAGGGCCGCGGCCATCTTCTTCAGGTCGAGCGTCGTGTCGACGGGGACGATGCCCACCGCCAGGCCGGCCCCCGTGTCGACGAGGAGGGTCTTGAACACCCGCGCCGGCTCGACCCCGAGCGCGGTCGCGGCCTCGAGACCGTAGGAGGGCGCGGCCGGGTCGTGCTCGTAGGGCCGCTCGGCGAAGGGCACCCCGGCGTCGGCGAGGACGCGGGTGGCCGGGGTCCCGCCGGTGCTGTGTCCGTGCCGCATCATGCCGTCACCGTATCGCGACGCCAAGCGCCGCGACCGTGCCGGGATGCCGCCGCGTCAGCCTGACCGGATGACCGACGATGCGCGCACCCGCCTGTGGACCGCCAGCCGCCGAGCGACCCGGATCCTCTCCGGCGAGCGCCCCCTGACCATGGCGGAGCGGCTCACGACTCTCGCCGCGGCACCCCTGGCCAACGGCCGGCCCGACGCGTACGGCAACGGCGTCGTCGAGGTCCTCGAGCAGCGGGTCGCGGAGCTGCTCGGTAAACCCGCCGCCCTCTGGTTCCCCACGGGGACGATGGCGCAGCAGGCGGTGCTGCGCGTGTGGGCCGAGCGCGCCGGCACGCCGCGCGTGGCCCTGCATCCCGCGCACCACAACCAGGTCCACGAGGAGGACGCCGGGCACCTGCTCACCGGCCTGGAGCCGGTGTTCCCCACCACCGAGCCCCGGCACCCCACCGCCGAGGAGCTGGACGCGACACCCGGTCCGCTCGCCGCTGCCGTTCATGATCGTGTTCGCTTTCTCGTCGGTGACCGCCGACCGCCCCCAGTCGGTGGCCCGCGAGTCGCGGACTTATCATGCCTGATCAGCGAGCTCACGGAGAGCACATAGCCGCAGGTCAGCACTTGTGTCTCACGGCTAGATGCTGCTTGACGTGGTTCCGGGCATCGGTACGACCGGAGTAGCATCGGCGGTATGAAGCTCAGTATCAGCCTGACCGATGCCGACGTGGAGGCTCTCGACCGCTTCGCCGAGCGGACCGGTCTGCGGTCTCGGTCGGCCGCCGTTCAGCGCGCTATCCGCCTACTCGGCCAGCAGCAGCTCGAGAGCGCCTACGAGGCAGCCTGGGACGACTGGGCCGGGTCCGAGGAAGCGTCGCTCTGGGATACCGCGGCCGGCGATGGGCTCACCGATGCGCCGAGGTGAGATCCGGTGGGTGGACCTCGACCCCGCGCGACCGGCGGAAGCCCGTAAGCGCCGCCCGGCCGTCATCGTCAGCAATGACAGCGCCAACAACACCAGTGCGCGGCTGGGCCGTGGCGTCGTCACCGTCGTGCCTGTGACCAGCAACACCACGCGTGTGTATCCGTTCCAGGTGGCTCTTCCTGCGGACACGACGGGGCTGCGCGCCGATGCGAAGGCTCAGGCGGAGCAGATCCGCTCGGTCTCCGTCGACCGGGTCGGGCCGGTGATCGGTGTGGTTCCGGGCACGCTCATGGCCCAGCTCGAAGACGCTCTCCGGTTGCATCTGCAGCTCTGACACCGACGGTCTGCCGACTCCGGATGGGATACCGACGCCGTCGGAGTCCACCGAGGCTCAGGCGAGGACGCGGACCCGCAGCGGCGCGCAGAAATCCCGCAACCAGCCGAGGTCGTGGGGGAGCAGGAACGCCCGGGCGAAGCTCGCGTCCTCGGCCAGATCCGACGACGCCACCCGGTCCCCGAACAGCACGTAGGCGGCGCCGTCGTTGCAGCGCCGGCTCGTCCACGCGCATCCGTCGAACCCGGCTTCGTGCGCGGCCTGAGCCCAGCGCACCGTGTCGGGGTAGGCGTCGGCCTCGGTGTCGCTGATGTCCGCCGCCTCGGCCCCCAGCGCTCGCAGGCCCGTCCCGCGGAACTTCGCCAGCCGCAGCGGCCGGGCCGGCACGACCCGGCTCATCACCGTCCGCTCGTAGGCGTGCGGCAGCAGCGCGCCGCCGGCGAGCGGGACGTCGTGCAGGAGCGTCTCACTGACCGCGACGTCCTCGGTCGACCCCGCGTAGAGCACCGGCACCACGGGGTCGCCGAAGAACGCGAACCGGGTCGGTGCGCCATGCCCGTCGTTGAATCGCGTGGCGCGCCGGGTGTTCGTGTGCACCCGGAAGAGACCGGACCCGGCGGGCAGGATCTCCTCCTGTGCGGTGAAAGGGTCCGGCGGCGTCCTCACCACTGCACGCCGACGTGCGCCGAAAGGGCGGTGACGACGGCATCCGCGTCGTCGAGCCGGTCGACCGGCCGGTCCCCGCCCAGCTGACCCGAGGGTTCGCACAGCCAGAGGGCGAGCTCGTCGTGGGGGAGACCGGCGTCGTCGGCGGCGGCGATGAGCGCCGGGATGGCCGGGCGGGTCCGGCCGCGGGCCGCGTCGAACTGGAAGCCGGGATAGAGGTACTGGTGCCGCCGGCGCACGCCGATCAGCTTGCCGGCGCTGCGCCGGTCGTTGGCCAGGGCGCCGGGCCGGCCGCGGGAGCCGAGCATCCGGCTGACGGCGGCGGCGTCGAGCAGCCCGTGTTCGGCCTCCAGGGCACGCCACGCGTTGTCCGTCTCGGCGATCGCGGCGGCGACCCCGGGCACGAGGGGGAAGTGCAGGCTCTCGACGGCGGCCCCGACGGCCCGCTTGCTGGCGGCGATGATGGTCGCGACCTCGTCGGGGTCGGCCACCGGGACGAGATGAGCGACGGTGCCGCGCATGACGACCTCCTGCTGTTTCTGCCGGACCCTTCTGCTGACAGATTCTACAGAGATGGACACCGCCGAGGGCATCGACGAGGCCGGATGACTGGTCACCAGATGACGGTTCGCGGGTCGGCGGCACCGACATTCCGTCATCGAGTGACCAGTCAGTGACCCGGGACGGTCGTGCCCAGTGACTACGGTGGTGGCAGACCCGAGCACGCCGTCACCGAGAAAGCGACCCGTCATGACCACCGTGTCCGAACGTCTCGCCACCGTCCTCGCCGCCCACGTCGACCAGGCCTTCGCCCTCATGGGCAACGGCAACGCGTGGTTCCTCGACGCCCTGCGCACCACCGACATGCGCATCACCGCGGTGCGGCACGAGACGGCGACGGTGGCCTCGGCGGACGCCTACCACCGGGTGTCGGGGCGGATCGCGATCGCGACGACGACCTATGGTCCCGGTTTCACCAATGCCCTGACGTCGCTGGCGGAGGCCGCCCAGGCCCGCACGCCCCTGGTCGTCGTCACCGGCGCCGCGCCGACCGCCGGACCGCGCCCATGGGACGTGGACCAGACGGCGATCGCCGCGGCCGTCGGCGTCCCGACCTTCACGCTCGACGCCGAGGCTCCCGGCCGGACCGCCGTCCAGGCGCTGCACCACGCCCGGGCGCACCGCGTGCCCGTGGTCCTCGCCCTGCCCTACGACCTGGTCAACGCCCCGACTGCCGAGGACGACGACGTGCCGGTGCTGCCGTTCCTGCTTCCGCCCTCGCCGCCGGCGGACGACGTCGTGGCGCGGACCGCCGGCCTGCTCGCCGGTGCCGAGCGCCCACTGATCCTTGCCGGACGCGGTGCGAAGGCCGCCGCAGCGGACCTCGGTGCTCTCGCGGACGCCGTCGGGGCGCTGACGGCCTCGAGCGCCCCGGCCCGCGGCACGTTCGCCGGCCGCCCCTACGACCTCGGCGTGGCCGGGGGCTTCGCCTCCGCCGCCTCGGCCGAGCTGATCCGCGCGGCGGACGTGGTGCTCGTCGTCGGCGCCGGGCTCAACCAGTTCACCACCGCCTTCGGCCAGTGCTTCGCACCGGACGCGCGGGTGATCCAGGTGGACCTCGCCGAGCAGGCGCTGCACGCCGTCGTGACCGACGTCGTCCGCGGTGACGCGCAGGTCGTCGTCCGGGCGCTGCTCGACGAGCTCGCCGACCACCCGCGCCCGGCCCGGCCGTGGCGCGGCGACGCGGAGGCCGCCCGCGACGGCCGCCTCAGCTTCGACCGGGAACCGGGGGAGCAGGCCGCGCCGGACGGCCGGCTGGACCCGCGCAGCGTCATGCGGCGCGTCGACGAGGTGCTTCCGGCCGACCGGGTGATCGTCTCCGACGGCGGCCACTTCATCGGCTGGGCGAACGCCTACCTGGATCTGCCGTCCACCGACAGCATCACCCTGGTGGGGACGGCCTTCCAGTCGATCGGCCTCGGCCTGCCGTCCGCACCGGGCGTGGCCGCCGGCCGTCCCGACGCGACCCTCGTGGTCGTGACCGGCGACGGCGGCGGCCTCATGGGGTTGCCGGACCTCGACTCGCTGGCGCGGACCGCGCGCAGCGCCCTCGTGCTGGTCTTCAACGACGCCGCCTACGGGGCCGAGGTGCACCAGTACGGATCCCAGGGCCTGGACCAGGGCATCATGCTCATCGACGAGGTGGACTTCGCGCAGGTGGCGGAAGGCCTGGGCTGCCGGTCGGCGGTCGTGCGGACGTTCGACGACCTCGACGCCGTCGAGGCGTGGGTGTCCGCCGGGGCGCGCGGCACCTTCGTCGCCGACCTGCGGATCTCCCGCGACGTCGTCGCCCCCTACATCCTCGAGATCATCGACGCGACGCTGAAGGCACCCAGGCCGGGCGACCCGGCGTCGACCGTCGCGGCCGGCGCCCTCTCGGAGGCCTGACGCACCGACGCCTCAGCCGGCTCGGCTCTGCAGGACGCCGACGCCGGGGCCGGTCAGGTCGGCGTGAGAGGCTGGGCGCCCGGCGACCGCCAGCAGCAGCGCCTCGGCGGGGCCCTCGATGCGTGGACCGGTGGTCGGTCCGTGCGCCCAGTTGGCGTCGCTGGCGATCAGGCGCAGCCCGTCGACCTGGCGACGCGAGGGCAGCGTCGGCGAGGTGAGGGCGAAGTCCAGCGCGGGCACGATGCGTTCCGTCGGCACCTCGCGGGGCAAGCCGAGCGGGCGACGGATGTCCTGCTGGTGGATGAGCGCGTCCGTCAGGGCGATCGCTCCGTGGAACCCGGCGGGCAGCCCGGTCGCGGTGAGCCGGCGGCCGAGCAGGTCGATCAGCTGGGCCGGCTGGTGGCCGGCATACCGGCGCAGCGCGACCGCGTTCATGCGCGGAAAGGAGAACCGTCCGCGCAGGGCCACCGACGCGACCCCGAGCCAGGAGACATCGTCGAAGGAGATGACGTGGGCGACGACGTCGCGCACGGTCCACCCCGTGCACAGCGACGGCGCCGCCCACTGCTCCGGCGTCAGGGTGCGCACGAGGGCCAGGAGGTCGGCCCGCTCGTCATGAGCAAGGCCGGTCAGGTCGGGCGAGGCGGTCATGTGTCGAGCCTACTGGCGGTCGGGGACCGTCGGATGGTGGACCAACATGATCATCAGCAGCGTTTGAATCTCGAAAAGCGAGACGTATTCTGAGCCCAACGACGGCGCCGACGTGCGGAGCCGCATCGAGGAAGGCCGACGATGTCCACTCTGCGCAGGATCGCCGCCACCGTGAGCCTGGCCGTCGCGGCCTCGCTGTCCCTGGCCGGGTGCGCCGGCTTCGGCGGGGGTGGCAACAACGGCAACGCCGGGGGAGGAGGGGCGTCGAGCGGCGGAACGCCGTCGGGCAGCATCACCTTCACGACCTGGGCGAGCAAGTCCGAGCAGACGTCGTTCGAGTCCCTCGTGAAGAAGTTCGAGGGCGAGCACCCCGGGACCACCGTCAAGCTCAACGTCGTGCCCTACGAGCAGATGTTCTCCAACATCGACGCCCAGCTCTCGTCCGGGGACGCGCCCGACGTCTTCCGCGTCGACTACGGCAACCTCGGCGTCTACTCGAGCCAGGACCAGCTGCTGGACCTCTCTAGCACGTTCTCCGCGGACGAGGCCAAGCAGTTCACGCCCGCCATGTGGGAGGCCGTCTCCAACAACGGCAAGCCCTACGGCGTGCCACACCAGACCGACGTGTCCGCGCTCGTCGTCAACACCGACATGCTGCAGAAGGCCGGCATCGACCCGTCGACCTTGCCGAAGTCGCAGAACGACGCGTGGACGTGGGACGAGTTCCAGGCCGTCGCGACGAAGCTGCGTGCCGCCCTGCCGGCGAACAAGTACCCGTTCGTCGACAACTGGCAGCAGGCCGGTGCCACCCGATGGCTGAGCTGGCTGTTCCAGGCGGACGGGAAGCTGCTCGAGGACGACCAGAAGACCCCCGCCGTCAACTCGGACCAGGGCCGGCAGGCGCTGGACCTGACGAAGAGCTTCTTCACGAAGAAGTGGGTGCCACCGACGAGCTCGGTGAAGTCCCCGACCTACGCGGACTCCCTGTTCACCGAGGGCACCACGGTGATGGCGTTCCTCGGCTCCTTCCTCATCCCGGACCTGAACAACCTCGCGAAGTTCCACTGGACCGTCGTGCCGATGCCGAAGGACAAGCGCGGCGCCACGGACCTGGGCGGCAACGCCGTCGTGGCCACGAAGGCGACGCAGAACCCGCAGCTCGCGTCGGCGTTCCTGAAGTTCCTCGTCCAGCCGGAGAACATGGCGGCGTTCTGCGGGGCCACCAACGAGCTGCCCACGCGCACCGACCTGGCCGGCAGCAAGGTCACCTACACGGTGCGCCCGGACGTCATGCCCGTCTTCGTCGACCAGGCGGCCACCATCCAGCCCAGCGACGTCAAGCAGGTCACCTCCCCGGTGATGGCGGCGGCCAACACGGCTCTGCAGGACCAGCTCGACGCGGCGTTCGTCGGCAACCAGTCGACGCAGGACACGCTCGACAAGCTGACGACGGCCATCAAGCAAGCGGCGAGCAAGTGAGCGGCAACCGAACGACCTCGGCATCGGGCGTGCAATGAGCACCGTGGCGGGGGAGCGGAGCGCCGGCGCCGTCGCCCCCTCCCGGTCGGCCGCCCGGCAGGCCGACGGGCGACGACCGAGCGGCCGCTCGCTGGGGCGGCGCCTCCGCTCCGAGCTCGCGGGATGGACGTTCCTCGGGCCCAACCTCGTCCTGCTGGTCGTGTTCCTGTTCGTGCCGATCGTCTGGGCGGCGGTGCTCTCGTTCCAGCATTCGCGAGGCTTCGGCACGCCGACGTGGGCGGGGATCGCCAATTACACGCAGATGCTGGGCGACGCGGTGTTCTGGCAGAGCGCGTGGAACACGCTGGTGTTCACCGTCTGCACCGTGCCCGTCGAACTCGCCGGAGGACTGGGCCTGGCCGTGCTGCTCAACTCGGTGTTGCCGGGGCGGACACTGTTCCGCACGATCATCGTGCTGCCCATGGTCATCTCGGGCGTCGCATCCGGCCTGATCGCGACGATCATGTTCTACCAATCCAACGGGCTGTTCAACAAGATCCTCACCGCGGCCGGGCTGCCGACCGTGTCCTGGCAGTCCGCACCGGTGCCGGCCATGTTCTCGGTCATCGTCGTCTCGATCTGGCTGCGGCTCGGCTTCACGATGATCATCTACCTGGCGGGCCTGCAGTCGATCTCCCCGCAGCTGTACGAGGCGGCGCGGATCGACGGGGCGACGCGCTGGCAGCAGTTCCGCTCGGTGACGGTGCCGCTGGTCGGACCGTCGACGTTCTTCCTGCTCGTGATGAACGTGATCGCCTCGTTCCAGGTGTTCGACGTCATCTTCGTCATGACCGGCGGCGGCCCGGGCAACGCCACCTCGGTGCTCGTCACCTACGCGTACCGCAACGGCTTCCAGATCCGGGAGCAGAGCTACGGCGCGGCGATCGGCATCGTCATCCTGGCCCTGACCCTGGTCTTCACGGTGATCCAGTGGCTGACCAGTCGGGGCAAGGACCTGGTCGAATGAGTCGGGGAGGAGCACGATGACGACGGGTGCGGCCGACGGGGCGGTCCAGGCGACGGTTGCCGAGGTGGCCGTCGACGACGCGCAGAGCAGTGCCGCGCGGAGCGAACGACGACGGCGACCGCCGTCGGAGGCGCGGCGCGGGGTCGTGTGGCGGGTGCTGATCGCGGCGGTGGTCTCCGTCATCGTGATCTTCCCGCTCTACTGGATGCTCGTCGTCGCGTTCTCGCCGCGCGGCGAGGTGTTCGAGCCGGGGCTGCACCTGTGGCCCTCGACGTTCACCATCGAGAACTTCGCCGGGATCTTCGCCAACTACCCGGTGGCCACCTGGTTCGGCAACTCGCTGGTGATCGGAGCGATCGTCACGGTGCTGACCGTGGCGGTGAACCTGCTCGCCGGCTACGCGTTCGCGCGGTTGCCGTTCCGCGGCCGGTCGCTCATCTTCCTGCTGTGCCTGGCGACGATGATGATCCCCGTGCAGGCGATCATGGTCGCCCAGTTCCACCTGATCTCCGGGCTCGGGCTCTTCGGTACGTTCTGGGGCGTCATCCTCCCGGCCGGGGCGGCGGCGTTCGGCATCTTCCTGGCGCGGCAGTTCTTCCTGTCCATCCCGGAGGAACTGATCGAGGCGGCCCTGGTCGACGGTGCGGGCCGGCTGCGGATCTTCCTGCAGGTCGTGTTGCCGCTGAGCCGGCCGCTGATCGCCGTGCTGACGCTGCTGACGTTCCTCGGCACGTGGAACGACTTCGCGTGGCCGCTGATCGCCCTGAAGGACAACGAGCTGTTCACCCTGCCGATCGGGATGCTGTACCTGAAGAACCAGACGACGCCGGACTACAACTCGATCATGGCGCTGGCGTTGATCTCGGTGATCCCGATGGTCGTGCTGTTCCTGCTGTTCCAGCGGTACTTCGTCCAGGGGTTCTCCCGCGCCGGGATCCGCTGACCTGACGCCTCCGCTGCATCACAGGTGCAGGTCGCCGGTGAGCACGGCGTCGCGGTACAGCTCGGTCTGCAGCAGGGCCGAACGGAGCCGGACGCTGCCCACCAGCTGGTCCCAGCCGGCGGTCCAGGTGAGCCGCGACGCCACCTGCCATGTGGTCGCTCCGGGATCGCCATCGATCACGTGGGCCACCTCCCGCGCGCGGGCGAGCACGTGCTCGGCCAGCTCGGCACGGCGCTCGGCGAGGCCGCGGAACCGGTACCCGTGGCCCGGGACCACCTGGTAGTCGTCCCAGGGGGCCAGGCGGTCGAGGGCGCGCAGGTAGTCGACCACCGGGTTGGTGTCCGTCGGCGCGCCGAGGCCGAGGCCGGGGGAGAGGGTCGGCAGGACGTGGTCCCCGGAGAACAGGAGCCGGCGGGTGTCGTCGACCAGGCACAGGTGTCCGGGGGTGTGGCCCGGGGTGGCGAGGACGCGCCAGGTGCCGCCGCCGACCGGCACCTCGTCGCCGTCCTCGAGCAGGTCGTCCGCGCGCGGGGGCGCCGGTCGGGCCGGCTCCTGGGCCAACCGGGCGAGCAGCGTCTCGGCGACGTCGCCCGGCACGTGCCACTCGCCCAGCCGTTCGGCCAGCCCCTCCGAGAGGTCGGGATCCTGGGCGTCGATCGACTCCTGCTCCCGTGCGGAGACGTGGATCCGCGCGCCGCTGGCCTCCCGGATCGGGTCGGCGAGGCCGATGTGGTCGGGGTGCGCGTGGGTGACGACGACGGTCGCGACGTCCTGGACGCGGGAGCCGAGGGAGTGCAGCACGTCGGCGAACCGGTCGAACGAGCCGTCCGCCGCCCAACCGGGGTCGAGGACGGTGACGGCGCCGTCGTCGCCGACGTGGACGACGCTCAGCGAGTAGGCCAGGAACCCACCGGGCATCGGCATCGGCACGGACCACAGGCCGGCTGCGATCTGCTCCGTCTCCGGCAGGCCTCCCTCGGTTGCCGCGTGATGCTGCTGGGCGCTGACCGCCTCCATGCCGCTCCTTCTGCTCGTGCCATCGGCGCCGGTGGTCATCATTTCCGGCCGCCCACTACGGTAGCGAAATGGAGTGCCGGGCACGGTGGAGCCGTATGCCGGGCCGGTGCTGCTGGTCGCCGGCCGCCGGGACGCCACGGTCGGCTGGGCCGCCACCGTCGAGCTGACCGAGGTGTACCCGCACGCGACGCTCGCCGTGCTCGACGGCGCGGGGCACGCGCTGCCGCACGAGCAGCGGGAACTGCTGGCCGCCCTGCTCGGGGACTGGGTCAGGCGGGCTGCCACAACTCGATCCGGCGGCCCTCCGGGTCGGTGACCCAGCCGAACCGGCCGACGCCGTCCATCTGCTGCGTCTCCGCGGCGACGTCAGCACCGGCGTCCCGCAACTGGGCGAGCATCGCGTCCAGGTCGCGGACCCGGACGTTGAGCATGGCCTGCTGGGTGGGGGAGCCGAGGTCGTCCGTGTCCGCCGGGAAGGCGGCGAACACCGCGGGGCCGGCCTCCTGGGTCCACTGGCCGTTCTCGTCGAGGTCCAGGCCGAGGACGTCGCGGTACCACGCCGTCGTCGACTCCGGATCCGACGACCTGACGAAGTAGCCGCCGATGCCCAGCACGTGTTCCATGGCGTCAGCTTCCCAGACCGCCGGCGAATGGGCGAGGGCGTCGACCCGGAACGACAGACCCGCCGGCGGAACTCGCCGTCGGTGCTCCCAGTGTTCACCCAGACTTCGCGTCCGCGTCGACCACCTCGCGCTGAACGGGACGACCATGGGCGAGGTCCGCCCAACCCCGAGTGAGAGACCGGTCCTTCCCATGAACACACCCCGCATCCTCGGTCTCGCCGCCGCAGCCGCCCTCAGCCTGACGACCATCGCCTCCGCCGGCGTGGCCAGCACCGCCCAGCCGCAGTCCCACGGGACGGGGGAGCATGCGACGTCGTCGGTGCTGGCCGCCGTCGGCGACGTCGCCTGCGAACCGGACACTGCGGAGAACGCCGCCAACCCGGCGTCGCTCAAGTGCGGCTCGTCCGGGCTCGGTGGGCTGCCGGCGGAGTACGCGGTGGCGGACCAGATCGAGGGGATGAAACCGCAGCTCGCGGCCATCCTGGGCGATGAGCAATACGAGGTCGGGAAGCTCTCCGACTTCCAGAACTCGTACGACAAGACCTTCGGCGCATTCAAGTGGCTGCAGCGACCGGCGCCGGGCAACCACGAGTACTACTCGTACACCAAGCACGGGGACAACGAGCCCGCCCAGAACGGCACCGGCTACTTCAGCTACTTCAACGGCACGGACGCCACGGGCGCCATCCGGCCGACCGGCCAGGCGGGGGACTACAACCACGGCTGGTACTCGTACGACCTGGGCAACTGGCACATCGTCTCCCTGAACGTCGAGTGCAAGTCCGCGGCGTTCGGCAACAACTGCGATCCGCACAGCGGTGTCCTCGGCCAGGAGACCGCCTGGCTCGCCGCAGACCTGAAGAAGAACCGGTCCGCGTGCACCCTGGCCTACTGGCACCAGCCGGCGTTCACGGCCAGCGGGTCCACCGGTACGGACCCGGCCTTCGGTTCGGACGAGGGCAAGGCCTCGGACGCCTGGTGGAGCCTGCTGTACCAGAACCGGGCCGACGTCGTGCTCAACGGTCACGAGCACCTGTACGCGCGGTTCTCACCGATGAACCCCAGCGGCGCGGTGGACAGCAAGCGCGGCATCACGCAGTTCATCGTCGGCACCGGCGGCGAGGACCTGGATTCGCTGTCGACCGGCGCAGCGCTCACGCAGGAACATGTGGTCACCGGTCAGGATCAGGCGTACGGGGCGATGAAGCTGACGCTCGGCGCCCACGGGTACCAATGGGACTACAAGCCGACGTACGCGACGGCGGGTGCCGCGTCGGGTGCGCTGGCGTACCAGGACTCCGGCAGCGCGACCTGCCATGCGGGCGAGAACGGCAACCACTGACGGGGGTTCGGAGCGGGGTCCGAGGGCGGTCCCGGGCGTCCTTTCGCGGCTGGCGGTAGATCGCCGATAATCGACATTATGTCAATTAATCGATGCAAGCTGACCACTTGGTCAAGCGTCCGCTGAAGTCGACGAGGTCACCCTCTACTTGGTCGCCCAATCTTGATGCTGGAAGTTACAGAATCTCTCACTTGCGTCGAGTAGTCCTGTCCAGCTTTCATCGTGGTGCGGATCCGGAATAGCTCGTCGCGTACTTCGCGTCGGATGCGGACCTCGTCGTAGCCGGACATTGCGGCTCGCTTCTCACGAGCGGCCTGGATTAAAGCGGGCGGAACCGATTCAAGGCGTGTCACATCGACAACTAAAGGGAGCCGGGCCGTCTCGGCGGTGGTACGTCGGAGTGGGCCGAGGCGGAGCATTTGCGAGAGGTAATCTGGGCTCAATGCTGGGGTGTGTGGCGCATCGCGACCCAGTTGCTGCTTGAGCCAACCCCCGAGCTTGAACGCAGTCTTATCGAGTGTGAGCCACCATGCCTCGTAGCCAAGTGCCGAACTCGACTTCCGACGCAGTTGTATTATTCCTACTGCACTCTCAACGTCGTGGGCCGCTAGTCGATCCGAGCGGCCCTCCCACTGCCTGCGGTTGCGTCCGGCGCGGCCCTTGGCATTATTCGCGGGATGCTTGCGCCTAAACAACTCGCTTACCGCACTGCGGAGTCTAATGTCAGCCTCATCCGCCACACTCTTCAAGTCGCTCCGCTTGATAGAAAACCTTGCTTCCAAATAGTCTTCAATGTCGCGTTCCGGATTTAGGTCTCCCCGGAAATTCGTCAGCCAGTCGGCGAACAATCTCTCATCGCGACCGGCCAGCATGTAGGCGCTAAATACAAAGGGCACCTCGCCGTCCCACTCTGATCCAGCGTGAAGATAGGCCAAGCATCTCTCGAAATGAAACCTCAACTCTTCGATGACTCCGTCGGTGACGTACAAGGCAACTCCAGACTCAACCGTCGCGCGGAGGAGTTCAGTCTGGAGACGATGTTCGGGCGCCTCGATTAACGTTTCCGCCACAACAGGCAACAACGCAGAAGTGTCAAGCCATATTTTGGCGTTGGAGAACACTCTCGAAAGTGCTTTCTGAACGTCGGGCGTTTACTGCAAAAAAGCCATCAAGGTGTACGCGTCGATGACTCGTAACAGATGGTTTCGCGTCCTGTCCGATGGCGCGGCTAATACCTCCATGATTGCTGAGGCTGCTTGATCGGGGTGCAAGTTGAGCCTTGGGCCTAGGCGGGCGATTGAGTCTGAGATCGACTGACGAGAAAGTAGATGAACTTCACCACCTTCGACAGCGGCGACGAACTGTTCGCCGTTCTCAAGCACCACGGGTTCAAGACTCGCACGCAATTTCCTACCCTCAGCGCTGAGTGCGGCAAAGTCGGAATCGAGCTTCGAATTGTATCCGTAGGCTCCTGCCGCGAGATCAGCCTCGAGCGTCTCTTGGTCAAGGAGATATCCCACGGCAGCTAATCGCCACCTTTCGGTGGCCTCAAAACTCAAATGGTAAGTGTCACTGGAGCGGTGGTGCTTCACCGGTCCGTTCTTGAGGCTCAGTCGCTGCAGTGAACTACGAACAAGTGCGTGCACTTGCTGGGCAGTCCCGTGGGGAACTAGGAGTAACACCTTACTGATGACTTCGTTCTCTGTGAGCGGCGCTTCTTGACTCGTGCCGAGGAGTGAGCTCTGGACTACGGCATCGAATGACGTTTTAGTTAGGTTCTTGTCGCCGAATCGGTCTGCCGAGTTAAGCGCCAACTGGACGAGCGCGACCCGGCCTTCCTGTATAGCGAGCGGTGCTCCAGTTACGGAAGCGATCCCCCGCGTCGAGACAATCGGGTCGACGATATGTCGACAGAAGTCCGCGGACGCGGCCTCTCTTGTCGGCGATTCCAACTCCCGGTCGCAGAACCATTCTCGGTCGCGTATATCGAGCAGCAGGCTTTGCTGCTTCCAAAGCTCTGATTTCAACTCGTCGCCCTTTGCTCCGATTCGCTGGCTGGAGCAGTAGATGAGCAGACTGTAACCCAGATTGTTTGAGTCAATTGTGGCTACAGTCTTCTTGATCTTGGACTTCCAATCTGTGGCGACGGAGTACTGGAACCCTGTACGCTCCTCCCCCGGTACAGAGAAAACCTCACCGTCGCGCCCAAGATCGCCCGAAGGCCCTGCGGTCGTCCGGATTGACGGGAATTCACTAACCAAGAATTCTGAGCATAGCCGTTCGAAGAGTTGCCATTCGCCGGTCGTGACTTGCTCGAGAGCAAATCTGAGTCTGTTCTGCACCGTGTCTGAATGTTAGAGGGTGTTCGCGCCACTTGCTCGACCTAGGGAGCGCGTCGTCCGGTTACGCCCGTCGTACACGAAGGACGGCCAGCATCGCGACTGCAGCCAGCCATCACAGTATGGGTCGTCTTAGCCTCGGGAGGCAGTCAATCTTGCCGGTCGCGAGGACTTCGTTCACCGCCTCGCGGTAGCGAAGGAACCGAACGCTGCGCGAGTACTCCCGGAAGGTCAGGTACACCGGCGGTGACGCGAAAAAGGCATCCAGATTCGTGTGCTCCGCCACGGACCGGTCGTCGCGAATTGACCGACACGAGCACGACGTACGGCGGCGGGTACCCGCCCGTCGTCGTACGCCTTCAGTTTGTCGGCTGCTTTAGCGGCAGCTCGGCCCGCGATGCTTGTGCACGCAGTCGGCGGGCCGGACGGCCGATCAGGCCAGCCGGATGTGGCGGGCAGCGGAAGCGCCATGCACCGCGTCCGCCAGCGCCTGCACGGTGCCTTCCCCCAGCGTCGTTCCCGTCGACGCCTCCCACGCGCGGACGATGGCGTCCATCCGGGCCAGCCGGGCCGCGCCGTGGTCGGACAGGCGGACGGTGATGCGCCGCCGGTCCTCTGGGCTGGCGAGTCGGTAGACCGACGCGGTGTCCTCGAGGGCGTCGACGATCCGGCTCAGCGAGGCGTTCGCGATGCCGGTGACGCCGGCAAGGTCCCCCATGCTCGGCGACTCCCGCTCCGCGACGAGCCGGAGGATCCGCCACTGCTCCACCGTGGCGCCCTCCTCGCGCAGGGCGCCGCCGAGGCCGTCCAACATGCGGGCACCGAGGTCACTCAGGGTGAGCACGAGCTCGGCCAGGGATACGCTGTGGTCGCTGTCCTCCGGCGCAACGGACACGGCATCCTCCTTGATGGCCCCGGCCCTTGATGCATCAGGATCCTACTTGTGACGTCCCCAGTCAGCCTAGCGTTCCCGAGCAGCCTGCTGCTGCGTGGGCCGATGCCCGGCACCCTCGGCATCGGGCTGCTCGCCCCGCTCTCCGGGGTGATGGGCATTGCCGGGCCGGCCATCCTCAACTGCGCCCAACTGGCCGCCGAACAGATCGCCGCGCGCACCGACCTGGTGCCCGAACTCGTTCTCATCGATGCCGGCCGGCGCCCCGCCGAGGTCGCCACGGAGGTCCGCCAACTCCTCGACGCCGGGCTGATCATCGGCCTGGTCGGCGCTCACACCTCCGACGTCCGCGTCGCCGTCTCCCGGGCCGTGACCGCGGACGTGCCCTACGTCTTCACTCCCCCGCACGACACCGCTTCACCCCGGAGCAACACCGTCTTCACCGGATCCGCCCCACGCCTGCAGCTGCGTCGCCCCCTCGCGTGGATCTCCCGCACCCACGCCCTGCGCCGCTGGGCCCTGATCGGCAACGACTACGTGTGGCCGCGCGAGGTGCACCGGGAGGCCGCCGGCCAGCTCCGCGCCATCGGCCAGGAGGTGGTGCTCGACCGGCTGGTGCCGCTCGGCGCAGTCGACACTGAGCGGCTCCTCGACGAGGCGCGGAGCCGGCGCGCCGACGCCGTCCTCCTCTCCCTCGTCGGCCGCGACGGCATCACCTTCCTCCGGGACGCCGCGGCGTCGGGCGCCGACCGCCGGTTCGTGCGGCTGAGCACCGCCCTGGACGAGAACTGTCTCCTGGCCATCGGCGGCGACACGACCGGCACGCTGTACTCCGCTATGCCCTCGTTCGTGCTCCAGCAGGACGACCGGCACCAGGACTTCCTCGAGCGGTACGTGCACCGGTTCGGGACCGCGGCCCCGGTCCCAGCGTCGTACGCCGAGGGTTGTCACGACGGCGTGCTTCTGCTCGCCGACCTGTGGCTGAGCGGCCTGCTGGAGACGATGCCGGCGATCCGTGCGGCCCACGCGCTGCGTGCGGACCGGTCCGGCGACGACGGCGCTCCCCCGTCGGGAGCCGTGCGACTCGCCCGAGCCGAGGAGACGGCGCTGGTGGTCATCGATCAGGCCGGCATGTAGGCTCCCTTTATTTTCATCTGGAAATAATCGGAGTGCTGCCGGTGTGATGCCCGCAGCCGAGTACGGATGGCAGGAACCGCGATGACCCCAGAACCGCGTCCACCCCACCAGGCTTCCTTTCTGAACGAGACCGCCGTGAACGAGGCCGCCCTGACAGAGCCCGTCGCGGGCGGCTCCGGCCACCGCATCGAGGAGTTCGGCTACCAGCAGGAACTCAAGCGCACGCTGACCTTCACCGACCTGCTGGTCTACGGCCTCATCTTCATGGTCCCGATCGCGCCGTTCGCGATCTTCGGCAGTGTGTTCCAGGCCTCCGGCGGCATGGTCGCGATGGCCTACATCGTCGGCATGCTCGCGATGATGTGCACGGCCAACTCCTACGCCCAGATGGTGCAGGCGTTCCCGATGTCGGGCTCGGTCTACACGTACGTCGGCCGCGGCATCACCCGGGTGCTCGGCTTCGTGGCCGGCTGGATGATCCTGCTCGACTACGTCCTCATCCCCGCCCTGCTGTACCTGGCCGCCGCGATCGCCATGAACGGCATGCTCCCCGACATCCCGCTCTGGGCCTGGCTGATCGCCTTCGTCGTGCTCAACACGGTGATCAACTACCTCGGCATCGAGTTCACTGCCCGGGTGAACAAGGTGATGCTCGTCCTCGAGCTGCTCGTGCTGGCGATCTTCCTGGTCATCGGCATCACGGCCGTAGCCAACGGTCACGGCACCTTCAGCTTCGACGCCTTCTTCAATGCCGGCACGTTCACGCCGTCCGTGATCTTCGGCGCGGTCTCGATCGCCGTCCTCTCCTTCCTCGGATTCGACGGCATCTCGACCCTGGCCGAGGAGAACTCCGGGTCGACCCGCTCGCTCGGCCGGTCGATGATCGCCGCGCTGCTGCTGGTCGGCGTCCTCTTCGTGGTCCAGACCTGGGTCGGCTCGATGCTCGTCCAGGACCCCGCCGGGCTGATCACGAACGGCGACCCGAGCGGGACGGCGTTCTACGACGCCGCGAAGAACGCCGGCGGGCCCTTCCTGTTCATCCTCACCGCCGCGGCCACCGCCGTCGCGTGGGGCTTCGCCAACGCCCTGGTCGCGCAGGCCGCCACCTCCCGGCTGCTCTTCGCCATGGCGCGGGACCGGCAACTGCCCGCATTCCTCAGCCGCGTGCACCCCAAACGCGGCGTGCCGGTCAACGCCACCTTCGTCGTCGCCGGTATCTCCCTGGTCCTCGGGCTCTACCTCGTCAACCAGCCCAACGGCCTCACGGAGATCTCGACGCTGGTCAACTTCGGCGCCCTCACGGCGTTCTCGCTGCTGAACATCGCCGTCGTGTGGTGGTTCGTCATCCGGCAGAAGTCGCGCCGCTGGTTCGTGCACCTCGTGCTGCCGCTGATCGGCCTCGCCATCCTCGTCGCCGTCATCATCAACGCGAACATCGCGGCGCAGGTCCTCGGCGTCGTCTGGCTCGTGATCGGTGTGGTGCTCGCCTTCGTGCTGCTGCGCACCGGCCGTATGACCGACCCGACGGCCGCGACGGCCTCCCCCATCGATGAGAAGGAAGCGCGCTGACATGGCGATCCACTCCCTCACCCCGACGCCCGACCAGTACTCGTACGTCTTCGGCGGCGTCGATCCGCTGCTGAGCGTCAAGCCCGGCGACCTCATCGAGGTCAGCACGGAGGACTGCTACGGCGGCCGGGTGCACTCCCCCGACGAGCGTCCCAGCGAGGTCGTGCCCTTCTCCGAGCTGAACCCGGTGTCCGGACCCATCGAGGTCGAGGGTGCCGAGGTCGGCGACGTCCTGGCCGTGCACTTCGTCTCGATCGTCCCCGCCCGGGCGCACGCCATCTCGAGCACGTTCCCGCACTTCGGGGCGCTGACCCCGACGCACGAGACGGCGATGATCTCCGGCGCCCTCGAGGAGCGCGTCTGGTTCTACGACATCGACCTCGAGTCCTGGACCGCCACCTTCCGTGCCCGCCGGAGCGACTACGAGGTGTCCCTGCCGCTGGACCCGATGCACGGCACGGTCGGCGTCGCCCCCGCCAGCGGTGAGTCCCGCCTCGTCGTGACCCCGTCCACCCACGGCGGCAACATGGACACCCCCGAGGCGCGGGCCGGCACGACGTTGTACCTGCCGGTCAACGTGCCCGGTGCGATGCTCTCCCTCGGGGACGGCCACGCTCGCCAGGGCGAGGGCGAGGTGTGCGGCACCGGGCTCGAATCGGCGATGAACAGCGTGATCGCGGTGGACGTCGTCAAGGGCGGCGCGCTGGCGTGGCCACGCCTGGAGAACGACGACTACATCATGAGCACCGGGTCGATCCGGCCGCTCGAGGACGCCTACCGCATCAGCCAGGCCGACCTCGTCTCCTGGGCCTCGGACCTGACCGGTATGGACACGCTCGACGCCTACCAGCTGGTCAGCCAGCTCGGCCTCGCGCCGGCGGCGAACGTGTGCGACCCCAACTACACGATGGTCGCCAAGCTGCCCAAGTGGTCGCTGAAGTCCGCGGAGGCCTACGGCGGCGTGCACCGCCGGCTGCGCAGCGCCGCGGAGGAGTACGCGCGCCGTTAGACGGCACGGCATCGAGGGAGATCCTGCACTGGCAGGACGAGAGCCGCGACGGCCCGGGACCTGACGGGGTCCCGGGCCGTCGTGCGTCCGGAGCACGCCTCACCGACCGAACGGGACCATGGTGGGCATTGTCCGCAGTAATGGTGACAAAAGTGTGGACACTCCCTTCATCGGTGTTCATAGTGGCCTTGCGGACCCCTCCCGGCCCGCGCACTACTCATCGAGGAGTCACTCATGTTGAGGAAGTCACGGGTTCGGGCGCTTGCCAGTGCTGCTGCCCTCGTCGGGTTGATCGTCACGGGGCTCTCCGCCCCGGCGGACGCATCGTCCGTCGACCACGGGGGCGGCGGTGGCGGGTACCGCCATCGCCCGGCGATCACCGCACGGAGTTGCGCGTCGCTCGGCACCACATCCGTCCCCCCACGGTCCATCGGGCTCCCGACGACGGGGGCGACGGTCACGAAGGCCACCTGGGTGGCCGATTCGGGCGGTCAGTGCCGCGTGCTCGGCGACATCCACCCGGTCGATCCGGCCGCACCGCCCATCACGTACGAGGTCAACCTGCCGGCGAACTGGAACGGCCGGGCCCTGCAGATGGGAGGCGGCGGCTACGACGGCACGCTCGTCACCGGGCTCGGCAGCTACGCCCTCCAGCCCGACGGCCAGCCGACCCCGCTCCAGCAGGGCTTCGTGACCCTCGGGTCCGACGGCGGCCACGAGGGCGCCGGGTTCGACTCCTCCTTCGGGCTCAACGACGAGGCCCTCGCGAACTACGGCACGCAGTCCATCAAGAAGACCCACGACGTCGCCATGGCCCTCATGAAGACGGCGTTCAAGCGGTCGCCCCAGCGTTTCTACTTCGTCGGCTTCTCGCAGGGCGGCCACGAGGCCATCAACGCGGCCGGCCTCTACCCGAAGGACTACGACGGCGTCGTCGCCGGCACCCCCTCCTACAACGTGACGATGATGCACGCCGGCATCGGCGGGGTCTACGCCAAGGCGCTCTACGCGAACGGCGGAGCCGGCTGGCTCGATCCCGCCAAGACGAAACTGCTCGTCAACGCGGTCTACTCCACGTGCGACGGCCTGGACGGCGTCAAGGACGGGGTCATCGCGAACACCAGGGGCTGCCTCGACACCTTCGACGTCACGTCCCTGCGCTGCCCCGGCGGTGCCGACACGGGCGACACCTGCCTCTCCGACGCCCAGATCGGCGCAACCAACGACATCGCGAGCACCCACAACCTCGGCTTCCCCATCGCAGGCAACAGCCTGGTGCCCGCGGCGCCGATCTACTACGGCGCCACCTACGGCGTCTTCACCCTCGGCACCGTCAAGCAGCCGTCCGTGCCCGCCAGTGGCAAGGAGGCCTTCCAGTACGCGGTGTACAACGCGCTCGTCACCAACATCGTGACCCGCAACCCCGCCTACGACCCCATGACGTTCAACGCCCTCGACTGGTCCGCCCGCCTGCAGGAGGTGGCCAAGCAGCTCGACAGCACCAACGTCGATCTCTCCGCCTTCGCGAAGAAGGGCGGCAAGATGCTGCTGACCACGGGCCTGGCCGACGACGGCATCTCCCCGGAGAACACGACGGCGTTCTACCAGCGCCAGGTGTCCACGTTCGGGCAGCGGACGCTGAACGGGTTCATGAAGTACTACACGATGCCGGGCTTCTCGCACGGGTTCGGCGCCTTCAACGCCCGGTACGACGCCCTCCCGACCCTGATGAACTGGGTGGAGAAGGGCAAGGCCCCGAATCACCTGACGATGGTCGACGCCAACGCGGCGACCGCCGGACGCACCCGCCCGCTGTGCGAGTACCCGCAGTGGGTCAAGTACACCGGCGGTGACGTGAACAAGGCGTCCAGCTTCACCTGCACGTCCACCAACTGACCGCCGGCCCCCGACACCACCGACCACGACGGCCCGGGACCTGAGAGGGTCCCGGGCCGTCGTGCGTCATCGTGACCCCTAGATTGGTGTCGTGAACACCAGTGGACAAGAGATCGACGGCCTCGTCGTCGCCATCACCGGCGCCAGCTCCGGTATGGGCGCGGTGACCGCCCGGCGTCTGGCGGCCCGGGGTGCCCGGGTGGTGATCGGAGCACGTCGCGAGGACGCTCTTGCGCGGATCGTCGCGGAGATCGAGGACGGCGGAGGTCACGCCGTCGCCTGCCCGGTCGACGTCACCCGCCCCGAGGACAGCGTCCGGTTGGTCGACCGCGCGGTCCAGGAGTTCGGCCGCCTCGACGTCCTCATCGCCAACGCCGGCGTGGCCACGGTCGCTCCCCTGCGCGACGGCGTCCTCGACGACTGGAACGCCATGATCGACGTGAACCTGCGGGGCGTGCTGCACGGCATCACCGCGGCGCTGCCCGTGTTCACCGTTCAGGGTTCCGGGGACTTCGTGACCGTCACCTCGACGGCCGCCGCGAAGTGGGTCCCCGGGCAGGGGGTGTACGCCGCCACGAAGGCCGGCGTGCGTGCGCTGTGCGAAGTGCTGCGCCAGGAGGTCGGGCCGCAGATCCGCGCGACCATGATCTGCCCGGGAGCGACCGACACCGAGTTCACGACCGATCCCGACCTGCGGGCACGGATGAGCGCGATCGCCATGGCGCCCGACGCCGTCGCCGACGCGATCGTGTACGCGCTCAGCCAACCGGCCTCCGTCGACGTCGGCGAGATCGTCGTGCGGTCCGCCGCCCAGCCGTAGCCCGCCGGTCACTCCCCTACGATCGACGGTGTCGCCGGACCGTCTCGTTCGGCGACACGAACCAGCGCCAGGAGGCACCGACGTGAACGACGGCACGCGCCCGCTCGAGAACTCCATCCGCACGGACTTCCACGATGCAATGTCCTACGGGCGGTATCTCGACCTGGATCGCATCCTCGGCGCCCAGCATCCCCAGAGCCGGCCCGAGCACCACGACGAGCTGCTGTTCATCATCCAGCACCAGACCAGCGAGCTGTGGCTCAAGCTGATCCTCCACGAGCTGCGCGAGTCCCGCCGGTTGCTCGACGTCGACGACCTCGGCAAGGCCCTCAAGGGCCTCGCTCGCGTCAAGACGGCGTTGCGCACCCTGATCGAGCAGTGGTCGGTGCTCAGCACCCTCACCCCGCGGGAGTACGCCGAGTTCCGCGGCTCGCTCGGGAGTTCGTCAGGCTTCCAGTCCTTCCAGTACCGGGCCGTCGAGTTCATCCTCGGCAACAAGAACGCCCGCCTGCTCGACGTCTTCACCTCCGAGCCGGACGCCCACGCGATGCTCGCCGAGCTGCTCGCAGAGCCGACGCTCTACGACGCGTTCCTGCGTGCCCTCGACCGCGCCGGCTACGCCATCCCGGCCGACATCCTCGAGCGCGACGTCGCCACCCCGTGGGTGTTCCGGCAGGACCTCGTACCGGACTTCACGCAAATCTACGAGTCGCCGGAGACGCCCTGGGTGCTCTACCAGGCGTGCGAGGACCTCGTCGACGTGGAAGACAGCGTCCAGATGTGGCGCTTCCGTCACCTGCGCACCGTCCAGCGCACGATCGGCTTCAAGACCGGCACCGGCGGCTCCTCCGGCGTCAGCTTCCTGCAGCGCGCGCTCGATCTGACCTTCTTCCCCGAGCTCTACGCGGTGCGCACCGAGATCGGCCGCTGAGCCGCGACACTCCGGCGTCCCCGGCCCTTGGTTCCGCTGCTGTGTTACCGGTAACATCGCGACCGAACCCCGTGAGACGTGCGCCACAGACGAAGGAGTGGTCGACGATGACCAGCACCAGCATCGTTCCCGATCTGTCCCAGTACCAGGTCTGGTTCCTGGTGGGCAGCCAGAGCCTCTACGGCGACGACGTGCTGCGTCAGGTCGCCGACCAGTCGCAGCAGGTCGCCGACCTGCTCGCCGACGCCGGCGACATCCCCGTCGAGGTGGTGCTACGTCCCGTGCTGACCACCCCGGACGACATCGTCACCACCATCCGCGAGGCGAACGCCGACCCGGCCGTCGCCGGCGTCATCACCTGGATGCACACCTTCTCCCCCGCCAAGATGTGGATCCGCGGGCTCGAGGCGCTGCAGAAGCCGCTCCTGCACCTGCACACCCAGGCGAACCGGGAACTGCCCTGGGGCAGCATCGACTTCGACTTCATGAACCTCAACCAGTCCGCGCACGGCGACCGGGAGTTCGGCTACATCCTCACCCGGCTCGGCGTGCGCCGGAAGTCCGTCATCGGGCATGCGAGCGACCCGCGGGTGCAGCACGAGATCGGCGTGTGGACCCGCGCCGCCGCCGGCTGGGCCTCCCTGCAGGGCGCCCGCGTCGCCCGGTTCGGCGACAACATGCGCCAGGTGGCCGTCACCGAGGGTGACAAGACCGAGGCCGAGAAGGTGTTCGGCGTCTCGGTCAACACGTGGGGCGTCAACGACCTGGTCGCGGCGGTCGACGCCGTCGACGACGCGCGGGTGACGGAGCTGGCCGCCGAGTACGACGCGACCTACGACGTGGCCGAGGAGCTGCGCCCCGGTGGCGCCCGCCGCGACTCCCTGCTGGACGCGGCCCGGCAGGAGCTGGGGCTGCGGGACATCCTCACCGAGCTCGGCGCGGTCGCCTTCACCGACACGTTCGAGGACCTCGGCGCGCTGCGCCAGCTGCCGGGCATCGCCGTGCAGCGGCTCATGGCCGACGGCTACGGTTTCGGCGCCGAGGGCGACTGGAAGACCGCCGTCCTCGTGCGCCTGGCCAGCGTGCTCGGCGCCGGGCTGCCCGGTGGGGCCACCCTGATGGAGGACTACACCTACGAACTGACGCCCGGGCAGGAACTCATCCTCGGGGCGCACATGCTCGAGGTCTCCCCCGCCATCGCCTCCGAGCGGGCCCGGCTGGAGATCCACCCGCTCGGCATCGGCGGCAAGGAGGACCCCTGCCGCCTCGTCTTCACGGCCGACGCCGGCCCCGCCGTCGTCGTCGCGATGGCGGACGTGCAGAACCGGTTCCGCCTGGTCGCCAACGAGGTCGACGTCGTCGAACCCCGCGAGCCCCTGCCGAATCTTCCGGTCGGGCGCGCCTTATGGCGGCCGAAGCCGGACCTCGTCACGAGCGCGCAGTCCTGGCTGGCCGCGGGCGCGGCGCACCACACCGTCATGAGCACGGCCGTCGGCACCGAGGTCTTCGTAGACTTTGCTCGGATCACCGGCGTCGAGCTGGCGCTCATCGACGAGCACACCACGGTGCGCGACTTCGAACGGGACCTGCTGCTGCGGACCGTCATGCGCGGAGGCCCGACGGCCGGGTGATCCCCGTGCGACGCAGGGTCCACGGACGACCGACCGGAGGGCGGGAATGGTGACGCGCGGGGAGGCCCCGAGCCTGCGGGAGGTGGCGACGCGCGCCGGTGTCTCCCACCAGACCGTGTCCCGGGTGATCAACGGCGGCGCCAAGGTCTCCGAGGCGACGCTGCGCCGAGTGCGGGCCGCGATCGACGAACTCGGCTACCGTCCCAACTCGCTCGCGCGGGCGCTCGCCCACGGCCGGTCCCAGCGCATCGGCGTGCTCGTCGGCAACTCGGACCAGCACGGGCCCGTCAGCACGATGCAGGGGCTGGAACGCGCCGCCCGGCACCACGGCTACGCGCCGACGACCTACAGCTTCCGCACGCCCGACGAGCTGAGCGCCGGCGTCGACTTCATGCTCGGCCAGCGGGTCGACGGGCTCGCGGTCATCACCCCGCACGACGCCGCCCTGGCCGCGCTCGACGGTGCGGATCTGCCCGAGGCCACCCTGCTCGTCGGTGCCGGCCCTCGCGCGGCGTCCCGGCTGCATCGGCCGAGCATCCAGATCGACCAGTCCGGCGGCGCGCGCGTCGCCGTCGAGCACCTGATCGGTCTCGGCCATCGTCGCATCGCCCACCTGGCCGGGCCCGAGGACTGGTACGACGGCCACGAACGCCGTCGCCAGTGGGCGCAGACACTGACCGCGGCGGGCCTCGACGCCACCGCGGTGATCGAGGGCGACTGGCGTCCCGACTCGGGCCACGCCGCCGCCGGCAAGGTGCTCGACGCCGGCGTGAGCGCCGTCTTCGTCGCCAACGACCAGATGGCGCTCGGGCTCGTGCACGGGCTCGCCGAGCACGGCCGTTCCGTGCCCGGCGACATCAGCATCGTCGGCTTCGACGACCTGCCGGAGAGCGCCCACTTCCTGCCGCCGCTGACCACCGTGCACCAGGACTTTGCCGCGCTCGGCGAGGACGCCGTCCGGCTGCTGCTGGGCGAGGACGGTGGGCTCGACGAGGGCGCGCCGACGGACGCGGAGCGCCTCCGGCCGTGGCTGGTCGAGCGCGAGTCCACACGCCGGCTGACCGCCGCCGACTGACTCCCGCGGGCTGAGGGACGCCCCTCGCCCGACGTCCGACTCAGCTGTTCGCGACCGCGGCCTTCTCGATCGCCAGGCCGCGGACGAAGCGCTCGAGCCACGCGTCGAAGCCGGCGACGTCGTCCGGGTCGGGTTCGACGGTGTGCAGCTCGAGGTCCGCGAACACGGTGTCCGCGAGGTGGTCGGCGAGGGAGGCGCCCGTGTCGGAGGCGGCGAACGCGGCGAGCACCGCCATCCCCCAGGCACCGCCCTCGGCGGCCGTGTCCCCCACGCTGACCGGCACCTTCAACGCGCCGGCGAGCAGCCGCTGGGCCACCTGCTTGGTCTGGAAGAGGCCGCCCTGCGCGAGCAGGGTCGTGATCTCGACATGCTCGTCCGCGAGCGAGTCCATGCCCAGACGCAGGGCGCCGAACACGGCGTACAGCTCCGCGCGGATGAGGTTGGCCAGGCTCAGCTCGCTCTCCGGACCGCGCACGACCATCGGCCGGCCCTCGTCGAGTCCGAGATTGTGCTCGCCGGAGAGGAAGTTGTAGGCGAGCAGGCCGCCCGCGTCGGCGGCGCCGCGACCGGCGGCCTCGAACAGGAGCTCGTACACGCGCCCACTGTCCAGACCGGGCCCGGAGAGCCGGGCGAACTCGCCGAAGAGGCCGGCCCAGGAGGAGAGCTCGCTCGCCCCGTTGTTGCAGTGGACCATCGCCACCGGTTCGCCGGCCGGGGTGGTGACGACGTCGATGTCGTCGTGCACGCGGGTCAGCGGTTCGTGCAGGACGATCATCGCGAAGATCGACGTGCCGGCGCTGACGTGCCCGGTGCCGGGGGCGACGGCGTTGGTCGCGACCATGCCGGTGCCGGCGTCGCCCTCGGGGGGCGCCATCGGCGCACCGGCCTCGAGGGTGCCGCTCGAGTCGAGCAGGGCGGCGCCGTGCGCGGTGAGCACGCCGGCCCGGTGCCCTGCCGGCAGCACGGCCGGGAGCAGGTCGCGAAGCGACCACGGCGTCTGCCGCGACGCGATGTGCTGGTCGTAGCGGTCCAGCTGGGCCTCGTCGTAGATGCCCGTCGCCGCGTCGATCGGGAACATGCCGCTCGCGTCGCCGACGCCCAGCACGAACTCGCCGGAGAGCCGCCAGTGCACGTAGCCGGCCAGGGTCGTCAGCCGGGCGATCTGACCGACGTGCGGCTCGTCGTCGAGCAGGGCCTGGTGCAGATGGGCGATGCTCCACCGCACGGGCAGGTGGACGCCGAACAGGTCGCTCAGCTCGTCCGCGGCGCGGCCGGTCGAGGTGTTGCGCCACGTGCGGAACGGCACGAGCAGCTCGTCGTCCGCGCCGAAGGGCAGGTAGCCGTGCATCATCGCGGAGACACCGAGCGAGCCGACACCGCTCAGCTGCACGCCGTGCCGCCGCCGCACATCGGCCGCGAGCGAGGAGAAGCAGTCCTGCAGACCCGACCAGATGGCGTCCTCGGAGTACGTCCAGGTCCGGTCGACGTACTCGTTCTCCCAGTCGTGCACGCCGGTGGCCAGGGTCGCGTGGTCCGGCCCGATCAGCACCGCCTTGATGCGCGTTGACCCGAGCTCGATGCCCAGCGACGTCCGGCGCGCACGGATCGTCTCCGCCGCACCGGCGGACGCGGCGGAAGGCTGCTGCGAGGGGTTCGGCATGGTGTCTCCTGTTCCGAGGCGGCGGTCTCGCGCGGTTCGAACGCGGGCTCGAACGTAGGTCGGCGCGCTGGTCCATCGATGATGTTACCGGTAACATAGTGATCCGCACCACGTCGAAACGCCAGTCCGGAACCGCGCGAGCGCCTCACGACGGCATCGGGCGGACCGGGAACGAGGAGGTCCCACGGCCATGTCCGGCATCCCCCCACACCTGCACCGCACGGTCGACCAGCTCAAGGAAGAGGTCGCCGCCCTGCACGCCGAGCTGCCCCGCAACAACCTCGTGGTGTGGACGGCGGGCAACGTCTCGGCGCGCGTGCCCGGCTCGGACCTGCTCGTCATCAAGCCCTCCGGCGTCTCCTACGACGACATCACGCCCGCCTCCATGGTCGTGTGCGATCTCGACGGCACCCTCGTCGAGGGCGAGCGCAAGCCGTCGTCCGACACCGCCGCCCACGCGTACGTCTACCGGCACATGCCCGAGGTGGGCGGCGTCGTCCACACCCACTCGGACTACGCGACCGCGTGGGCGGCGTGCCGCGAACCGATCCCCTGCGCGTTGACGATGATCGCCGACGAGTTCGGCGGGGAGATCCCCGTCGGCCCGTTCGCCCTGATCGGCGACGACTCGATCGGCCGCGGCATCGTCGAGACGCTGCGCGAGTCCCGGTCCCGCGCCGTCCTCATGGCAAACCACGGCCCGTTCACCATCGGCACCGACGCGCGCGACGCCGTCAAGGCCGCCGTCATGGTCGAGGACATCGCCCGCACCATGCACCTGGCCCGGCAGCTCGGCACCCCGGTCCCGATCGACCGGGCCGACATCGACTCCCTGTTCGCCCGCTACCAGCACGTCTACGGCCAGTGAGCGCCGTCCCCACCCGAGCGACCCGGGCAACCCGAGGCGGTCTCGCCGGCTGAGGCGGGACTGCCTGCAGTGCAAAGGAGCACCACCATGGCAAAGCAGACCATCGACGGCACCGGCACCGGCCGGCGTGCCCGGATCTCCCCGAAGTTCATCTGGTTCTTCGGATCGTTCGGCGGGATCCTGTTCGGCTACGACATCGGGGTGATGACCGGCGCCCTGCCCTTCATCCAGGACGCGTGGAACCTGCGCAACGACGCGGCGACCCTGGGCTGGATCACCTCCTCGGTCATGTTCGGCGCCATCTTCGGCGGCGCCGCGGCCGGCCAGCTCTCCGACCGGCTGGGCCGGCGACGCATGATCCTCGCCTCCGCCGTCGTCTTCGTCGTCGGGTCCGTGCTCTCCGGGTTCTCCCCGCACGACGGCTCGTTCTTCCTCATCGCCGTGCGCTGCCTGCTCGGCCTGGCCGTCGGCGCCGCCTCGGCGCTCGTGCCCGCCTACATGTCCGAGATGGCCCCGGCCCGGCTGCGCGGCC
The DNA here is from genome assembly GCF_036881825.1 of Tersicoccus mangrovi. NCBI lineage: Bacteria > Bacillati > Actinomycetota > Actinomycetes > Micrococcales > Micrococcaceae > Tersicoccus > Tersicoccus mangrovi. The sequence continues at coordinate 31,671 of NZ_JBAJMW010000004.1, read as the reverse complement.
GGCTCTCCGGAATCAACCAGACGATGATCGTCTCCGGCATGCTGCTCTCCTACATCGTGGACTTCCTGCTCAAGAACCTGCCCGGCGACACCGCGTGGCGGCTCATGCTCGGCCTCGCGGCCGTCCCGGCGGCCGTGCTGTTCCTCGGCGTGCTGCGGCTGCCCGAGTCCCCGCGCTTCCTCGTCCGGACCGGCCGGTCCGACGAGGCGCGGCAGGTGCTCGGCCTGATCCGGCCGGACGACGCCGTCGACACGGAGCTGGCCGAGGTCGAGAAGACGCTCGCGGCCGAGGAGAACGCCGCGTCCTCCAGCGGCTGGGCCTCGCTGTTCCGCGGCAAGTACCGCTACCTCGTGATCGCCGGCGTCGGCGTGGCCGCGTTCCAGCAGTTCCAGGGCGCGAACGCGATCTTCTACTACATCCCGCTGATCGTCGAGCAGGCCAGCGGCAAGGCGGCGACGTCGGCACTGATGTGGCCGATCATCCAGGGCGTGATCCTCGTGGTGGGTTCCCTGGTGTTCATCGCGATCGCCGAGCGGTTCAACCGGCGGACGCTGCTGACCGTGGGCGGCACCGTCATGGGCCTCTCGTTCATCGCCCCCGCGATCATCAACGCCCTGCTGCCGGGCGCGAGCCCGATGCTCATCGTCGTGTTCCTCAGTCTCTACGTCGCGCTCTACTCCTTCACCTGGGCGCCGCTGACCTGGGTGATCGTCGGGGAGATCTTCCCGCTGGCCGTGCGTGGCCGCGGCTCCGGGCTCGCCTCCTCCTTCAACTGGATCGGCTCGTTCCTCGTCGGCCTGCTGTTCCCGATCATGACGGCATCGATGCCGCAGGGCGTCGTGTTCGCGATCTTCGGCGTCATCTGCCTGCTCGGCGTCGTGTTCGTGCGGCGCTGCGTGCCCGAGACGCGCGGACACACCCTCGAGGAGATCGAGGCGCAGAACACCCGGTGACGCGCGGCCGGGCCCGCGTCCGGCACGATGGTGACCATGCAGCGCACGACCCCCGCCTCCTCCGACCTGCGCACGGGCTTCGTCCTCGAATGGATCACCCTCGCGTGGAACGTCGTCGGTGTGGTCCTGCTCGCGGTGCTCGCCCTGCGCTCGTCCTCGACCGCACTGACCGGGTTCGGCCTCGACTCGCTGATCGAGATCGGGGCCAGCACCGTGGTGCTGTGGGAGCTCTCCGGCGTCGGGGAAGCCCGGCGTGAGCGCGCCCTGCGGCTCATCGGCGGCGCCTTCGTGGCGCTGGCGGCCTACCTGCTGGTCCAGTCGGTCGTCGCGCTCGTGACGGCGCACCGGCCCGAGCCGAGCCCCGGTGGTATCGCCTGGACCGCGGTGACGGCGGTGTGCATGCTCGTCCTGGCGTGGCTGAAGGGCCGCACGGGTCGGGCGCTGGACAACCCGGTGCTGCGCACGGAGGCCCGGGTCACGCTCATCGACGCGTTCCTCGCGGTCGCCGTCCTGCTCGGGGTGAGCGCCGACGCGGTGCTCGGCTGGTGGTGGGCGGACCCGGCCGCCGGCCTGGTCATCGTGTACTACGCGGTGCGGGAGGCCGTCGAGATCGCCAGGTCCACCGCGTCGCCGACGCGCAGCACGCCCGGCTCGAGCACCTCGGCGTAGACGCCCGCGCACAGGTCCCGGGTCGCGCCGAGCGGCTTGAGCCACCGGTTCCGGGCGTCCGCGCCGTCCTGGGAGAGGTCGATGGTGCGGCACCGTTCGATCCGCGAGATCGGCCGCAGGGTCGTCGTGCCGACGCGGACGGTCCGGCCCACCCAGCTCTACTCGACGAACGGCTCGTCGGTGTCCACGACGAGGTTGACGCGCAGGCGGCGCGGGTCGCTGTCGATGCCCAGTTCGCTCCGGCACCAGCGCAGCGTGGCGGTGCCGATCAGGGAGACGGCGCCGTCGTCGGCGTGCGGGACGGTCGCCTCCGGCAGGACCCGGACGGGTTCGCCGAACGCCGCGCTCAGGTGGGCGTCCAGCGCCGGGTGACCGACGGCCAGGTCGACCCGTCCGCATGGGTCACCACCACGCCGTCCGGGGTGGAGGCGGCGCCGTAGGCGAATACCTCGTCGTGCCGCCGGAACCGCCGGGTGGTCTTGCCGGACGCGACGTGGCCGGCGGCGTCCTCGACGGCGTACCAGCGGTCCCCGATCAGGCCCCGCGCGCCGAGCTCGACCGTGTCGAGGTACTCCCCCGCCATCGACTTGACCGGGTAACGACGGATCTGCACGACGGTGACGGGCATACCCGCATCGTACGGCCGCCGCGGCGGCCGCGGCCGTCATCGGCCGCCGACGCAGAAGGGGCTGCAGCGGGATGATTCCCGCTGCAGCCCCTCGGGGTGGTGCTGCTGTCGAACCGGGGTCAGCGGTGGTGGTGACCGCCGTGCCCGTTGTTGCCGTGCAGGACGGCGGCGACGGAGCCGTTCTCCTCGTTGAGCAGCACCTGGTCGCGCCGCTCGTGGTGGAAGTTGAACATCGCGGACAGCGAACCGGCGGTCGCGTCGGCCGAGGCGTCACCGACCCGACCCGTGCTCCAGTTGTCCTCGATGAAGCGCAGGATCGAGGCCTGGTCCGTCTGGGTGTGGTCTACGAAGTTCTGCTTCGAGAACGGCGAGACGACGATCAGCGGCTGGCGCGGGCCGGGACCGCAGCGGTCCTGGTAGCCACCGGCGATCGGGGTGCCCTTGGCGGCGGCCTGCTGGCACCACGCGGCGTCGTCGGCGGTGTTCGACGCGTTCTTCACCTGCGCCGCGACGTGGTCGTACCAGCCGTCCGAGTCGTCGTACGCAACGACGACGGCGGTGTCCTTCCAGTTCGGCGACTTCTCGATCGTGTTGATGGTCTTGGTGATGAAGTGCTGCTCGTCGACCGGGTCGGAGTAGGCCGCGTGGCCGTCCTGGTACTCGCCGGCCTTGAGGAAGGACACGGCCGGCAGGTTGTTCGTGTTGACCACGGAGTCGAACGCCGTCAGGTCGTACTGGTGGTTCGCCTGGCCGTTGTGGCCGATCTCCGCGGTGCTGGCCGGGGCCAGGTGGTGCGGGTTGGCGGTCGACGCGTAGTACTGGAACGGCTGGTGGTGCGGGGAGTAGTCCACGACCGAGGCGCCGGCGGCGTTGGTGTGGCTGGCCAGGCACGCGGCCGGGGTGGTCCCGGACGCCTGGGTGGTCGGCGCGAAGCCGCCCTGGAACCAGCCCCAGGAGACGCCCTTGGCGTTGAGCAGGTCACCGATGTTCTTGCCGGTCATGCCCGCGAGGTTGTTGGTCGACTTGTGGCTGCTGTTGGAGCAATCGTCGTAGACGGGGTCCGGGTCGTTGATCACGGTGCCGGTGCCGGTGGCGTCGGGCTGCCGGACGGTGTAGTCGCTTGCCGTCGGCGTCACGGGCTGGCCGGCGGCGGTGAACTCCTTGACGCCGTGGGTCTGGCCGGAGACCAGGTTCAGCGCGCCCGGGGTGGACGGACCGAAGGTGGTGCTGAAGTGGTTGTCGCTCATCGCGTAGTGCTGAGCGTAGTTCCACAGACCGGTGACGGTGTTGCCGTCGTAGTAGTCCATCGTCAGACCGGGGCGCCCGAACTGGTTCGTGCCGCACGCGTCGCGGCTCGTGTACTGGACGAACTGGTCCATGAGGCCGCCGTTGTAGGCCTTCTGCTCCGCCGTGTAGCCGTGGTCCTGGTCGCAGGTGACGGCCTGGAACGGCGAGAGGCGGGCCGGCTGGACGGTGTTCGGGTTGTTCGGGGCGAGCAGCCCGGCGCTGGCCAGCGTGTTGATGTTCTTCGGCGTGTCGGCCGAGGGCGTGAACTTCGCCGCCGGGACGTTGGAGCCCTGGAGGGTCTCACCGGGGGTGTTGGCCGCGTTCGGGTAGGTGCCGAAGTAGTGATCGAAGGAGACGTTCTCCCCGAAGATGACGACCACGTGCTTGATCGGCGTGGCGGTGGTCGAGTTGCTGGCGGCGGCGCTGGGCACGCCGACGCCGAGCACACCGCCGGCGGCGGTGGCACCGGCGACGACGGCGGCCGAGGCGACAGCGGCGAGCCGTCGCGGAATGGTGCGGTGAACGAGATGCTTCATGGTGACCCCATGGTTCATGTCCGGCCCGGCACGGGGGCGCCGGGGCTGAGGTGGCGATCCGGGTTCCCCCGGTCGGGGCGCGGGCGTCGGCCCGCGCGTCGCCACGGTAGGCCGCCGACATGACGCGAGGGTGAACGATAGGTTGCCTAAGCAGCCGGGACCGCGACGGCGTCAGCGGATGACCGCGGAGACCGTCCCGTTCTGCTCGTTCAGCAGCACCTGCTCCTGTCGCGGGTGCGCGAAGTCGAACATCCCCGCGATGGTGCCGGCACGCGCATCGGCCGAGGCGTTGCCCACGCGACCGGTGATCCAGTTGTCCTCGATGAACCGGAGGATGGAGGACTGGTCGGTCTGGGTGTGGTCGACGGCGTTCTGCTTCGCGAACCGCGAGACGACGATCAGGGGCAGCCGCGGCCCGGGACCGCAGCGGTCCTGGTAGCCGCCGGCGATCGGGGTGCCCCTGGTGGCGGCCTGCCGGCACCACGCGGCGTCGTCCGTGGTGTTCGAGGCGTTCTTCACCGCGGCGGCCACGTGGTCGTACCAGCCGTCGGAATCGTCGTAGGCGACGACGACGGCGGTGTCCTTCCAGTTCTTCGACCGCTGCACCGTGTTGATGGTCTTCGTGATGAAGTGCTGCTCGTCGACCGGGTCGGAGTAGGCGGCGTGGCCGTCCTGGTAGGCGGCCGCCTTGAGGAACGAGACCGCCGGCAGCTGGCCGGTGTCGACCACGCGGGTGAAGACGCTCAGGTCGTACTGGTGGTTCGCGCGGCCGTTGTGCCCGATCTCGGCAGCGGTGGCCGGAGCGAGGTGGTGCGGGTTGGCGGTCGACGCGTAGTACTGGAACGGCTCGTGGTGCGGCGAGTAGTCCACGACCGAGGCGCCCGCGGCGTTCGTGTGGCTCGCCAGGCAGGCCGCCGGCGTCGTTCCCCGGGCCGCCGTCGTCGGCGCGAAGCCACCCTGGAACCAGCCCCAGGAGACGCCGCGCGCGTTGAGCAGGTCGCCGATGTTCCTCCCCGTCATGGCGGCGAGGTTGTTGGTCGACTTGTGGCTGGAGTTCGAGCAGTCGTCGTAGACAGGGTCCGGGTCGTTGATCATCGTGCCCGTCCCCGTGGCGTCCGGCTGCCGGACGGTGTAGTCACTGGCCGTGGGGACGACCCGCTTGCCCGTCGCGGTGAACTCCCGCACCCCGTGGGTCTGTCCGGACACGAGGTTGAGCGCTCCGGGCGTGGAGGGACCGAAGGTCGTGCCGAAGTGGTTGTCGCTCATCGCGTAGTGCTGGGCGTAGTTCCACAGACCGGTCACCGTGTTGCCGTCGTAGTAGTCCATCGTCAGACCGGGGCGCCCGAACTGGTTCGTGCCGCACGCGTCGCGGCTCGTGTTCTGCACGAACCGGTTCATCAGGCCGCCGTTGTAGGCCTTCTGCTCGGCGGTGTACTCGTGGTCCTGGTCGCAGGTCACGGCCTGCGACGGCGCGAGGCGTGCGGGTTGGACGCTGTTCGGATTGTTCGGGGCGAGCAGTCGGGCGTGCGCCAGAGTCGCGATGGTGGTTGGCGTGGTGCGGGCGGCGGTGAACCGCGGCGCGGCGATCGAGGTGCCCTGCAGCTTCTCCCCTGCGATGTTCGCCGCCTTCGGGTAGGTGGCGAAGTAGTGGTCGAAGGAGACGTTCTCCCCGAAGATGACGACGAGGTGCTTGATCGGCGTGGTGGTGGGTGACGCCGCACCGCCGGCCACGGCGGGGCTCACCCCCAGTCCGAGCAGGCCGGTGGCGACGGTGGAGGACGCGACGACGGCGGCCGCCGATGCGGCAGCGATCCGGCGCGGGAGCGAGCGGTGCTTCATGATGACCCCGGGATTCTCGAGTCGGGTCCGGCCCGCTGACGGAGGGACCCCTCACCGGGTCGGGTCATCCCGGTCCGGGCGCGAGGCGACGACCTGCACGCGGCTACCCTATGCCCCTGCCGTGACGGATGTCTCACGTGACGCTTCCGCGTCGTCGTCTTGGTGTGTCCGACACGGCGTTGGTGCCGCGTGCCGTCGCCGACGGCTCACGCGTCCGCCGCCACCGCCGCCCACACCTGACGCTCGGTCCGCACCTCGACGTCGTCGCGGTGCAGGATGCTCTGCGGGCCGTCGGCGTCGATCAGTCGGTCCAGCGCGGCCAGGTCCTCGGGGTCCAGGCGCTCCCCGACGGTCTCGCGGATGCGGCCCAGCGTGGTCCGAGCGTAGGGCCCGACCGACGGGCTCGCGCCGGCCGCGATGACCATCGAGACGTCACGCTCGCCCTTCACCGTGAAGCCGGCGGACGTCAGCGTGCCGCTCCAGTCCGCCCCGAGGTGGGGGACGTGCTCGGTGGTGGCGGTGTGGATGACGGCGTGGCAGCGCTCCTCGAGGCCGGGTCGCTCGGTGGGCTGGTCCTCCGGCAGGAACCGCGGGAAGTCGGTCAGCTCGACGAGGGCGAGGAGGCCGCCCGGCGCGAGCAGGTCGCGGATCGTGCGCAGTGCCCCGTCCGGGTCGGCGAGGTGGTGGACCGACGCGGACGCCCAGACGAGATCCGGGGTGCCGAGATCCGGCCAGTCCGCGTCCAGATCGGCCTCGACCGTGTGCACGCGGTCCGCCACGCCGCGGGCCTCGGCATTGGCCCGCAGTCGGCGGAGGTTCTCGGCCGAGACGTCGACGGCCGTGACGTGGGCGTCCGGGAACCGGGTGAGCAGCGCGAAGGTGCCCGAGCCGGTACCGGCGCCGAGGTCGACGATCCGTTGGGGGGCGCGCTCGATCGGCAGATCGGCGACGAGCGCGGCGAGGTGATCGGCGAGGACGTCGGCGTCCAGGTCGAGCAGGTCGCCCCACTGCTCCTCGGTGAACTGCTCCTCGGTGGCCTGCTCGGCGTGCTGGTGGTGGGTGTGGGTGTGCTGGTGGTGGGTCACCCGTTCACGGTAGGCGTCGCCGGCGCTCGCGGGCATGCCGATCCCGGGATCGGCAAGCGAGGCGCGCCTCTGGTGGCCGGTCGCGCAAGACCGTCTACCCCGCCGAGACCGTCGGCTCGGTCGTGCGCTGGTGGCTGCGGCGGGCGTCCCGATCGAAGATGCCGAGGGTGTCGCAGGGGCCGCCGGCGCTGCCGATGGAGTGCGGCAACATCGTGGGGAACTCGGCGGCCTGGTTGGTCTCGATCCGGAAGCGGCGGTGGCCGAGCATCAGCACCGCCGTCCCCGCCAGAACCACGACCCACTCGCGCCCCGGATGCGCCCGCATACGGGCCGGGTCGTCCGGCGGGGGTCCCGTGAGGCGCTGGCGGATCACCGTGACGCCGGGCTCGGCCCGCATGGGCCACCGCATCTGCCCGCGGGCGGCGTCGATGATCGGGCTGATGACGACGTCGTCGGACGCGTTCTCCACCAGTTGGTCCAGCGTCGTGTCCAGCGCCCGGGCCAGGGTGACCAGGCTGTCCAGCGCGAGGCGGCGCTGACCGTTCTCGATCCGGCTCAGGGTGGACTGGCTGAGGTTCGCCCGCCCGGCCAGCTCCTCCAGGGACCACCCCTGGGCCACGCGCAGCGCCCGGATGCGTTTGCGCACCAGGCCGTCCAGGTCGTCCTCGTCTTGCTTCATGGGCATGATCCTATGCGTTTAGCGGGATCACTGCGTAGCGTCGAGCGCGGACGAATCCCCTCGCCCCGGACCGGAAGGACCTGCCATGACCACCACCACAGCCTCCCTCGCACCCCAGGACCGTCTCGACGTCCCGAGCGACGCCCTGCCCGACGGCACGGTCGATGTCGTCGTGATCGGCTGCGGCGCGGCCGGTCTGAACGGCGCCCTGATGCTCGGCCGCTCTCGGCGGTCCGTCGTCGTGGTCGACGGCGGAGCGCCCCGCAACGCGCCGGCCGACGGCGTGCACGGACTGCTCGGCCGGGAGGGCATGCCCCCGGCGGAGCTGCTCGCCCTCGGCCGGGCGGAGGTGCGCGGCTACGGCGGCCGCATCGTGACCGGCCAGGTCGCAGCTGCCTCGCCCGTCGCTCCGGTCGACGGCGATCTGCGCTTCACCGTCACACTCGCCGACGGCCGCACCATCACCTCCCGGCGCCTCCTCGTCGCGACCGGCGTCCGTGACGTGCTGCCGGACGTCGTGGGCCTGGCCGCCCACTGGGGGCACGGCATCGTGCACTGCCCCTACTGCCACGGATGGGAGGTCCGCGACCAGCCCATCGGGGTGCTGGCCACCGGACCGGCGTCGGTGCACCAGGCGCTGCTGTTCCGTCAGTTGACCGAGGACCTCGTGGTCTTCGCCGCGGGCGTCACGCTGGACGAGCAGACCCGCGCCCGGTTCGCCGCGCGGGACATCCGCGTCGTCGACGAATCCGTGGTCGAGGTGCTCACGGGTGAGGACGGTGCCCTGACTGGTGTGCGCCTGGCCGACGGCCAGGTCGTGGCGCGGCGGGCCGTCGCCGTGGCCACCACGATGCAGCCGCGCCTCGACGGGCTCGACGGCCTCGGCCTGCCGGTCGAGGACCTGCCGATGGGGTACGGCCGGCGAGTCGTCTCCGGCATGGCCGGCGTGACCGGGGTGCCCGGCGTCTGGGTGGCGGGCAACGTCACGGATCCGACGGCGCAGGTCGGGGCGGCGGCCGCCGCGGGAGCCATGGCCGGCGCCAACCTGAACGCGGACCTGGTCACCGCGGACACCGATGCCGCAGTGGCGCGGACGGCTGCTGCCTGAGGGAGCTTCACGCGTCCGGCCGGACCCCCGCCTGGGTCACCCGCGCCGCCGCGGCCGGCGCGGCCGGCCCGAACGGGGGTCGGCGGTTCGGGTGGCAAAGCACCGTCGTGCGGACGGCCGGACCGTGCGCGACCGAGTGTGGATGCGTCGCTCAGAGGCGCGCGGGGTCCGCACCCATCGCCGGCCCGTGCCCGGGCAGCACCGTGACCTGACCCAGCTCGGCGAGGCTCCGCCGCGCGGCGTCGGCCGCGGGCCGGTCGTGGTCGAACACGGCGTGGATCGGCTGGACGTGTGGGGAGCCGCCGCCGTTGAGTGCGTGCGCGGTGATCAGTGCGTCGCCCGTGGCGAGGGCGTCACCGGCGAGCCGGTAGGCGGTGTGCCCCGGCGTGTGGCCCGGTGTCGGCACCGGCTGCGGTCGGCCGGGAAGGTCCGCCAACCGGGTGCTCGACGCCTCGCCGTCGGTGGTGATGGCGTTCGGGGTGAGTCCGCCGGCCCGGACGGCGCGTGCGGTCCAGGCCAGCACCCGCGGCCGCCACAGCAGCGGCACCAGCTGGGGCAGGGCGACCTGGAACTGCTCCTCGCCGCGAACGGCGGCACGCTCCTGCGCGGCGGCGAGCACGGGGACGCCGTACTCCACGGACAGGTGCCGCGCTCCCCCGGTGTGGTCGACGTGCGCGTGCGTGAGCACGACGGCCGCCGCCTGCGCCGGATCGAGACCCAGCGTGCGGACGGAGGCCAGGACCGCCGCGGTGTCCCGCGTGTAGCCGCTGTCCAGCAGGGTGAACTCGCGCCCGTCCCGCAGCACGATCCAGTTCGACGCGGGCCCCTGGACGAAGAAGACGCCGTCGGCGACCTCGCGGGGCGTCGGCGTGGTGCGGCCTGCGGTCATGGTGTCCTCCTGGTCGGTCGGCTCGTCCCCACCGTCTCACGCGACAGGCACCCGTCCCTGGACGGCAGCGCCGGCGCGGCACACGCTGATCGAGACGGATCACGTCGAGCATCCCGAGGCAGGAGCATCCATGAGCGGCGCGAGCGAGGGGACCCGACGCGTGCAGTACTTCAACGCCAACTGGACCGGCGCCGACGAGTTCGACCTGCTCGTCGGCACGGATGACGGCGAGCGGCACGTCATCACCACCAGCGCGGCCGCCTTCGGCGCCCTGGCCGCCACGGTGCGCGACGGCGTCACCTACCTGTTCGACCCGGAGGCACGGACGCTGATCATCGCCAATCTCGTCGGTCGGTGGATCCCCGAGGACTGGACGCCGGGCGCCACCGAGCACGACGTGATGTGAGGGCGTCCCTACCAGGACCCTGGGCGAGTGTCGCGAGTCAGCTCCGCAGGTAGGACGCGCCGTTGAGGTCGACGATCGTCCCGGATGCCCAGACGGACGCGGGATCGGCGAGGTTGGCGATGGCGTGCGCGATCTCCTCGGCGCGGGCGACCCGGCCGAACGGGCTCTGCGCGGCGACGCCCTCCCCCGCCAGTCCGCGCAACCGCTCGGCGGTCCGTTCCGTCGCCGTGAAGCCGGGCGCCACCGACGTGACGCCGATGCCGTGAGGTGCGAGGGCGACCGCCAGTGATTGGCCGAGCGCGTGCAGTGCGGCCTTGGTCGCGGCGTAGGCCGGGTGGTCCGGCTCGCCGCGGAACGCGCCACGGGACCCGACGTTGACGATGCTCGCGGCGTGGCCGTCCTCGATCGCGTGGCGGGCGAACCAGAAGCTGACGTCGGAGGCGGCGCGCAGGTTGACGTCGATCATCGTGCCGAACGCGGCCGACCACGCGGCGAACGAACTCGTTGCGGGGTGGTGGCGGTTCTCCGGGCCGGTGGCGATCGCGGCGTTGTTGACGAGGACGCCGACCGGCCCGAGCGCCGCGGCCGCCTCGCTGACGATCCGCTCGGCCTCACCCGGTTCGGTCAGGTCGGCGACGACGAGCACGTGCCCGTCCCCGGGCAGGGCGTCGAGCGTCGCCCGCGCCCCGTCGACGTTGTGCGCGGCGTGCACCGCCACCCGGTGCCCGCGCTCGGCGAGGGCGACGCAGGTCGCGCGGCCGATCCCGCCGGACGCGCCGGTCACCAGCGCCGTCGGCGGCTGGTCGGCGAGCTGCTGACCGGCACTGGATCGGTCGGAGTCGGATCGGTCGGAGAAGGCGTGCTGCGCGTCGTCCACCCGCTCACCCTACGGGCGGTCGAGAACGAGCCATGCGACCGCCCGTCCGCAGTATTCTCGACCCACCACATCGAGCGGCCGTCGTGCCGGCGTCGGAAGGTGACCTCATGGCCTGGACGATCCGCGAGCTGGACGCCTCCACGTGGGACGGCTTCGCCGACCTGGTCGAACGCAACCACGGCATCTTCGGCGGCTGCTGGTGCATCGGCTTCCACCTCGACAGCAGGCAGCGCGGGCTGGACCACCGGGCCGCGAAGGAAAAACGGGTGCGCACCGACCGGGCGCACGCGGCGCTCGTGATCGACGACGACGGCGCCGTGCAGGGGTGGGCCCAGTTCGGCAGCCCCCGCGAGCTGCCCGGCATCAAGCACCGGCGGGAGTACCTCAAGGACGCTCCGCCCGTGCCGGACTGGCGTATCACCTGCGTCTACGTGGACCCGAAGCACCGCGGTCTCGGCGTCGCCCGTGCCGGGGTCGAGGGCGCCCTGGACGCCATCACCTCCCGCGGAGGCGGCCGGGTGGAGGCGATCCCCGAGGTCACCGCCGGTCGCGAGGCACAGGGTCGCTTCCTGTTCAGCGGCACCGTCGAACTGTTCGAGAGCCTCGGCTTCGCCCGGGTGCGTCAGGTGGGCAAGCACGCCTGGATCGTCGCGCGGACACTCGACGTGGTCTGAGTTCGCGCCTGAGCCCGGCAGCAGTGGTCCGCGGCGGCGTCGACCCGACCACGCGGCCGACCAGCGAGTCCGGTCCCACTACATGCCGCGCCGGATCGGGATGCGGCGTCAGATCCCCGAGAACGCGGGCGTGTCCCGAGACCGGCTCGGGCACGACACCCCGCACGAGCGGCCGGCGGTAGTCGGCTCAGGACGCGGCGGTCTCCTCACGCCCGCCGATGCCGCCGATACCCCCGAGGTCGTGGACCCGGAACAGCACGGCGTGCTCGGTGCCGAGCGCCGCACCGCCCTGGCGCAGCATCTCGGGGATGAACTCCTCCGGCGCCGGATGATTGGTCACGTGGGCCAGGTAGGCCTCGTGGCTGCGCAAGGACGCGACGCTGGCCTGCACGGCCTCGTCGTCGACGGCGAGGCCGTGTGTGGGCGTCTCGTGTCCGGAGATGAGCAGCGCCGTCGCGTGCCAGGGCGCGAGGCCCTCCTCCTCCGCGAGCTCCCGGAACACCCACGGGTTGTCCGCGTCTCGCACCGCATCCACGGTGGCCAGGCCGGCGGCCCGGTGGTCCGCCTGGTTGAGCATCCCCCACGCCTCGACGTCGAACACCCCGCCGATGACGGCGTCGGGCCGCACCTGCCGGATCACGCGGGCGATGTCACGGCGTAGGTCGAGTCCGTACTCGAGCATGCCGTCCGGCCGCCCGAGGATCCGCAGATCGGTGACGCCGACCGCCGCGCAGGCGCGGCGCTGTTCGTGCTCGCGCAACGGAGCGACGACCTCCGGCGGCTCCGCCATCCCGGCCTCGCCGGCGGTCAGCAGCAGGTACACGACCTCGACGCCGCGGCGTGTCCAGGTGGTGACGGCCGCCGAGGTGCCGTACTCCATGTCGTCCGGGTGAGCGACCACGCACAGCACCCGGGTCCAGTCGGCGTCGGGCAGGGGGCTGAGCGATTCGGACACGGTGCCTCCAGGGTCGGAGCGGTGATCAGAAGCGGTGATCGGGTCAAGGGTCAGTCCCCACGGTAGTCGGCAGCGGATCACTCGACTGTCAACTTAGTTGACACTTGGCGTCGCGGCTCGCAGACTCGACTCACGGCGTCCGCGGGACGCCGATTCCGTTCCGCCCGGGCGCGACGACCCGCCGCTCCGGGCTCCCCTGTCGAGAGGACCACGATGACCGCGTCCGAGAACCCCCAGACCGAGATCCCGCAGGCGGCTTCGCAGCCCGTCGCCTCGTTCACCGAGCGGATCACTCCCGACCGATTCGCCGGCCAGACCGTCATCGTCACCGGCGCCGGCTCGGGCATCGGGCGGGCGACTGCGTCCCGCATCGCCCGGGAGGGCGGCCGGGTGGTCGCGGTCGACATCGCCGCCGACCGGCTCGAGGCCCTCGCGGCGGACCTGGCCGAGACCGACGTCGTCACGGTGGCCGGTGACATCACGAAGGCGGAGGACGTCGAGCGGATCGTCGCCGCCGCGGGTGAGCGCATCGACGGGCTCGCCAACGTCGCCGGGATCATGGACGACATGACGCCGCTGCACGAGGTCAGCGACGCCGTGTGGGAGCGGGTGTTCGCGGTCAACGTGGACGGCCTGTTCCGCCTGAGCCGTGCCGTGCTGCCGGTCATGCTGGCCGCCGGACACGGGTCCGTCGTCAACGTGGCCTCCGAGGCCGGCCTGCGCGGTTCGGCCGCCGGTCTGGCGTACACCGCCTCCAAGCACGCCGTCGTCGGCATCACAAAGAGCTCGGCGTTCCTGTACGGCACCAGCGGGATCCGGGTCAACGCGGTCGCCCCCGGGCCGGTCGCCACGAACATCCAGGCGACCTTCGCCTCGACGCTCGGGCAGCAGCGGATCGGTGCGGCCATGGCGACGCTGCCGCCGGTCGCGCAGGCCGAGCAGCTCGCCGCCTCGATCACGTTCCTGCTCAGTGACGACGGCACCAACGTCTCGGGCGCGATCCTGCCCTCGGACGGTGGCTGGTCCGCGCAGTAGCGGCGGCGTCCGATCGCCCGTGAGGCGGGCGTGCCCGGACGAGGCCGTCAGGCCGGCGTGATGAGGTCCTGCAGCACCCGGCCGTAGTGGCGGGCGAGGTCGGCGTGGTCGGCGGCGAGCAGTCGTTCGTCGCCGACCACCCACAGCGCGTAGAGCAGACCGCCGACCAGCGCCCCGGCCAGGCTCGCGCGCAGATCCCGGTCAGCCCCGGTCAGTCGGCGGCGCAGCGGCTCGACGAAGCCCGCGTCGTGGACCTCCCGGAGCCGGGTGCTCACGTCGTCGGTGTCGCTGGCTCGCAGCAGCGCCAGGAACACCCCGCGGGTGTGCTCGTCCGCGTCGAGCAGGTAGGCGATCAGCCGCGGCCCGAGGGACTCGATCGGCCCGTCGAGGACGGCCTCGAGCTCGAGGTCGAGCTGCATCGTGGCAAGGAACAGCGGCTCCTTGCCGGTGAAGTGGCGGATGACGAGGGCCGGGTCGACGGCGGCCGCGGCCGCGATGTCACGGACCGACGTCGCGGCGTAGCCCCGTTCGGCGAACAGGCGCTCGGCCGCCGTGCGGATCGCGGTACGACTGTCGCCGCGCCGGGCGCCGGCCGTGCCGGAGGCGCCGTCCGGGGCCGCGTCTGGGGTGGTGCTCATCCGGGAAGCGTAGCGGCGATCGGCCGGCGGTCATGGCTCCTGGAGGCTGCGGACGTAGGCGCAGGCGTCGTCGACCGCCGCGCGCCAGCGCGGCTCGACCGCGGCATCGATGTCCGGTCCCCCGGCCGCACCGTCGTCAGCCGTACCGTCGGCACCGTCGGAGGCGAGAGCATCGCCGTCGGCCGCACCGGGCAGGCCGACCCATTCGCGCATCCTGTGGCCGCCCAGCTCCACCAGGTCGCCCTGCCCCGCGGCGAGGATCTGCCGCACCCGAGCGGGTGGGAGCTTGACGATCAGCCGCCCGTCGCGGCCGACGAAGGCGAACACCTTGCCGTGCACCCGCAGGTCGGGAGCGTGGAACATCCGCCCCCGTGTGACCCCGGGTCCGGTCGTGACGTCGACGGCGATCCGTTCGAAGAGCTCAGCCCCCGCTCCCACGGCCGGTCACGGATTCTGCGTGATGACGGAGGTGAGGTCGTCGTCGGCCGGCTTGCGGGGCGCAGCGATCGCCCGCACCTGATCGCTGCTCAGACGACGGGACCGTTCCCGTGCCGGCAGGTCCACCGGGCGGCCCGTCGTCAGCGACTCCTCGATCGCCTTGAGGGCCAGCACGTCGAGCAGTCCCTCCTCGCCAGAGGGCTCGGGCTCGGTTCCGCTGCGAATGCAGTCCACGAAGTAGTCGATCTGGCCGGCGAACTGGTCGACCGGATCGTGGCGGTGCTCGTCGGACTCGCCGTCCGCGTCGGTCACGGTCCAGCTGATCGCGACGTCGTCACCCCACTCGTAGCAGACGGCCGACGTGATGGCACCCGCGCTCCCCGCGAGCGTGAAGTTCTGGGTCGAGGCGGTGGCGTAGGAGACCGTGAACTGGGCGACGCGCTCCCCCGGGAACGTGAGGGCCACGGCCACCGTGTCTTCGAAGTCGAAGGACCGACCGGGGGTGCGCACGCCGTGCGCGCTGACGCGGATCGGCTCGGCGCCGAACAGGGTGCGCACCTGATTGAGGGGGTACGTGCCCATGTCCGCGACCGGGCCGCCCCAGAAACCGTTGCTGCCACGGTGGTTGCGCTCGTCGATGTCCTGGGAGAAGGCGCTCGTGAAGTAGCGCGGGTCGCCGATCACGCCGTCGCGCACCGCTTCCATCAGGGCGACCGTGCCCGGTTCCTGGTGCAGCCGGTAGGCGACCATGAGGGTCGCTCCCCCGCGGCCGGCGGCGTCGATCACCGCCTGCGCGGCCTCCGCGCTGACCTCGAACGGCTTCTCGACGAGTGCGTGGATGCCCGCTTCCAGGGCCGGGACGGCGAACTCCCGGTGCCGGAACACGGGGGTCGCGACGTAGACCGCGTCGACGGTGCCCGACGCGAGCAGCTCGCCGTACTGGCTGTAGTCCCAGGCAGTGACGCCGTGCTCACGGGCCAGCTGGTCCCGCTTCTCCGGGTCACCGGACACGAGGGCGGTGAACTCCGCCTTGTCGGTGCGGCCGATGGCGGGCAGGAAGGCCTGCTGGGAGATCTGGCCTCCGCCGACGACGGCGAAGCGCAGCGGACGCTCGGCCATCAGGCGGCCCCGTAGCGCTGGGCGCTGCGGGCACGGGCCTTGGCGGCCTCGACCTCCCGGTTCTTGGGCGGGGCGCTCGTTGTGAGGTGCTCGAGCAGGTGCGCCGTGATGTGGGCGATCTCCTCGACCGCGTCGTCGAAGGCGGCCTGGTTGGCCTGCGACGGCTTGGTGCTGCCGCTGACCTTGCGCACGTACTGGAGGGCGGCGGCCCGGATCTCGTCGCTGGTCGCCGCCGGTTCGAAGTTGTGGAGTTGCCGGATGTTCCTGCACATGCCGCCAGCGTAGGCACCGCTGGTGATCGCTGTCACGGGTCGACCACCGATGCCGACGTCTCTTCCGCCGCGAGCCCGGCCGCCGTCGGCTTTGTCATCAGCCGGCGGCCGGCGGCGCGACGTCGTAGGCGAGGTAGGCGAACGTCCCGTCGGTGTCGACGCCGGTCAGGGTCAGCCGCTGCTCCAGGCGCCGGGGCAGCAGCGGCCGGCCCGCCCCGAGAGTGACGGGCGCGATGCTCACCCGCAGTTCGTCGAGGCCACCGGCGTCGTCGACCTGCCCCACGAGGTCGCCGCCACCGAGCAGCCAGACGTCCCGGTTCCCGGCCGCGGCGCGGACCGCCGGGAGGACGTCCGCGACGGCTCCGCGCACGGGCCGGATGTCCGCGCCCTCGACGGGAGGCAGGTCCTGCGAGCTGAACACCCAACACGGCGTCGTGCCGTAGACGTCGGTCCACCGCTGAGGCTGGGCGGCGAGGTCCTCGTGCCGGTGGACCCATCGGTAGGTGTTCCCGCCCATCATCATGGCGCCGACGCCGGCGAAGAAGGTGGCGAAGTCGAACCCAGGCGGGGTGCGCTCGGGATCCGGCGCCAGGCGCAGGAGCCAGCCGAGGTCGTGGTGCTCGTCGGCGAGGAAGCCGTCGAGGGTCGCGGCCGTGTAGTAGATGGTCCGGGGCGGGCGGGACGAGGCCATGCGCTCAGCGTGGCACACGCCTCCGACAGGATCGACGGCGCGGGCCGGCCCGAGCCGGGCGCCGGGTCCCCGACCACGCGGGTGCGTCAGAAGGGCAGCGCATCCACCTCGCGGGTGAACGTCGCGAAGGTCTTGATCGCGGTGAACCCCGCCGACTCGTACAGGCGCGTCGCGCCGGTGGGACTGTCGGCGTCGACGTGCAGCGTCGCCCCGGCGAAGCGCGGGCTGCCGTCCTGCCCGCGCTGCCGCGCTGCCGCGTCCAGCGACGCGGCGATGCAGGCCCGGGCGAGCCCGAGGCCCCGAGCGTCCGGCGTCGTGCCGATCAGCGCCAGGTAGAGGGGGCCGTCCTGCCAGTCCTGCGCGAGGCAGAACGAGTGCACGCGCCCGTCATCGCCCACGGCGAGGAAGGAGCAGGACGCGACGAGGCTGCGGGCCTCGGCGAAGGCCGACCACTCCGCCTCGGAGATCGCCGTCGACCCCCAGTGGTCGGCGAAGGCAGCGTTGCGCGCCTCCCGGGCGCCGGCGGAGAGCTCGGCACGGAAGGGCACGATGCGGTAGCCGGACCGGGCCGACGGCGACATGGGCTGGGCGAGGGCGTGTGCCGTCGGCTCCGGCAGGTCCCGTCCCATCTGGACGAAGTACCGGCTGAGCCGGTAGTCGCGGTGGGTCAGGAGGCGGCGGACCGGGTCCGTCGACAGCCCGCCGGGGTTGCGGAGGAGCACCGGCACACCGGGATGACGCTCGGCCGCCAGCTCCCGGGCACGGTCCTCCATCACGTCCATCAACGCCCGCCCGATCCCCTGCCCGCGCCGGTCCGGGTGCACACCGCCGCTCAGCAGCGCCACCGCCCGGCCGTCCAGCAGGTCGGAGCGAACCCGCACCTGACCGGCGGCCAGGATCCGCGGGCCGTCCCCGTCGGTCTCGCGCAGCGCCCACGTGTCCCGCGCCGGGTCGACGTCGTCCTCCGTGAGCTCCTCCGCCAGGTCCTCGGCCGAGTAGAACTCCTCGGTACCGTCGACGTGGGCCAGCACGGTGGTCAGTTCCGCCCAGGCGGGCGTGTCCGCGGGCGTCAGAGGCGTGAAGGCCGGATCCATGGCGGTGAGTCTACGGCCGGCCGTCCGGGCCCGAGCCGGATGAGCGACGCCGTCGCCGACGCGCGGCTCGTAGACTGGCAGGGTGTCCAGCACCTCCTCCGGCTCCGCCCCCAGCACGTCCTCGACCGGCCCGTCGGACGGCCCGATGCCGGCCACCACGCCCGGCCCCCGCACCGCCGACCGCCCGGCATCGACGCCGGGCTCCGACCGGTCGGGCGGACGGAAGCCCGCGACGCGCCGACCGGGGACGAGTGCCACGGGTGCCGCTGTCGCCGACGCCGTGCTCGTCCTCGTCTTCGCGGCGATCGGGCGGGCCAGCCACCAGGAGGGCGACGCCGTGCTCGGCGTCCTCACGACGGCGTGGCCGTTCCTGGCCGGCGCCGCGATCGGGTGGCTGTTGATCCGTGCGTGGCGCGCCCCGACCCGGGTGTGGCCCACCGGCGTCGTCGTCTGGGTGGCCGCCGTCGCGGGCGGCATGGTGCTGCGTGCGGTCACCGGCGCGGGGATCGCCCCGTCGTTCATCGTCGTCGCCACCATCACCCTGGCCGTGTTCCTGCTGGGCTGGCGTGCCGTCGTCGCCCTCATCCGCCGACGCTCCCGCCGGGGCGCCGGTTCGCTTCCGAAGGAGAACCTGCTGTGATCACCGCGTTCACCCACGTGTCCGTCGAGCCGGACCGCATCCCCGAGACGGCGGAGGAGATCTCCGCGATCGAGGGCATCAGCGAGGTCTACTCCGTCACGGGCGACTGGGACCTCATCGTCGTGGCGCGGGTGCGCCGGCACGAGGACCTGGAGCGCGTCATCGCGGACCGGCTCTCCAAGGTCGCCTCGATCCGCGACACCACGACGCAGATCGCCTTCCGCGCCTACTCCCAGCACGACCTCGACGCCGCCTTCGCGCTCGGCGGGGACTGACCGCACGCTCGCCGACCGGCCCTGCGATTCACAGGGCCGATCGGCAGTGTCAGATCAGCGACCGAGGAACGTGCCGGTCAGCGGCCGCGCTCGTCGCTGAAGCGCACCCAGCGCTCGAGCACCCGCGCGGCGTCCCCGTCGTCCAGGGAGCGGCGTGCCCGGTCCAGACCGGACGCCAGGCGGTCGGCCAGCGGGCCGTCGGCGGTGCGGGCGGCCGCGGTCAGGCCCGCGGCCGCGTTGAGCACGACGGCGTCGCGCACGGGACCCTGCTCGCCGGCGAGGACGGAACGGACGACGTCGGCGTTGTGCGTCGGCATGCCGCCCCGCAGGTCGTCCAGCGTCGCGCGCGGGATGCCGAGCTGCGCCTGCGGGTCCAGCACCTCCTCGGTGATGCGGCCGTCGCGCACCTCCCACACGGTCGAGGGCGCCGTGGTCGTCAGCTCGTCGAGGCCGTCGTGGCCGTGGAAGACGAGGGCGCGGTTCCCGCGGCGCGCCAGGACGCCGGCGATCAGCGGGCCGATCCGCGGGTCGGCGACGCCGATCGCGGAGGCGTCGACCCTCGCCGGGTTGGTCATCGGACCGAGGAAGTTGAACACCGTCGGCACGCCCAGGGCCTTGCGGGCGCCGGCGGCGAACCGCATCGACGGGTGGAACACCTGGGCGAAGCAGAAGGTGACGCCGACCGTGCGGGCCGCCTCGGCGACATCATCCACCGAGAGGTCCAGATTGACGCCGAGCGCCTCGAGCACGTCGGCGGTGCCGGTCGAGGACGAGGCCGCCCGATTGCCGTGCTTGACGACGGGCGTGCCGGCGCCCGCGCACACGAGGGCGGCCATCGTCGAGATGTTGACGGTGTTCTGCCGGTCTCCCCCGGTGCCCACGATGTCCAGGGCGTCCCCGCTGACGGGGAGGCGGTTGGCGTGCCCGAGCATCGCCTCGACGAGCCCAGCGAGTTCCTCGACCGTCTCGCCCTTGGCCTTGAGCGCCACGAGGAAGCCTGCGACGGCGGCGTCAGGGAGCTCACCGGACATCACCCGGTCCATGGCCCACGCGGTCTCCGCCGCCGTCAGGTCCCGGCCTGCGAGCAGCGCCGTCAGCAGCTCCGGCCACGACCGCACCGCGGACCCCTCAGGGACGGACGAGCGGGCGGACGTACGGGAGGGCTGCGGATTCACGCGTCGATCCTATCGCCGGGTCCGCGGCGAGCCCGCTCGCGGGTCGCTGGACGGACGCTGGGAGCGCATCCTAGCGCGAGCCCCTTTTCTATCCTTCGTAGACAAAATTTCTGAGGTATCGTCCCACGTCAGAGCCATGTTCGGGCGAGTTGCGTTGGTGGCTCAGGGTTTTACCAGCCATAATGGCAAGGTGACCAGTGCAACCCACGCTCCGAGCCCCCAGGCGCACCCCGCTCTCAACCGTCCGAACATGGTGTCGGTGGGGACGATCGTGTGGCTCTCCAGCGAGATCATGTTCTTCGCGGCCCTCTTCGCGATGTACTTCACGCTCCGCTCCACGTCGCCGCAGATGTGGGCCGAGGAGACCGCCAAGCTGAACGTCCCGTTCGCCCTGGCCAACACGATCGTGCTGGTCCTCAGCTCGGTGACCTGCCAGTTCGGCGTGTTCGCCGCGGAGCGCCTGCAGCCGCGGCGGACCGGCGGCCTGCTGAACGTCGCGCGGTGGGGCATGGTCGAGTGGTTCATCCTCACCTTCATCATGGGCGCGATCTTCGTCTCGGTGCAGGCCTACGAGTACACGAACCTGGTGGCCGAGCACATCTCGCTCTCCTCGAACGCGTACGGCTCGTCCTTCTACCTGACCACCGGCTTCCACGGTCTGCACGTGACCGGCGGTCTGATCGCCTTCCTCTTCATCATCGGGCGTGCCTTCATCGCCAAGCGCTTCGGCCACTTCGAAGCGACCTCCGCCGTCGTCGTCTCCTACTACTGGCACTTCGTCGACGTCGTGTGGATCGCCCTCTTCTTCATCATCTACTTCCTCAAGTAGGCGGCCTTGACGGCAGCCGGAGGTGGACGAGAATGAGACCACAGATCTCTCGACAATCGAGATACATCGCACCATCGAGACCCGCACGGACAGCGCCGAACCAGGCCCCCGTGACGACGCACGACCACGACGGAAGAGGTACGGACAGGTGAAGTCACTCGCACAACGGCGCAGGCACCCGCTCGCGGCAGTGGCGCTGCTCCTGCTGGCGCTGCTGATCACCGGAACGGTGTATGCCGCGGCGAGCTCCGCGAACACCGCCCAGGCCTCCCAGTCGAAGGAGACGTACTCGGCCGAGGACGTCACCACCGGCCAGAAGCTCTTCATCGCCAACTGCGCCACCTGCCACGGCATGGGCGCCAAGGGCAGCACCTCCGGCCCGTCCCTCGTCGGCGTCGGAGCCGCCAGCGTCGACTTCCAGGTCGGCACCGGCCGCATGCCGATGGCGATGCAGGGCCCGCAGGCACAGAAGAAGCCCGTCCAGTTCGACGACACCCAGACGCGGCAGCTGGCCGCCTACGTCGCGTCCCTGGGCGCCGGCCCGGCCGTGCCGACCGACGAGCAGCTGGACACCAGCAAGGGCGACGCCGCCAAGGGTGGCGAGGTCTTCCGCGTCAACTGCGCCATGTGCCACAACGCCGCCGCCGCCGGTGGCGCCCTGACCCGGGGCAAGTTCGCCCCGGCGCTGAAGGGTGTCTCGGAGAAGCACATCTACGAGGCCATGGTCACGGGCCCGCAGAACATGCCGGTGTTCAACAACTCCAACATCTCGCCCGACGAGAAGCGGAACCTGATCACCTTCCTCAAGACCATCGAGGCGCAGGGCTCGCCCGGCGGAGCCGACCTCGGCTCTCTCGGTCCCGTGTCCGAGGGTCTGTTCGCGTGGGTCGCTGGCCTCGGCGTCATCATCGCCTTCACCATCTGGCTGACCTCCCGGTCCTCCTGAGCACCGCCCCGGTGCGCGGGCGGCGGGAGACCCGCCCGGCGCATCGGAACCCGACACACATCAGCACCACGACGAAGAATGAGGGGGCTCATGAGCGACCGTAGCAACGGCACCCCGGGCAACTCCGGCGCAGTCGCCACGGCAGACGGCCGACCCAACGACCTGGCACACCCGGACCCGGGCCTGCCGCCGCACCGTCCGCGCCTGTCGGACACCCAGCCGCGCGCGGCGAAGCGCAGCGAACGGCAGGTGTCCCTGCTGTTCGTCGTCTCCATCATCGGGACGCTGCTGTTCTTCTTCGGCTACTTCTTCATCCGGCTCGACGACACCGTGGCCACGCTCCGGCTGCAGAACCTGCTGCTCGGGCTCGGCACGGCGTTCGCGATGTTCGGCATCGGCATCGGCGTGGTCCACTGGGCCAAGACGCTCATGCCGGACCACGAGTGGGTCGAGGAACGGCACACCATCCGTCCCGAGGCCGACCGCCGCGACGCCGAGGGCATCGTCAAGGGCATCCTCGAGGAGTCCGGCATCGCTCGCCGGCCGCTCATCCGGAACACCCTCATCGGCGCCGGTGCGCTGGCCGTGCTGCCCGCGATCGCGATCTTCCGCGACCTCGGGCCGCTGCCGGGCGACGCGCTGCGCCACACCATGTGGAACAAGGGCGTGCGCCTGACCCGCGACCCGGACGGCACCCCCATCCGGGCGGCGGACGTGCAGATCGGCTCCGTCTTCCACGTGATCCCCGAAGGCCTCAACGAGGCCGAGGACAAGCTCGAGCAGAAGGCCAAGGCCGTCGTGCTCCTGATGCGCCTGAACCCGGAGGACCTCAACCCCTCCCCCGGGCGTGAGAACTGGGGCTACGAGGGCATCGTGGCCTATTCGAAGATCTGCACCCACGTCGGTTGCCCCGTCGCGCTGTACGAGCAGCACACGCACCACCTGCTGTGCCCGTGCCACCAGTCGACGTTCGACCTGACGCAGGAGTGCAAGGTCATCTTCGGGCCGGCGTCCCATCCGCTGCCCCAACTGCCCATCATGGTCGACGACCAGGGCTACCTCGTTGCACAAAGCGACTTCCACGAGCCTGTGGGTCCGAGTTTCTGGGAGCGTGGCTGATGTCATCCACCACCACTGATCACCGCAGTACCACCTACACGGCGCCGACCGCCGTCGGACGGATGGCCGACTTCGTCGACCAGCGCGTCGGCGGCTCCGCCATGGTCAAAGAGTTCGGCCGGAAGGTCTTCCCCGACCACTGGTCGTTCATGTTCGGCGAGGTGGCGCTCTACTCGTTCGTCATCCTGCTACTCTCGGGCACCTTCCTGACGTTCTGGTTCAACCCGTCGATGGCCGAGACGCAGTACGCCGGCACGTTCGTGCCGATGAAGGGCGTCCAGATGTCCGTGGCGTACCAGTCGTCGCTGGACATCTCGTTCGACATCCGCGGCGGCCTCTTCATCCGCCAGGTGCACCACTGGGCGGCCCTGCTGTTCGTGGCGTCCAACGCGGTGCACATGCTCCGCGTCTTCTTCACCGGTGCGTTCCGCAAGCCGCGTGAGCTCAACTGGGTCGTCGGCTCCGTCCTGCTCATCCTGGGCCTGGCGGCCGGCTTCACCGGCTACTCGCTCCCGGACGACCTGCTCTCGGGCAACGGCCTGCGCATCATCGACGGCGTGATCAAGGCGATCCCGCTGGTCGGCACCTACATCTCGTTCTTCCTGTTCGGCGGCGAGTTCCCGGGGACGCACATCATCTCCCGGCTGTTCACCCTGCACATCCTGCTGATCCCGGCCGTGATCCTGTTGATGATCGCCGTCCACCTGTTCATGGTGGTGCTGCACAAGCACACGCAGTACCCCGGTCCGGGACGCAAGGAGACGAACGTCGTCGGCTACCCCGTCGGCCCGATCTACGCGGCGAAGGCCGGTGGCTTCTTCTTCATCGTCTTCGGCGTCATCGCACTGATGGCCGCGGCGTTCACGATCAACCCGATCTGGAACTACGGCCCGTACGACCCCTCCCCCGTCTCCGCCGGCACGCAGCCGGACTGGTACATCGGCTGGGTCGACGGTGCCCTGCGCCTGATGCCGGGCACCTGGCCGTGGCACTGGGAGTTCGTGCTCTTCGGGCACTGGACGCTCACGCTGAACGTGCTGCTGCCGGCCCTCGGGCCCGCGCTCATCCTGTTCACGGTCATGTTCCTCTACCCGTGGATCGAGCGCTGGGTGACAAAGGACGACCGGGAGCACCACATCCTGGACCGCCCTCGCAACGCCCCGACCCGAACGGGCATCGGCGTCGCCGGCGTCGTCTACTACTGCGTGCTGTGGGCCGCGGCGAGCTCCGACCTCATCGCCACCCACTTCCACGTGGCCCTGAACGACGTCACGTACTGGCTGCGGGCGTTGTTCTTCATCGGCCCGATCCTCGGCTTCATCATCGCCCGCCGCATCGCCCTGGCTCTGCAGCGCAAGGACCGCGAGATCGCGCTGCACGGTCGGGAGACCGGCCGCATCGTGCGACTGCCCCACGGCGAGTTCATCGAGGTGCACGAGCCCGTCGACCGCTACCGCCTGTACCGGATGATCAACTTCGACTCCCCCGAGGTGCTGGAGGCGCGTCCGGGTCGCAACGGCAAGGTCTCCGGTGCCGAGCGGGTCCGTGGCCGGCTGTCGCGGTTCTTCTTCGAGGACCGGGTCGCACCCGTCACGCCGGCCGAGCTCGAGGCGGCGCACTCCCACGGGGGCCACGACGAGATCGAGACCGCTGAGTCGGAGCGGGCCAGCATCGGCCACTGAGTTCCGGCTCTCCGGTCACGGGGCCGGCAGGACATCGTCCTGCCGGCCCCGTGGCATGTCAGGGATCGCCACGCGCACGGGCGCTGAACGGCCCGGTCTCCCCCGTCGACCTCAGGCGCGCAGCGACCGTACCATGCTCCGCAGCACCCGCAGCGCGACAGCCTGCTCGTCGTCGGAGAGCCCGGCCAGCATCCGCAGCTCGACGGACCGCACCGCCGCCGTCGCCTGCTCCAGGCTCTGTCTGCCGCGCGCGGTGAGGCGGGCTGGCAGCGCCTTGCCAACCGGTGCCTCGGCCGGCCTGGTGACCACGCCGTCCCGCTCGAGGGACTGCAGCAGGACGTTCATCGACTGCCGCGTGACAAACGCACCGCGGGCGAGCTCGGAGTTGGACAGGCCGGGCCTCTGGGCCAGCAGCTCGAGGCACGAGTAGTGGGTCACGGTCATCCCCAGGGGCCGCAGCACCTCGTCCATGGCGGACCGCAGTGCGTTGGAGGCCTCCTTGAGCAGATAGCCCAGCGACGTCTCGAGGTCGACACCCTCAGCCTTGTGCTTCATGTCAGCATTCTGACATACTGATGCGTGTCAGATTCCTGACACTGACCGGGAGGAGCACACCATGCCCGTCACCGGACCCGACTTCATCTCCCTCCAGGCACGCGACCTGGAGGCGTCCAGAGCGTTCTACGAGCGCTACCTCGGCCTCGTGCGCTCCCCGGCCGGGCCGCCGCACGCCGTCGTCTTCACGACCACGCCGATCGCCTTCGCTCTCCGCGACGTCGTCGCGGGCACCGATCTCGACGGTGCCGCGCAGCCGGGGATCGGCGCGGCGATCTGGCTGCACGCCACGGACGTGCAGGAGATCCACGACGCCCTGGCCGCGGACGGCCACACGATCGTCGCGGCGCCCGTCGACGGCCCGTTCGGCCGCACGTTCACCTTCGCCGACCCCGACGGCTACCTCATCACGCTGCACGACCGCGCCTGAGCGCGGACAGGACGCGATCAGGACGCGGCCAGGAGGCCTGTGAGCGGCCTCAGCGACCCCGGAGCACCGGGCGGTGCTGCTGGGCGCGACGAGGGCGCTGCAGGGGCACGGAGAGCCGGTAGCGGTCCGCCCGGTAGTAGGAGACGGAGAAGTCCACGATGACGCGGCCGACGTAGGCCCGCCGCTCGATCTTCAGCAGCGGATCCCGGGCGTCGATCGTCAGCAGGCGCGCCAGCGACGGCGTCGCGGACGTCGCCTCGATGGTGTCCTCGCCCCAGTCGATCACGAGCCCGTACTCCTCGCTGAGATAGCGGTAGAGCGACGGCGGCGGGGACGCCTTGGCCATGCCGGGCACGTGCTGCGGCACGAGGAAGTTCTCGTCGACGCTCATCGGCTGCCCGTCCGCATAGAACAGGCGCCGGTATCGCAGCACGGCGTCCCCCGGCTCGAGCCGCAGCTGACGGGCCACATGGTCCGACGCGGCCACCGCACCGAAATCCAGCACGGTGGCCGTCGGGATCATGCCACGGCGCGTCATCTCCTCGGTGTACGAGGTCAGCTGGACGTGGATGTTCCGCTTCGGATAGGCGACGAAGGTGCCGACCCCCACGAGCCGGTCGATCAGCCCCTCGGTGGCCAGCTCGTCGAGCGCCCGCCGCACCGTCATCCGGGCGACACCGAACCGGATCGCGAGCTCCCGCTCCGGCGGCAGACCGTCCCCCGGCTCCAGGACGCCGAGCACGTCCTCGCGCAGATGCGCCAGCACGCGTCGGTACCCCGTCATCCCCTCGTGCACAGCTCCCCTCTCACCCGGCGTCACCGCCGGTCCTGCCGACGACGTCGCCGGTAACGGTCGCGGACACGCGAGAGGCCCGGCGCGGTCACCCGCCCGGGCCTCTCGTCACGTCCTTCGCGGAACGTCAGTGTGCGTGATCACCGCGGCTGTACTCGAACACCCAGCCGACCAGGCCGATGACGGCGAAGCCGACGCCGATGAAGACGATCCACCAGCCGACCGCCATGCCGAGCATCATGGCCGCGCAGGCCAGCGCCAGGGTCAGCGGCCACCAGCTCCACGGGCTGAAGAAGCCCTGCTCGCCGGCGCCCTCGTGGATCTCACCGTCGGTGCGGTCCTCAGGCCGGAATCCGACCCGCCGGCCGGTGTACCAGAGGTACAGG
Source organism: Tersicoccus mangrovi (assembly GCF_036881825.1). Classification (NCBI taxonomy): domain Bacteria; kingdom Bacillati; phylum Actinomycetota; class Actinomycetes; order Micrococcales; family Micrococcaceae; genus Tersicoccus; species Tersicoccus mangrovi. The sequence continues at coordinate 4,969 of NZ_JBAJMW010000004.1, read as the reverse complement.
CCGATCATGGCGGCGAGTGCGGCCACGAGCCAGATCCCGAGGAACCCGACGGGCTCCATCCAGTGGGTCATGAAGCCGTAGACGGTACCCACCACGATGAAGAACGGCACCATGAACAGGAAGAGTTTGGTCTCGACGCGCATGGGTCAGCGTTCTCCTCGGTCAGCAGGGCCGAACACCGCGGCGCTGGCATTCGGCGGAGCGGAGTGCGCCGCCAGTTCGGGGTGGTGCAGGTCGAGAGCCGGGCGCTCGGAGCGGATCCGCGGCAGGGACGTGAAGTTGTGCCGCGGCGGGGGGCAGGACGTGGCCCACTCGAGCGAGCCGCCGAAGCCCCACGGGTCGTCGACCATGACCTTCTCCTTGCGGCGCCAGGTGCTGTACACGTTCCAGAAGAACGGCAGCAGGGAGGCGCCGAGGACGAACGAAGAGACCGTCGAGATCTGGTTCATCCAGGTGAAGTTGTCCTCGGGCAGGTAGTCCGCGTACCGCCGCGGCATGCCGACGACGCCCAGCCAGTGCTGGATGAGGAAGGTGCCGTGGAAGCCGAGGAACAGCATCCAGAAGTGGACCTTGCCGAGGCGCTCGTTGAGCATCGACCCGGTAAACTTCGGCCACCAGAAGTAGAAGCCGGCGAACATGGCGAACACGACCGTGCCGAACACGACGTAGTGGAAGTGCGCGACCACGAAGTACGTGTCGGAGACGTGGAAGTCCAGCGGCGGGGCCGCCAGGATGATGCCGGTCAGGCCGCCGAACAGGAAGGTGATCAGGAAGCCGATCGACCACAGCATCGGCGTCTCGAAGGTCACCGACCCGCGGAACAGCGTGCCGATCCAGTTGAAGAACTTCACGCCCGTCGGCACCGCGATGAGCATCGTCATGAAGGCGAAGAACGGCAGCATGACCGAGCCGGTCACGTACATGTGGTGCGCCCACACGGTCACGGACAGCGCGGCAATCGCGATGGTCGCGAACACGAGGCCCTTGTAGCCGAAGATCGGCTTGCGGGAGAACACCGGGAAGATCTCGGTCACGATGCCGAAGAACGGCAGCGCGATGATGTACACCTCGGGGTGGCCGAAGAACCAGAACAGGTGCTGCCAGAGGATGGCGCCACCGTTGGCCGGGTCGAAGATGTGCGCACCGAACCGGCGGTCCGCACCGAGGGCGAACAGCGCGGCGGCCAGCGGCGGGAACGCCATCAGCACGAGCATCGACGTCACCAGGGCGTTCCAGGTGAAGATCGGCATGCGCCACATGGTCATGCCGGGGGCGCGCATGCAGATGATCGTCGTGATGAAGTTGACGGCGCCGAGGATGGTGCCGAAGCCGGAGAGCGCGAGGCCGAACACCCAGAGGTCACCACCCACACCGGGCGAGAACGTCGTGTTCGACAACGGAGCGTAGGCGAACCAGCCGAACGACGCGGCACCCTGCGGGGTGATGTAGCCGGCGACGGCGATGGAGGAGCCGAACAGGTAGAACCAGAAGGCCAGCGCGTTCAACCGCGGGAAGGCGACGTCCGGGGCACCGATCTGCAGCGGCATGATGACGTTGGTGAAGCCGGCGAACAGCGGCGTCGCGAACATCAGCAGCATGATCGTGCCGTGCATCGTGAACAGCTGGTTGTACTGGTCCTTCGTCTGAAGGATCTGCATGCCGGGCTCGAAGAGCTCCGAGCGGATCAGCAGTGCCATGACGCCGCCGATGCAGAAGAAGATGAACGAGCCGATCAGGTACATGTACCCGATGGTCTTGTGGTCCGTGCTGGTCAGCCAGCTGACCACGATCCGTCCCTTGGACCGGGGCACCACCCGCGGCGCTGCAGAGACGGCCGAATCCTCAGCGGTGTAGTCGTAAGTCGACACGATTTCCTCAGCCTTCCGACACTGCGTTGGGGGTCAGGTCCGCGTTGCGGTCGTAGTCCTTGCCGATCTGGCCGCTGTGCCCGCCATCACGCAGCTGCTGCATGTGCTGGTCGAACTCGGCCTGGCTGACCACCTTGACGTTGAAGAGCATCTCCGAGTGGTACTCGCCGCACAGCTCGGTGCACTTGCCGTCGAACTGACCCTCCTTCTGCGGAGTGATCGTCAGATAGTTGGTCTTGCCGGGAATCATGTCCATCTTCTCGAGGAACGCAGGAACCCAGAAGGAGTGGATGACGTCGCGGGCGTTGAGCTGGAACTCGACGGTCTTGTTCACCGGCAGGTACAGGGTGGGCAGACGGTCCTTCGCGCCGGGCTGCCCGTCCAGGTGCGCCTGGGTGCCCGAGTCGTAGGTGTTCTGCTGGACGTAGTTGAAGTCCCAGGACCATTGCTTGGCGCGGACGTCGACGACGAGGTCCGGGTGGTCGCTGCGCTGCAGGATGTTCGTCTGCGCGACGTCCGTGAAGTAGAAGAGCACGAACACCATGGCCAGCGGCACGAAAGTGTAGAAGATCTCGATCGGCAGGTTGTAGCTCAGCTGCCGGGGGTAGCCCTTGTCGGTCTTGCGGCGGCGGTAGGCGATGATGCACCACAGGATCAGGCCCCACACCAGCAGACCGACGGCCAGCGCCGCGATCCACGAGTTGATCCAGAGATCCCAGATGTAGTGCGAGCGGTCCGTGATGTCCCGCTCGGACGGCAGCCAGCCGTTGCTGGCCTGACTGGTGCAACCGGACAGCAGCACGACCGCTGCTGTCCCGATGGCCACCGCCCCGGCGAGACGGAACCGGCGCCCGCCGTTGGGTTTCCGCGAAGTCACGAAACGGCCCTTCCTCTTCGGTACGAGATGCGGTGCCTGCCGTTCCGCTCCGTCTTTCGACGGTGCCCCGGGAACGTCACCGCTTTACTACTCCTTGTAGAGCCTACCGCCAGATCGGGTTCCCCGCCCCCACCCCGGGCCGCGTGGCGGGCACCGGTGCAGAGGTCTGATCAGCGGCGGAGCCCGGCGGGTCGACCGCCGGGCTCCGGGTGCTCCTAGTGGAACGAATCGCCGCAGGCGCAGGAGCCGGCAGCGTTCGGGTTGTCGATGGTGAAGCCCTGCTTCGCGATCGTGTCCTCGAAGTCGATGCTCGCACCAGCCAGGTACGGCACGCTCATCTTGTCGACGACGACCTGGACCCCGTCGTACCCGCGGACGGCGTCGCCGTCCAGGATCCGCTCGTCGAAGTAGAGCTGGTAGATCAGACCCGAGCAGCCGCCCGGCTGCACCGCGATGCGCAGCCGCAGGTCGGTGCGTCCTTCCTGCTCGAGCAGGCTGGCGACCTTCTGCGCGGCGACGTCGCTGAGGTTGACGTCATGGGTGGGCAGGTCTGCGGTGTCCACGGTCTCGGTGGTCGATGCGCTCACGGTGAGTCCTCTCTGTGCTGACCGGGCTCGGCACGCGTGTTCTCGCGCCCGGCGCCCGACGGCGTGGTTCCATCGTACGTCGTCACCGCAGCCGTCCGGCAGCAGGTGACGGCCCTGCCGCCGGACGGTGCGACGTGCGGATTCTCAGCGCCGCAGCCGGTGCAGCAGCAGGGCCTCGGCGACGATGGCGTTGCGGAAGTCGGCCTTGTCCATCGACTCGTTCGCGCCGTGGGCGCGCGTGTCGGGATCGATGACGCCGGTGAGCAGGATCTGCGCCTCCGGGTAGACCTCGGTCAGGTCCGCGACGAAGGGGATCGACCCGCCCATGCCGGCAGTGACGGCGGGGGTGCCCCACGCGTCGCTCAGCGACCGCAGCGCCAGCTCCGAGGCGGTGGACGTGACGTCGGCGTCGAACGCCTGGCCCCGCTCCCCCACGGCGAACTCGACCGTCGCGCCGAACGGCGCGTGGCCGGTCAGGTGCCGCTCGAGTGCCTCCATGGCCGCGTCGGGGTCCTGGCCCGGGGCCAGGCGCAGGCTCAGTTTGGCCCGCGCGGTCGGGGTGATGGTGTTCGAGGCGACGTCCACGGCGGGTGCGTCCAGGCCGATCACCGACAGCGCCGGCCGGTTCCACAGGCGCGTCGTCAGGGAGCCGGTGCCGGCCAGTTCGGTGCCCGGCAGCATCGACGCGTCGGCGCGGAAGGCCGACTCGTCGTAGTCCAGGCCCTCGGCCTCGCCCTGCACCAGGCCCTCGACGGCGACGTCGCCGTTCTCGTCGTGCAGCGTCGCGATCAGGCGGCTCAGCAAGGTCACCGCGTCCAGGACGGGGCCGCCGAACATACCCGAGTGCACGCCGTGATCCAGCACCCGCACGGTGACGGTGGCGTCGACGAGCCCACGCAGGCTCGTCGTCAGGGCCGGCACGCCCGCCTTCCAGTTCCCGGCGTCGGCGACGACGATGACGTCGGCCCGCAGCAGGTCCCGGTGCGCGTCCAGGAAGGCCCGGAACGTCGGGGATCCGGCCTCCTCCTCGCCCTCGACGAACACGGTGACGCCGACGCCGCTCTCCCCCACGGCCTGCGCGAGGGCACCGAGCGCGGCGACGTGCACCATGACGCCGCCCTTGTCGTCGGCCGCGCCACGGCCGAACAGGCGCCCGTCCCGCTCGACCATGGTGAACGGCTCGCTCTCCCACGCGTCCGGGTCGCCCGGGGGCTGCACGTCGTGGTGCGCGTACAGCAGCACGGTCGGCTGGCCGGCCGCGGCGGGGCGGGTGGCCACGACCGCGGGACCGCCGGCGCGGTCGCCGTCGTCGACGCTGAGCACCTGCGCGTCGAGCCCGAGGTCGCCGAACAGTCCGGCCACCGTGCGGGCGCTGCGCTGCAGGTTCTCCGGGTCGAAGGAGGCCCAGGCGATGCCCGGGATGCCGACGAGGCCGGCGAGGGACTCGAGCGTACCGGGCAGGTTCTCGTCGACGGCGGCGACGATGGCCGCCTCGGTGGGGTCGGAGGGCGCGGCGGGCTGAGGACGGGTGGTCGATTCGGTCATGGCGGCCAGCCTAGTTGTTGTGGGTCATGACGTTGCCGACGGTGGGGTGGGGGTGAGGAAACGGGCTCCTGGTCGGCACGATGGGAGGTGCT